>JANYFM010000328.1 GCA_025362655.1 Hyphomicrobiales bacterium | reverse complement strand
TCGTAGTGGCCGTGGCTCACCACCATGGCGTCGATCTTTTTGGGATCTACGCCGAGCAGTTCGATGTTGTTCAGCAACGTCTCCGGCGTATAGCCGAAGTCGAGCATGATGACGCGCGCGTCGCTGGCGCGCGTGGATTCGAGAAACAGCGACAGGCCCCATTCGTTGTGCAAGGCGCGGCGATAATCGGCGTTGGCCGGCGGGCGCTCGCTCTTCACGCCGGCGACTTCCGCCGGGCGGTAGAAAGAATTTGCGGCGCCGTCGAGGATGACGCGGATGGAAAGCCGATCGACGGTCGGCGTCTCGATCGGCGCCGCGCGCGCCGGCTCGACGCACATGAACGGACTGGCCGCCGCAACAGCGGATGTCCTGAGAAAACCGCGGCGGTCGATGAGTTTAGGCATGGCTGTCCTCCTGTCGTGCTTATCGCGACAGTATCGAAAGTTTGGCGACACGGGCAAGGTTTTTTTTTGCAGAGCGGTCTTTTGCGGAGCGGATGGGACGCCTATTTCTCGCCAATCAGCTTGCACAGAACCGCGATCGGCTTGAGGCGCGCCAGCTGCAGGTCGTCGTCGAAGAAGCTGCAATCGAGGATGTTGTCCTTGTTGCCGAGGCGGGCGGAATAGACGTTGAGATTCACTTTGACCGCGCCCCCTTGCGTCAGTCCCACATCCTTGACTTTCGCGCCCTTGCCGGAAATCTCCGCGCGCCCTCCCGTGCCGGGAAGCCGCGCTTTTTCTTGGCCAAGATTGATGTTGCCCATATCGTCGGCGCGCTTTTTGGCGGCTTTCGTCGGCTCGCCGTACCAATAGGCGGCGATCTCGATTCCCTCTTTCGTCGACGCGAGTTTGGTTGCGGCGGCGCGCGAGAGCGAGACGTCCAGGGCAAAGCCCATGGGATTGTCGGCGGCGATGGCTTGCGCCGGCGCAAAGGCGAGGAAGGCCGCGCTAAATACGATGGCTCTTGTCGCAAGCATGGTCCACGTTCCCCGGCTCTGAAGGGGCCTACCAGATTTTCCGCTTCGTTCCATCGTGGAACGGGTTCTTCGTGCCCTTCTTGGAAATGCGGATGGGCACGCCGTGCAGGCCGAAAGTCTCGCGCAATCCGTTGGTGAGATAGCGTTCATAACTTACCGGGAGCGCGTCAAGCTGGTTGCCGAATATCACGAAATAGGGCGGGCGCGCCTTCGGCTGCGTCATATAGCGGATTTTGATGCGGAAGCCTGACACGGCGGGCGGCGGCGTCTTCTCGATCACGGGGGCCAGCCAGCGGTTGAGGCGGCCGGTGGAAATGCGCGTGTTCCAGATTTCGTGGACCCGGAAAATCGCCTCCATGAATTTTTCAACGCCGGAGCCGGTGAGGCCGGAGACCGGCACCACAGGAGCGCCCCTCACCTGCGGCAGCAGCCTGTCGGCCTCCTCGCGCAGTTCCAGCAGTTTTTTGCCGGGGTTTGTGATGAGGTCCCATTTGTTGAGGCCGATGACGAGCGCCCTGCCCTCGCGGCAGACGAGATCGACAATGGTAAGGTCCTGCTTCTCGAAGGGGATCGTCGCGTCGAGCAGCACCACCACGACTTCAGCAAACTTCACCGCGCGGATAGCGTCGGCGGTGGCGAGCTTTTCGATTTTGCCGGTGACATTGGCGCGTTTGCGCAGGCCGGCGGTGTCGAACATTTTCATCGGCCGCGCGGAGCCCTCGCCCCGCGTCCACTCAAATTCAACGCCGATGGAATCGCGGGTGATGCCGGCCTCGGGGCCCACCAGCAGGCGCTCCTCGCCAAGAATACGGTTGAGCAGCGTCGATTTTCCGGCGTTCGGACGCCCGACCACGGCAATGTTGAGCGGCTTGGTTTTATCGAGTTCGGTGCCATCCTCCTCAAGGCCCAGCGTCAGGCGCGGCGCCTCTTCGGGCTCCTCGTCGTAAAAGACCTCGGTTTGCTCGGGCAGCGCTTCGCGCAGGGCGTCGTAAAGCTCGTTGATGCCGATTCCGTGCTCGGCGGAAAAGGCGATGGGGTCGCCGAGGCCCAGCGACCAGGCGTCGTGCACGCCCGCCGTTGAAGCGCCGCTCTCCGCCTTGTTGGCGAGCAGGATGATCGGCTTGCCGGCGCGGCGCACCAATTGGGCAAAATGGCTGTCGGTCGGGGTCACGCCGGCGCGCGCGTCGATCATAAAAAGGATGGCGTCGGCAAGGCCGATGGCGGCTTCCGTCTGTGCGCGCATGCGGCCGGTGAGCGTCGCGGCATCGCCTTCCTCAAGGCCGGCGGTATCGATGATGGTGAAGGCGATATCGGCGATCCGCGCCGCGCCCTCGCGCCGGTCGCGGGTGACGCCGGGCGTGTCGTCAACCAGCGCAAGCTTCTTGCCGACGAGGCGATTGAACAGCGTGGATTTGCCGACGTTGGGGCGGCCGATGATGGCGAGGGCGAAGGTCATGGGGGTCCAATTTGGAATCCGGCCCGCGCCGGAAATCCCGCGCGGAAAATCCGCCTAATTCGTCTTGCCGGCGCTGACGAGGCCCAGCAGGGCTTCGGCGCGCTGGCGGACCGCCTGCGGCGCCTGGCCATCGGTGATGATGGCATCGAACCAGCGTCCGGCGGCTTCCAAGTTATTGGCTTTCAGGGCGGCAAAAGCCAGAAGTTCTCTGGCTGTGTGGCGAAACGGGTTGCCAGGCGCCGCCAGCGGCTCCAGCCGGCTCTTGAGCTCGGCGGCATCGGCGTCGTCGAGGCGCAACAGTCCCGCGCGCAGCCGCGCAACGTCCCGCATCAGCGCGCCCACGGCGGGGTCCTGCGCCAGCGCGTCGTAAATGGCGACCGCTTTGGGCTTGTCAGACCCGGCGAATTCCGCCGCCGCGCGGAAACGCGCCAGCAAAGCGTAGCCGGGAGGACCCTGTTTGATGATTTCCTGAAAGGCGGTGTCGGCATCCGCCGATTTGCCCTCGCGCGTCAATTGCAGCGCCGTCTCATATCGGGCGCCGGCCTCTTCGGCGGCGGCGCGCTGGCGGTTTTCATAGAAACGCCAGCCGCCGGCTGCGGCCACCACGATCATGGCGGCGGCGATCATGTAATTTTGATATTTCGACCAGAATTCCAGCGCCTTGTCGCGCCGGACTTCTTCATCGACTTCGCGGAAAATATCGGACATTTGCCAGCCTGGAGGGCGCCCCGCCGGGGCCAAGACCGAGCGGTTAGCACGCAAAGGCATCAAAGGCGAGGCTTTTGCGGCGCGCCTATGCCCCCAGCTCCAGCGCGGCGGCAGTGCCGGGCGGCAGCGGCGCGGGATCGACCTCCAGTATGCCGCCGCGCAGGCGCAGCCGGTGCGTCGCCAGCTTCTCCGTGAAGGGCGCGGGGGCGCAGCCATCCTCGAGGCGGTACTGATAGCCGTGCCAGGGGCAGACGATGCAGCCATCGACCACCCTGCCTTCGCCCAGCGGACCGTTCTGGTGGGCGCAGAGGTTGGTCACGGCGGAAACGACCGCGCCCGCACGGAACACCGCGATGCGCTCGCCGCCGGGGGCTGACACGATGCGGGCGCGGCCCTCGGGGATGGCCTCCGGCGGGCCCAGCGTGATCCAGCCGTCCGCCGTCAACGGGCCGGGCCGGTCGCCCTCACGCCCGCGCCAGCCGGCGGCGATATGGAGCCCCGCCACCAGCGCAAAAGAGCCGCCAAGGAGCACGGGCACCCAGAGCGAGCGCTTCTCCTGCATCAGGCCAAGCGACACATGCAGGATCAGCAGCCCGTAAGCGCCGTAGACGCCCATGTGAATGGCCTTCCACACGGGGGGCGACAAAAATCCGAGCCAGTAATCGTGGGAGGTCGCGGCCATGACGAAGAACACCGCCAGCGCCGAGAGGCCGATGGCTTTCGTCGTGAAGCCGATGAATTTGGTGTAATTCGCGCCTGTGGTCAGCTCCGCGGCCAGATCCGCCAGCGTGCCCTGCGAATAAAACCAATCGGCGACGGAAACGCCGTGAACCAGCGCGACGCAAAACGCCAGCACGCCGAAATGCCGGCGATTGTAGAGCAAAGGCAGAAACCGCGCATTGAGCCGCGCCAGCGGGCCAATGCAAAGGATGAGCGTGATCATGCCAAACGCGCAGAGGCCGCAGGCGCGCAGCCGCAAATCCGCCCAGGCGGCGGCATTGGCCGGCGGATCGAGCCTCGCTCCGACCGCCATAAAACCGCCGATGAACAGCGCGGCCGCCGCCAGCAGCACGGCGTCATAGATGATTTTATCGCGGTTCCATTGCACCGCGCGGAAACCGGCGCTCATTTGGCGGTCTCCGCCCCGGTCGGTGGATCCAGCGGCCGCTCTTGCGGCGGGTCGGGCGGCGGGCGCCAGGCCAGCGCCAGAGTGAAGCCCAGCGTCACCGCCAGCGCCAGCACCGGCCAGAGCCAGCGGTGAACCGCCCGGTGCGCGCGCATCATGGGCGCGGCCCCCCGCCCAGCCAGCGCGCCAGCACCAGCGGCCACAGAACCATCGCGCCGGGAATCAGCAACACGCGGGCCGGCGCGGAAATGTCCGCGCGGGGCGCCACGGCGCGCCCGGCGCCGAAAAACGCAAAGGCCGCGCCGACGCATAGGCCGATGGCGAGGTAGAGGCCGAGGCACTGAAAGAAGAACATGGCGTCGCGATTCCGTATTCGGCGTCAAATGTGCCGCAAGCCGCGCCGCTGTACAATCACAGCTTTGCGAGAAGCGCGTGAAGCCGGGGAGGTTCAGGTTTTTGCGGCGAACAATTGGGCGTATGTTTCCGGCTTGAAGCCCGCCGCGAGCGAGGCGCCGCTGTCCAGCATAGGCCGTTTGATCATCGAGGGCCGCGCCAGCATGAGCGTGATGGCTTTGGCTTCGTCGAGCGCGGTCTTATCCGCCTCCGGCAATTTGCGGAACGTCGTGCCCGCGCGGTTGAGAACCGCCTGCCAGCCGAGCCGTTGGCACCAGGCTTGAAGCGTATCGCGGCTGATGCCGGCGGTTTTGTAATCGTGGAAAACATAAGCGACATCATGCGCCTCCAGCCATGCGCGGGCTTTCTTCATGGTGTCGCAGGCGCGGATGCCGTGGAGGACGGGGACGGTCATGGGGGACTCGCTGATGTCTGAGCGGAAAGCCCGCGGCTACCGGCTAAGCACAATGTGAGTGGCGTGTTCGGTGGCCTTATGTTCGGTGACGCGGTAGCCGAGCGCCGGCAGGTCGATCCCCGCGAAAATCGGTTCGCCCTGACCCAGCACGACCGGGGACAAAGCTATATGCATCTCGTCGATGAGACCGGCGCGAAGATATTGACGCACCGTCGCGGCTCCGCCGCCAATCTTCACGTCACGCCCCTTGGCGGCCACCCTCGCCCGCTCCAGCGCCGCCTCGATGCCGTCACTCACGAAGATGAAGGTGGTGCCGCCATCCATCACAATTGGATCGCGCGGGTGGTGTGTCAGCACGAAGGTCGGCGCATGATAGGGCGGATTGGCGCCCCACCAGCCCTTCCAGTTCCCGTCCAGCCAGGGACCACGGATGGGCCCGAACATATTGCGGCCGAGGATGAACGCGCCGAACCCTTCCATTGCACGGGATGCATAGGCATCATCGACGCCCTCCGAACCGCCGCTTTTGCCGATCATGGCCTGAAACATACGGGTGCCGAACATCCATCCGGCCAGTTCCTGCCCGCGCTTGCCGAGCGGATTTTCAAGACTTTGTTCCGGCCCTGCTGCAAAACCGTCAAACGAGATCGAAAAGCCGGCAACGCGAACTTTGGTCATGGCGGAACTCTCTATATTTTTTTTGGGCTCGATCCTTGGATCAATGTAATTCCTGACGCAAACCGGAACACCGTGGGCGCCTCTGCAATTCAGCGATCGCCCTCACTCCCACTCAATCGTCCCCGGCGGCTTGCTTGTCACGTCGTAGACCACGCGGTTGATCCCCTTCACCTCATTGATGATCCGCGTTGCGGCTCTGCCCAGCACGTTCATGTCGAAGGGGAAGAAATCCGCTGTCATGCCGTCGACGCTGGTCACCGCGCGGAGGGCGCAGACGAAATCATAGGTGCGGCCGTCGCCCATCACGCCGACGGTTCGCACGGGGAGCAACACGGCGAATGCCTGCCAGATTTTGTCGTAGAGGCCGCTTTTGCGGATTTCGTCGAGATAGACAGCGTCGGCTTTGCGCAGGATTTCGAGTTTCTCCGGGGTCACGCCGCCGGGCAGGCGTATGGCGAGGCCGGGGCCGGGAAAGGGGTGGCGCCCAACAAAGGCATCGGGCAGGCCCAGCTCGCGGCCGAGCGCGCGCACTTCGTCTTTGAAGAGTTCGCGCAGGGGCTCGACGAGCTTCATATTCATCCGCTCCGGCAGGCCCCCGACATTGTGGTGGCTCTTGATGGTGACGGAGGGGCCGCCGGTGAACGACACGCTCTCGATCACGTCGGGATACAGCGTGCCCTGCGCCAAAAATTCCGGCGCGCCTTTGCCGTCCGCCGCAATCTTTTTGGCCTCGGCTTCAAAGGTCTCGATAAACAGGCGCCCGATGATTTTGCGCTTCGTCTCGGGGTCGGCGACATTGGCCAGTTCGCGCAAAAAGACGGGCGCCGCCTCCACATGCACGAGGGGGATGTTGTAGTGGCCGCGGAACAGCGCCACGACCTCTTGCGCCTCGCCCTGGCGCAGCAGGCCGTGATCAACGAAAACGCAGGTCAGGCGCTCGCCGATGGCCTCGTGCAGCAACACCGCGGCGACGGAGCTGTCGACGCCGCCGGAGAGGCCGCAGAGCACCCTGCCCGCGCCGACCTTCGCGCGGATGGCTTTGACCGCCTCGCCGCGAAACGCCGCCATGGTCCAGTCGTTTTTCAGCCCGGCGATTTTGAGCACGAAATTGGCGATGAGCTTTGCGCCGTCGGGGGTGTGGACGACTTCCGGGTGGAACATGGTGGTGTAGATGCGGCGCGTTTCGTCCGAGGCGATGGCGAAGGGGGCGTTGGCGCTGATGGCTTTGACGGTGAAGCCCTGGGGCAGCCGCGTCACCCGGTCGCCGTGGCTCATCCACACGGGATAGCTTTGGCCGGTTTTCCATAGACCCTCGAACAGCGCGCTCGGCTCAACGATTTCGATGTCGGCGCGGCCAAACTCCGCCGCGTGGCCGCCCTCGACCGCGCCGCCCAGTTGGACCGCCGTGGTCTGCTGGCCGTAGCAAATCGCCAGAATTGGCAAACCGGAGGTGAAGATTTTGTCCGGCGCGCGGGGCGAGCCCCCATCCGTCACCGAGCACGGCCCGCCGGAGAGGATCACCGCCTTGGGCGCCAGCGCGTCAAACGCCGCCGACGCGCTCTGAAACGGCGCGATTTCGCAGTAAACACCGGCCTCCCGCACGCGCCTTGCAATCAGTTGCGTCACCTGCGAGCCGAAATCGATGATCAGCACTTTGTCGTGGGCGCGGGCTGAATCCATCGGGCAAATCCTTGCGGCAAGGGGCCGGATTAGAGGAGCGGGAGGCCTCGCGCAATCATGGAGGGCCCTCAGGGCCAAGTTCTGAACGGATATTAACGCGCATTTTAACGGTTCGCTTGAGCCGCCCGCAATCGGAGTTTGCGAGATTGGCGGCTTCAAAGCGGCGCAAGGGCCGCGCGGGGGCGGGCTCATCATGATCGATATTCGCGCAAAACAAATTGGACGCCTGTTCTCCGAGGGCGGGCCGGGAGCCGTGACGGCGTCGCCCAGCGAGCGGCGGCGGACGCGCGAGGCGCTGTTTGCGGAGACGTTTTGGCAGCGCGCGGCGCGGGTTTGCGGCGCGGCCGGGGCAGGCTGGTCCGTGTTGGGCCTGCGCGGCCTTGCCGGCGCGCTCGGCTGCGTGCTGCGCGATAAAGCCATCGGGGTTGCGGGCTTGCCCGATCCCGCCGTGGTCTGCGCCCATCCCGAGGGTCTGTGCGGCGCGTCGGGCGCTCTGACAGCGGAGGCGCTGATGGAGGGCTATGCGCGGGGCCTGCATGCGGCGCCGCTGGCGGGCGGGCTCGCATGGTGGTCCCCGCGCCGGCGGATGGTCGTGCGCCCGCGCGATTTCCAATCGCCGGGCGGCCTGCCCATGGGCATAGCCGCGCGCGCTCTCCATGTGACGCTGGACCGGGATTTTGACGCGGCCGCGGCCATCGCCGGCCGGTGCCACCGTCTGCCGCCGCAACTGATGCGCCTATATGCGGAATTGCACGATATGGGTTTCGCCCATTCGTTTGAGGTGCGCGGCGCGGGCGGCGGGTTGCTGGCGGGCGGGTTTGGCGTCGCTGTGGGCGGCGTGTTCGTGACTTTGGCGATGTTCGGCGAAGAGGAAGCGCAGACAGCGCTGGGCCTCAGCGTTTTCAACGGGCATCTGGCGCATCTGGGCTTTGGGCTGCACGATTGCGTCGAACAGTCGGGGCTGGAGCGTTTCGGCTTTGAGCCGATGGCGCGCGCGGATTATTTCAACGCGCTGCTGGAAAACAGCGGGTTTGGAATGCTTGGCCGCTGGCAGCTTTCGCGGAGCGCGGATGGGCGGACCCTGCGCCGGGCGGCGTGAGCGGCCAAACCACAGAGCGATGATGGTTCGCGATTTATCATAGCGCGCGCGAGCGGGGCGACACTGACCGCGGGCGCGCGAAGCATTTCGGCGCCGGCTATAAAGTCCGCGGGCAATCGCTCGATGGACACGAATGTATAAGCCTCCCCGCGTCCGGCCTACCCGCCCCGCACCAGCACCGCCGCGTAAAACCCGTCGGTGCCGCTGGAATGCGGCGCCAGCCGGATGCCCGGCCCAAACGGCGAAGCGTGATCGGCGAGCGCGGGCACGCCGGCTTTGCGCGCCATATGCGCGGCGTCGCGCGGGAGATAGTCGGGATGCGCCTCCAGAAAGGCGCGCACCTGATCCTCGTTCTCCTCGCGCAGCACCGAACAGGTGACGTAAGCCAGCGCGCCGCCTTTCTTCACACAGGCGGCCGCCGTCTCCAGCGCCGCGCGCTGCTCGCTGAGCCGCAATTGCAGGGCTGAGGGGCGCGTGCGCCATTTGGCATCGGGGTTGCGCCGCCATGAGCCGGTGCCTGTGCAGGGCGCATCGACAAAGACGAGATCGCAATGGTTTTTGAGATCGGTGAGGATATCGGCTTTGCCGCGCGGCGCGCGGATCTGCACATTGCGCGCGCCGGCGCGCTCAAGCCTGGCTATGGAGGGCGTCAGGCGGCGGCCATCGGAATCGGTGGCGAATATCTGACCTTTGTTTTCCATCATGGCGGCCATGGCGAGGGATTTGCCGCCGCCCCCGGCGCATAAGTCGAGCACCTGCTGGCCCTCCTCCGCGCCGCCCAAAAGCGCGGCGAGCTGGGAGCCCTCGTCCTGCACCTCGACCTGGCCTTTCACATAAGCGGGCTCGGCGGCGAGCGCGGGGCCGCGCCCGTCGGGCCCGACGGCGATGCGCAGGCCCCATGGGGATAGCGGCGTGATCAAGGGGTTTAGATGATCGAGCTGTTTGAGCGCCGCCCCGCGTTCGCCTTTCAGCGTGTTGACCCGCAGATCGACGGGAGCGCGCTCGGACAGAGCCTGTCCCGCCTCCACCGCCCTCGCGCCGAAGACCGCTTCGAACGAGGCGGCCAGCCATTCCGGATAATTGCCGCGCACATGGTCGGGCGCGCCCTCGAGGCTGGCCTCCTCCAGCGATGTCCGCTCCGCATCCGAAAGCGGTTCGGGCGCATGTTTTTCGCCACTGCAAAGCGCCGAAACAGCGTCCGCGCCGAGGCCGCGCGTTTGCCGCAGGACGCCCAGCAGAATGGCGCGCGGGGTTTGCGCGCCCATGATCCAGGCTGAGGAGGCGCGGCGGCGCATCGTATCGAAAATCAGCGTGCCGATCGCGGCGCGGTCGCCGGAGCCGGCAAAGCGGTGTGACTGGCCCCAGTCTTTCAGCGCCAGGGAGGCGGGACGGTGTTGTGTCTCCATCACTCCAAGGACTTCAATGGCGGCGGAGAGGCGGGCTGAGGGGGTCATTTGGTTTTTGCCATAAATTTGTCACGGCCAAAATGACAGACAGAATAGTCTGATTGACCGGCGGGGGAGGATGCGCGACGTTCCATGAACGGCGGGGCGATGCAACGCCTAACTTGGGGGTCTGCTGAATAAGCCGCTATTTCCGCCCGCTGATCACATTGAGCTTGGCGCTGGGAGCTTGGCGCTGGCGGTCAAATGCCCGCGATCTCGCGAATCGCGAATATCGCCCACATCAGCACCAGCACCGCCAGTCCCGCTGAATAGGCTTGGAAGCGGCGCAGCACGTTGTTGGAGGTGACATGCAGGTAGGCGTGCGCCAGCCGCGCGGCGACAAACAGCCATTCCAGCGCCATAAACAGCGTGTCCTGCCGGCCGGTGATCAGCACGAAGGCAACCAGCGCGTAAAACAGCACCGGCAATTCAAGCTGGTTCTGATAGGCGCGGTTCAGCTGTGTCGCGCGCGCCGGCCAGGCGGACTGACCCAGCGCGATATCCTTGATGCGGACCTCGCCCGCTTTAAGCGATGCGATGCGGGCGCGCGCCTGCGCCACCAGCAAAACCAGCGTTAGGATTATCAGTGCGAAGACAGGAACGAGATACGGAGCATGGTTCATATATGAACGATAGGGCGTCGTGTTGCGGAGGTCAAGCGCGGCTGTAAATCCGCGGCTGTAAATCCGATGGGCCGGCGCTACACCTTCCGGTTCTGCGCGTTCCAATTGCGTTCAAGATTGGCGATCAGCGCCGGACTGAAATGGCAATAGGCCTGCTCGCGCGCGTAAACAGCCATATACTGCCGGAACATTTCCAAAGGCTCCTGCCCCACCCGGAAAGCGCGTCGGTTGCTGACGGCGCTGACGGCCCCGGCGTTGGTGAGCCCGTCGATGACCCGCGCTATGGCCGCGTCCATGTCGCGCGCCGGCGCGATCTCATCGCAGATGAGCCGCCCTTCGGGGCTGTCGCAAACGAGTTTGCGCTCGTATTGAATCGCCTGGCGCGCGATGCGGTCTCCGACAAAGCGCGGCAGACGCAGATTGGCGGCGCCGGGGATAATGCCCTCTTTGCGCGCCGGCAAAGTCATGAACGCATCATCCGCCGCCAGCACATAGTCCATCGTCAGCAGGAGCTGGCAATGTCCGCCGACGGCAAAAGCCTCGACAGCGGCGATCCACGGCTTTTCCGTTCCAAACCCCGTGAAATCATCGGGCAGCGCCGCCGGCCCGGCGACGCCGCGCAGCAGCTTGTGGACGAAGCCGGCATCGCGGCGCATGTAAAAGGAATAGCTGATTTTGCCATGGTAGAGATGCGTCAGATTGATGCCGCTGCCGAACACCCGGCGGCCCCGGTATTTGGGATGATCCACCAGCCCGCCGCGCAGCACCGCGATATCGCTTTGGGGATCGAGGGTGGCGAGATCGACGCAGATTTCCGTCGCGTCGAGCGTGCCGTCATCCTCGGCGTTGAGAGCGGCGGGATTGACGATGGAGACAAAGCTGGCTTTGCCCTTTCGCTCTATCGTCGCCGCGCCCAGATCGAGCCTGCCGTCGCGGGCGTATTTCTCCATGTGCTCAGCGCTGCGCGGATGCGGCAGCAGCATCGCATGAAGGAGATGGCGCCCGCATTCGCGGTTCGCCAGCGCATGGGCAAGGAATATGCCCTGATCGATCTCAAAGCCCTCTTTGTGGCCTTGCAACAACGCGCTCTCGGCGGCGACGGCGGCGCGGGAGGGCGTCAGGCCCGGGACCAGCGCGCCCGCCTCGTACATCAGGTTTTCCAAGCGGACGAACCGGGTTTTGCCGGCGGTCAGATGGTCATAGACCGTCTCCACATGGGCGGTTAGAAAAGCCTCGCGCGCCGCCCTCGCGGCCTCGCCGATCGCGGCGGCGGCGGCGCGCTGGGCCGGGGAACGCTGAGGCTTGGCCGGCAGATGCCCGAGCAAAGCCAGGGATGCCTGCCAGAGGGCGCTGTTTTGCACCGCGTCGCCGGCGAAATCCGCCGGCGCTTTGGGAGAGCGCGCGGCATAAGCGGCAATCGCCGCATCGGGAATGCCGGCGGCGCGCAGCGGGGCGAGTGTTTCCTCATTCATGGATTGCTTCCCGTGATCTGTCGCTTCATTGCGCGTCCCGCCTGTCCACAACCCGCTTCGCCTTGCCCTCCGAGCGCACGACGCTCTCAGGATCGCACACCGTGACGGCCGCGGTGACGCCTATGCGTTCTTTAACGGCGCGTTCAAGCTCGGCGGCGGCGCGCGCCTGAGCGGCGGCGCCGGTCCCCGGGCGCGCCTCAACGCGGATTTCCATCCGGTCGAGGCGGTCCACGCGGGTCAGCACAATCTGGTAATGGGAGGCCAGCGCGGGAATCGCCAGCAGGCGCTCCTCAATCTGCGTCGGGAATACATTGACGCCGCGCAGGATGATCATGTCATCCGAGCGGCCTGTGACTTTTTCCATACGGCGGAAACTGCGCGCTGTGCCCGGCAGCAAACGGCTGAGATCCCGCGTGCGGTAGCGGATGATTGGCAGCGCCTCTTTGGTGAGCGATGTGAAAACCAGCTCGCCGATTTCACCGTCGGGCAGCACGGCGCCGGTTTCGGGGTCGATCACCTCGGGATAGAAATGATCCTCGTTGATGTGCAGGCCGTCCTTGGTCTCGACGCATTCAAAACTGACGCCGGGGCCGATGACCTCGGAGAGACCGAAATGATCAAGCGCGTGCATGTTCACAAACGCGCTTTCGATTTCGGCGCGCATGGCGTTGGTCCAGGGTTCCGCGCCGAGAATGCCGAGACGCAGAGAGCATGTGGCGGGGTCAAGGCCTTGGCGGCGGTATTCATCGAGAATGACCATCATATAGGAGGGCGTCGAGAAAATGATTTCGGGACGGAAATCCTCGAGCAATTGCACCTGCCGCGGCGTTTGCCCGCCCGAGACAGGAATCACCGCGCATCCGAGTTTTTCGGCGCCGGCGTGAACGCCAAGGCCGCCGGTAAAAAGGCCATAGCCGTAAGCGTTATGGGCTTTCATTCCGGCCCTGCCGCCGCCGGCGATCAAAGCGCGCGCGATGAGGCCGGCCCACATATCCAAATCGGCCTTGGTGTAGCCGACGACCGTGGGCTTGCCCGTCGTGCCGGAGGAGGCGTGGATGCGGGCGATGCGGTCCTGCGGCACGGCAAACATGCCGAAAGGGTAATTATCGCGCAAATCCGCCTTGGTGGTAAACGGAAAGCGGGCGAGATCGCCGAGCGAGCGCAGATCAGAGGGAGCGACGCCCGCATCGGCGAATTTCTTCGCATAAGCAGGCACATTGGCGACGGCATGCTCGAAACTGGCGCGCATGCGCTTTAATTGCAGCGCGGCAATCTCATCGCGCGTGGCGGTCTCGATGGGATCGAGCAGGGATTTATGCGGCGCGGCTCCCAGTCTCATCAATGCGCGCTCCCCCTGCCTTCCCCCCGCCGGCCGGACCGGCGGATATCAGCACGCGCGCCAAGGCCCGTCCAGCGGCGGGGCGGGGACTCACCCGCCCATCGGATAATTCGGCGCCTCGCGCACCACCGCGACGTCATGCACGTGGCTTTCGCGCAGGCCGGCGCTGGAAATCCGCACGAACTGCGCGCGTTTTTGCAATTCGGGGATGGTCGCGCCGCCGACATAGCCCATGGCGGCGCGCAGGCCCCCGGCAAGCTGATGCAGAACCGCGCCGACAGGCCCCTTGTAGGGCACCTGGCCCTCAATGCCCTCGGGCACGAGTTTAAGGGTGTCTTTGATGTCCTGCTGGAAATATCGATCCGCCGAGCCGCGCGCCATGGCGCCGACCGAGCCCATTCCGCGATAGGCTTTGTAACTGCGGCCCTGATAAAGGAACACCTCTCCGGGGCTCTCGTCGGTGCCCGCCAGCAGGGAGCCGATCATGGCGCAATCGGCGCCGGCGGCGATGGCTTTGGCGAGATCGCCGGAAAATTTGATGCCGCCGTCAGCGATGACCGGCACATCGTTCTTATGGGCGGCCTCGGCCGCCTCCATGATGGCGGTGAGCTGGGGCACGCCGACGCCCGCGACAATGCGCGTCGTGCAGATCGAGCCGGGGCCGATGCCGACTTTGATGGCGTCCGCGCCGGCGTCAATCAGCGCGCGCGCGCCGTCGCCGGTGGCTATATTGCCGGCCATGATGGAGACCGCGTTGGAAACGCGCTTGATCCTGTTGACCTGATCCAGCACGGATTGCGAATGGCCATGGGCGGTGTCGATGACAATGCAGTCGACGCCGGCATCCATCAGCATCAGCGCGCGGTCATAGCCTTTGTCGCCGACAGTCGAGGCGGCGGCGACACGCAGGCGTCCCTCGCCGTCTTTGCAGGCATGGGGATGGGCTGTCGCCTTCTCAATGTCCTTGACAGTGACGAGGCCGACGCAGCGGAATTCATCATCAACCACGATCAGCTTTTCGATGCGGTGCTGGTGCAGCAGGCGGCGCGCCTCCTCCTTGCCGACGCCCTCGCGGACGGTGACCAGCTTTTTGGTCATCAGCTCCGACACCGGCTGTTCGGGATTGTCGGCAAACCGCACATCGCGGTTGGTGAGTATGCCGCATAGTTTTGCCGGTTTGCCGCCAGTCCCCCGCTCAACGACGGGAATGCCGGATATGGCGTGATGCTTCATCAGCGCCAGCGCGTCGGCGAGGGTCTCATCAGGGAAAATCGTGATGGGGTTGACGACCATGCCGCTTTCGAAGCGCTTGACCTTGCGCACCTCGTCAGCCTGCTCCCGCGGCTCAAGATTGCGGTGGATAACCCCGATGCCGCCGGCCTGCGCCATGGCGATGGCCAGCCGCGCCTCGGTCACAGTGTCCATGGCAGAGGAAATGATCGGCAAATTCAGCGCGATTGTCCGCGTCAGCCGCGTGCGCAGATCAACCCCGCTGGGCATGACAAGGGAATGGCCGGGGCGCAGCAGCACATCGTCAAAGGTGAGAGCTTCAGCGAAACGGTTGTTTTCCATCGCGGGCATGCGCCAACTCCGTAGGGCCTTCCGGAACTAAGCCGGGACCAGGGCGGGTTTTTCCCCGCAAGGCAGGGTTGGCAGTGGCACATAGCACTTGTGTGACGCGGCGCAAATGGGGGAATTGCCGCAGGGCGCGGGGGGCGCCCCTACAGCCCCAGTGTCAGTTCCGCCCAGCGCAGCACGAGCGGGCTGTTGAGAAACTCCAGCGCCTTTCCCTCTATTGCATCCGGCCGCGCATCGGGCGAGCGGGCCGTCGCCACAATGACGTCGCAGCGCTCATTGAAGGCGAGCGACAATATTTGCGTTTGCGCGTCGCCGCGTCCGCTTGCGTAGGCACGGCTGCGGCCGGCCATGGAGCCGACACGGATTTCACGGCCCGCCGACGCGGGCGCGAAGGTCTTGCCGGCCATTTCGACATCGCCGATGCGCTCCAGCTCCTCGTCATCGGAAACGCCTGTCGCGCAATTGCAGAACCCGATCTTGGCGCGGAAGGTGACATGAATCGCCGCGCCGCAATCGCGCGCCGCGCAGTCAAAGGCCCTGCCCATGCCGAATTGATCGTTGAGAAACGGCCAAGCGGTTTCGCTCCAGCCTTTAGGCGGGGCGGTCGCCTCGGCGGCAGCAGGCGCACGGGGCAGCGGCTGGACTCCGGCCTGAAACCAAGCCTGCACGCCCGCTGCGGCAACCGCCGCGATAGCCAGCAACGCAGCGGTATAAACGATGACGACGCGCCTCATTTCGCCAGATACGCGCGCGCCGCCGCCAGCGGCGGGCGGTCTGCATCAGAGCCTTCCGCGAGAGCGGCGAGCCGGGCATAATTGGCTTTGGCTTTGGCTTTAGCGCCTTCGCCGAGCTTTTCCGCTGCCGCCGCGGCGCCTGCAAAAGCGTTGAAACGGTTGGGCTCTTTGGCCAGCACCGCCTCATAAGCGGCCAGCGCTTCGGCAAATCGCCCCTGCCCCGTCAGCATGTCGCCGTACAATTCGCGCGCCGGCGCCAGCGGCCCCGGTGTGACCGGCGCTTTCTCGGTTTTGTCCTCGGCGTCGGCGGCTGCCGCGAGGGTTTTCAGGGCCGCCTCGGGGGAGCCTTCCGCCAGCAGCATGAAAGCCGTCGCCGCCTCGGCCTGAATATCGACGATCACAGGCCAGTAAGCGTCTTTCGCCTCACGCAAAGCGGCGCTGATTTTGCGCAATTCGGCGATTTCGGGCTTGGCGGCACCCGGGTCGCCGGAACGCGCCGCGCCCAGCGCGCGGGCAAACCGGGTAACGGCCAGCGCATTGAGAAAAGGCCCCTCGCGCAAAGGCAATTGCGCCGCCGCCTTCCAGTCGCCGCGCTCCACGGCGATGCGCGCCGGGCTTGCGGCAAGAGCATAAGCGCCGGCGCCGACGGAATTAACCGCCTTGGCGCGCTCGTAGGTTTCCACCTGCTCTTCGGCGGCGGCGCGGGCGCGTCCATCCTGCGCCATCTGCAAATAGGCATAGACCATGTAATCCGTCGCGTGCATCAGCTCGCTGTAATCGCGGCCCTCGCGCGCGGCCTTGGCGGAGGCGGTGTTGGAGGCGATGGATTCGCGCCAATAACCGACGCGGGTGAAAATATGCGAGGGCATATGCTGGGCGTGCGGCGCGCCCGGGGCGATGCCGGCATATTTCGTGGCAGCCTCCAAGCCTTTTTCGGCCAAAGCGGGCGTGTCGTAGAGATGGATCAGATAATGGGCGATGCCGGGGTGGCGGGGCAGCCGTTTCCACATCGGCTCGAGGATCGCCGCGCCCTTCAATTGCTGGGCATAGGTTTTATCCTGCGGCGAGGCGGAGGTGTTCAGGGTGATGGCGTAGAAAATTTGCGCCTCGTCATCGTCGGGATATTTCGCCGCCAAAGCCTCCATCGCTTTGAGATATTTGCCGATGCGGGCGCGGTGATCCAGCTTCTCATAGTCGGCGTACATGTTGGCGAGTGCGTTTATATAGCCGCGCTCGCGCTCCGTCTTCGCGCCGATGTCCTGCGCTTTGCGGATGGCGGCGAGGCCGGTCGCCAGATTGGGCGCGGGAATGGGGCCATGGGGATTGCTCAGCAACGACAGCGCGGCGCCCCAATGGGAGATGGCGCATTGCGGATCGGCCTGCGCCGCCTCCTCAAAGACTTCGCGGGCGGGATTGTACCAAAAGGAGTGCTGATAGCGCATGGCGCGGTCAAAGCGCCGCGCCGCGCTCTCGTTGCAGGAGGTCTCGAAATGGACCGTGCCAAATTGCGCGTCGCGGTCCTCCTGCGCGGGCGCAGGCGCCGCAAGCGCGATGCCAAGGGCTGCGAGCGCGGCGGCGGCTGTGTTACGCATCGATGCGTCCTCCAAGGATTTATTCGGAGAGAATGGCATTTCCGGCAGCCGGGAACAATCGCTTCGCGCGGCGGCTGTGCTAGAATGCACGTCTCCTATGCCGGAGCGAGGCGCGCCGCCGTTTTTGCGCGAGGCTGTCGAGCCTGATGAAAACGATCCTCTGGGTCCGCCAGGATTTGCGCCTCGCGGACAATCCCGCCCTCGCTGAAGCTGCCGGCGCGGGAACGGTCATCCCCGTTTATATCCTTGACGATGTCACGCCGCCTCCCGCTTGGCGTATCGGCGGGGCCAGCCGCTGGTGGCTGCATCATTCGCTGGCGGCCCTGCGTGACAGCCTCGGAGGGATGCTGTTTCTGCGCGGCGATCCCCGGCTGCTCATTCCCGAACTCGCGAAATCAGCCGGCGCGGACGCCGTCGTGTGGAACCGCTGTTACGAGCCATCGGCCATCGCGCGCGACAGCGTCATCAAAGCGGGGCTGGCGCAAACGGGCATCGATGCGCGCAGTTTCAACGCCAGCCTGCTCAACGAGCCGTGGGAGGTGAAAAACCTCAGCGGCGCGCCTTTTAAGGTTTTCACGCCCTATTGGAAAAGCTGCCGGGCCCGCCCGTTCCCGCCGCCCGCCCGCACGCCTCAATTCACGGTCGAACTTCCCGCCGGCGGACTTGCGCTTGAAGCGCTGAAGCTCGCGCCGAAAAACCCCGATTGGGCGGCGGGCTGGGAGACAATCTGGACGCCGGGCGAGGCCGGCGCGCAAAGGCGGCTGGCGGATTTTCTCGATGCCGATCTGCGCGGCTATGCCGACCTGCGCGACCGCCCGGACCTGACTCATGCCTCGCGCCTGTCGCCGCATTTGCACTGGGGTGAAATCTCGCCAAGGCAGATCGCCGCCGCCGCGCGAATGGCGGGCGATTCCGATTCCGCCAAAAGCCGTGACGCTGACAAATTTCTAAGCGAGATCGGCTGGCGCGAGTTCTCGCATCACCTGCTGTATCATTTTCCCTCGCTCCCCGACGCCAATTGGAAGCCGGCCTTCGATGCTTATCCATGGCGCGAGGATGCAGCCGATCTCAAAGCCTGGCAGCGCGGCATGACCGGCTATCCCATGGTCGACGCGGGCATGCGCGAGCTGTGGCAAACCGGGACGATGCAAAACCGCGTGCGGATGATCACGGCGAGCTTTCTGATCAAGCATTTGCGTCTCCATTGGCGCGCCGGGGAGGACTGGTTCTGGGATACGCTGCTCGACGCGGACCTCGCCAACAATGCGGCGGGCTGGCAATGGGTGGCGGGAAGCGGCGCCGATGCCGCGCCCTATTTCCGCATTTTCAACCCGATGTCGCAGGGGACGAAATTCGATCCCGAAGGCGATTATGTCCGGCGCTGGTGTCCAGAGCTGGCGCGTCTGCCGAATGAATTCATCCACGCGCCGTTTCTGGCGGCCGCGGAGGTTTTGGCGAAGGCGGGCGTTGTGCTGGGCCGCGATTATCCGCGGCCGATTGTCGACCACGCGGCAGCGCGGGAGGCGGCGCTGGCGGGCTATCAAGCGTTGAAGGCGGCGGGGGATTGAACCCGGGCCAGG
>JANYFM010000303.1 GCA_025362655.1 Hyphomicrobiales bacterium | reverse complement strand
GCTGGCCGAGGCGCGGCTGGAGTTTTGCCGCCGTTGCGCGCAGGATAATATCGGTGACGCTGCCCGCCGCGATTGAGGCGATGAGGCGGATGGGTTTGACGGGCCAGGCCGGCGCCTGCGCGCTGAAACCAAGGGCCGCGGCCGCCAGCGCCGCCGTAATTACTGAAGCAATACGCATGCCGTCAGCCTCCCCATGGCGGGTCTTTCGTCCTGCCGCGAAGCTGCATCAGGAGCCGCCCGCGCGCAAGGGCTTCCAATCGGTCATGCCTCACTCGTATTTTTGCAGCATGAATTCGCGGTAATAGCGCGGCAGTTCCGCCAGATCCCTGCCGCCCCAGCCTCCCGCGACCGCCGCCGACAGCGCGCCCAGCGCGCCGGTGCCCGCCGGCAGGCCGACGCCATTGCGCGCGCCTGTGGCAATGGCGGACATCACATCCTTGCGGATGGTCGCGATGTCGAGGGTTATGTCGGCGGGCTCGCCGCGCAACACCGGCGCTTTGCCCTTCAGCCACGGGCTGGCGGTCGGCGCATCGCTGAAAATGTCGAGCATCTGTTCCATCGAGAGCCCTTCCGACTGTCCCAGCGAAAACGCCTCAGCGAGGGATTGCAGATAGACGGCCATGCCCAGATTGACCGCCAGCTTCATGGCGCAGCCCGCGCCATTGGGGCCGATATGGGCGATGCGGCGGGTCAAGTGCCCCAGCGTGCCGCGGGCGCGCTCCGCGTCCTCCGGCTCGCCGCCGACCAGCGCCAGCAGTTTGCCCTCGCGCACGGTGGGTATGGACCCCATCACGGGCGAATCCACCATGCGCGCGCCTTTGGCCTTCACCAACGGCGCGAGTTCGCGGTGCGTGGCAGGCTGGAGCGTGCTCATCTCGATGAACAGCTTTCCCTCAGCGGGGCCGGCAAGGAACCCATCGGGACCGGTGAAAATGCGCCGCACGCCCTTGTCCTCGGTGATAATTGAGATGGTCACATCGCAAGGCTCCGCCACGGCGCGAGGGCTGGCCGCGACTTCGAAGCCGCGCGCCGCGTGCGCCTCGCGCGCCTTGGCGCTGGCGTCCCAGCCGAGCGTTGTGACGCCGCATTCACGCAGGCGCTGCGCGATGGCCGATCCCATGCGCCCCAAACCGACAAGCCCTGTTTTCATTGCGCGTTCCTTTCCCGTCAAACACCGGCGGCTTTAGCGGGCTGGAGGCTTCGCCGCTTTGTCCGCGATCCGCGCGGCGGAGACCGCGGCCGGCCAGCCGCAGTAAAACGCCAGATGGGTCAGCAGCTCGCCGATCTCCTCCCGCGTCACGCCGTTTTCAACGGCGCGCTCGACGTGCATGCCTATCTGCTCCAGACGATACATGCCCACCAGCGCGCTGAGCGTGGCGAGGCTGCGGTCGCGTTTGCTTAAGCCCGGGCGCTCCCAGATATCGCCGTACAGCACGTGCTCGGTGAGTTCAGCGAGTTTGGGCGCGATGGCGCGCTCCATATCGCCGAATTTTCCCTTGGTGTTTTCGCCCATGGCCGAAGCTCCCCGGTTTTCAGCGGCTTATCCTGGCTCACCAGGGAACGGCGTTCAACTCCGCCCCGCTTGCCGCGCGCCGAAAAACATGCGGATATCCGGCGCGTCCCGATTTCAGGAAGCCCGCTGTGAAGCCGTTTTCTTTTCGCCGCCTGCCTGCTCCTCCGCCCCGCCCTTCCCGCCGTTGCGAAGCATCAGGTCATCCATCTTTGGAGATAATCCATGCCCGACAACCCCCGCCAAAGCGCCTCGTCCGATCTGCTGCTGCTCATTGGACGCATCATGGTCTCCGCTCTGTTTCTGATCGCCGCTTACGGCAAAATCAGGGGATACGGTTTCATGACCGGCTATTTCGAAAAGCTCGGCGTTCCCATGCCGCGGTTCGCGACGCCGCTGATCATCGCGTTTGAGATGATTGCGGGCTTGTTCATGCTGACGGGTTACATGACACGCTGCACCGCGCTGGCCATAGGCGCGTTCTCAATTGGCGCGGCCTGTTTTGCCCACGCGAACTTTGCCGATCCCAATCAACTCAACCATTTCCTCAAAAACGTCGCCATCGCCGGCGCCCTGCTGGCATTTTATGTCACCGGCCCGGGCCGCTATTCCCTCGACCGGCGCAAAGGCTGAACCCTCGTCTTGCATTTGTCCGGCCCAACCGCCATTTCCCTGCGATTGACGGGCGACGGCTTTGGCGCGATTCGGCCCGCCGCCGGGGCAAATGCGGGATGAGCGCGATGACACGAACGATCAGCCGGCGCGCCGCCGTGCGAGCGCTGGCGGGCTCCGCCGCCGCCGGGATAGCGGGGCTGGGCGCTGAAGCCGCCGCTGCCGCCGAACTGAAATTCGGCCCCGCGCAGCCATTTTCTTTTGAGCGCCTTAAGGACACCGCGCGGCGCATGGCGCGCGGACCCTATGAGGGACCGGCCCGGCCTTCCCCGGAAATCCTCGAAAAGATCGATTACGACGCCTGGGGAAAAATCCAGTTTAACACGCAGGCGGCGCCATTCGCCAACGGGCCTGGAAATTTCCCTGTCACGTTCTTCCACCTCGGGCGCTATTTTCAAAAGGCGGTCGATATTCACCTCGTTGAGGGCGATAGCGCGCGGGCGATCCTCTACGATCCCGCTTATTTTGACATGCCCGCGGATTCGCCGGCGCGCCAATTGCCGCCGGGAGCGGGCTTTGCCGGCTTTCGTTTTCAGGAGCCGCGCAATGGCGTGATCGACTGGCGCAAAAACGACTGGGCCGCGTTTCTCGGCGCGTCGTATTTCCGCGCCATCGGCGAACTCTACCAATACGGGCTCTCGGCGCGCGGCATCGCCATCGATCCGGCCGCCGCGGGAAGGGCGGAGGAATTTCCGGATTTCACCAAGGTTTATATCGGCGCGCAGGAGGGCAATTCCGTCAGCGTGTCGGCGCTGCTGGAGGGCCCGTCCATCGTCGGCGCGTACAAGTTATTGATGACGCGCGGCAAAGGCGTTGTCATGGATATCGAACAGGCTTTGTTCCTGCGAAAGGATGTCGCGCGGTTTGGCATTGCGCCGTGCACTTCGATGTATTGGTTCTCGGAGACGCGAAAACCCACCGCCGTTGACTGGCGCCCGGAGGTGCATGACAGCGACGGACTGGCGCTTTGGACGGGCGCGGGCGAGCGCATCTGGCGCCCGCTCAACAATCCAGGCCGCGTCATGGTGTCGGCTTTCGGCGACGAAAATCCGCGCGGTTTTGGATTGATGCAGCGCGACCGCGAATTCAACAATTACGGCGACGGCGTTTATTATGAAAAGCGCCCGAGCCTTTGGGTCGAGCCCCTTGGCGACTGGGGCAAGGGCGCCGTGCAGCTCATCGAGATTCCCACCGATGATGAAATCCATGACAATATCGTCGCCATGTGGGTGCCCGCCGGGCCGGCAAAGGCGGGCGGCGAATATCATCTGCGTTACAAGCTGCACTGGCTGGCGGATGAGCCCTATCCCGGCCCGCTGGCGCGCTGTGTTGCCACGCGGCTCGGCAATGGCGGCCAGCCCGGCCAGCCGCGCCCAAAGGCGGTGCGCAAGTTTCTGGTGGAGTTTCTCGGCGGGCCGCTGAAGGAGATTCCCTTCGGCGTGAAGCCGGAGCCGGTGCTGTGGACGTCGCGCGGATCGTTCACTGATTACCGCCTGACGGAGGCCGTGCCCAACGGCGTCGCCGGCCATTGGCGCACGCAGTTCGATCTGGCGGTTGAAGGCGAAGAGCCTGTGGAGCTGCGCTGCTATTTGCGCGCCGGGGACCGGGTGCTGAGCGAGACCTGGGCGGGCCAGTATCACCCGTTCTAAAAACGGGGGAGACGCCGGCGCTTTTCAATTGCCCCGGGCCGTGCGAGCTTGCGGGCATAGAGCGCGGAAAGCGCGCGGACACCTGGGGAGGAATTTATGAAATACGCGCTTGCCGTGGCTGTCACGCTGGCCGGGCTGCCGGCCCTCGCTCAATCGCCGCCGGAAATCCCTTTTGATTCCGTGCCGAATTTTTTCAAGCTGCCCGCCGATATTCACATGGGCGAGGCCGCCGGCGTCGCGGTCAATTCGAAGAAACATGTCTTCGTGTTTCACCGCGGCAATGTCACCGGCGCGGCCTACCGCGCGCAGGCATCGCAGCTTCTGGAGTTCGGGCCGGACGGGCGCTTCATCCGGGAAATCGGCAAGAACTTGTATGCTTGGTCCTACGCCCACGTGGTGCGGGTCGATAAAGACGACAATATCTGGACCGTCGACAAAGGCTCCGACATGGTCGTGAAGTTCAATCCGCAAGGGCGCGTTGAGCAGGTCTTCGGCCGCAAGGCGGAGGCGTCGGACGAGGAGTCCGAGCCTTACAAGCGCGCCGGTCATCCCAAACCCACCAGTTTCGACAATGGCCGTTTCCGCCAGCCGACCGACGTTGCCTGGGACCCGCAGGGCAATTCCTATATCAGCGACGGCTACTGGAATTCGCGCATCGGCAAGGTCGATAAAAACGGCGACTGGGTGATGTCCTGGGGCTCGCCCGGCAAAGCCGAAGGGCAGTTCGACACACCGCATTCCATCGCGGCGGACGCAAAAGGCAATATTTACGTCGCCGACCGGGGCAACCGCCGCATACAGGAGTTTGACGGCGACGGAAAATTTCTGCGCGCCATCAGCATTGACGCGCCGCTGCCGGAGGGCGCAAAGCCGGCCATCGGCAATCCGCCGCCGACATTGCAGGGCTATACCGGCGCGATGACGCAAATGCCGGGCGCGCCATGGGCGGTGTGCATCACGCCGGGGCCGGTGCAATATCTCTACACGTCCGACGCTTTCCCCGGGCGCATTTACAAGTTCACGCTCGATGGAAAACTGCTGGGGGTGCTCGGCAAGGCGGGCAAGCAATTGAAGCAGTTCGGCTGGATACATGAAATCGCCTGCCCTTCCGAGAACGAGCTTTACGTCGCCGAGGTTCTGAACTGGCGCGTGCAAAAGCTTGTTCTCAGGCCGGAGAAGGCGAAGTAGGAACGCGCTTTGTCGCGCGGGATTCCCAAGGGGAAATGCGGATGACCGCGGCGCGGGGCTACGATTATGTCATCATCGGCGCGGGATCGGCGGGCTGCGTGCTCGCCAACCGGCTGAGCGCGTCGGGCGCGGACAGCGTTCTGATTCTGGAGGCCGGCGGGCGGGATATCGATCCGCTCATCCACATTCCCGTCGGCCTCGGCAAGATGCATCAATACCGCCTGCATGACTGGGGCTATGACGCCGAGCCTGATCCGGCGCTTCAGGGCCGCTCCATCGAGGCGATGCGCGGCAAAGTGCTGGGCGGCTCGCATTCCATCAACGTCATGGCTTACACGCGCGGCGACAAAGGCGACTACGACCGCTGGGCGCGCGAGGAGGGCGCGGCGGGCTGGTCTTACCGGGAGGTGCTGCCCTATTTTAAACGCGGCGAGACCTGGTGCGAAGGCGAAAACGAATGGCGCGGCGGCTCGGGAGAGATTCACACGCGCTGGGGCGCGCTGCCCGATCCGCTGTTCGCCGCATGGATTGAAGCGGGCCAGGCGACCGGTTTTCCCGCCAACGCTGATTTCAACGGCGCGGCGACAGAGGGCTTCGGCCGCACCCAGCAGACAATTAAAAACGGCCGCCGCCATTCCTCCGCGCAGGCGCATCTGCATCCCGCCCTGGGGCGCGAAAACCTGACGCTTCAAATCAAGGCCCATGCCACGCGCATTCTGTTTGAGGGCACCCGCGCCGCCGGCGTTGAATACAAATGCGGCGGGCGGACCCACACCGTCCGCGCTGACAAAGAAGTGCTTGTCTGCTCCGGCGCCTTCAACGCGCCGCAGCTTTTGATGCTGTCGGGCATCGGGCCGGACGCGCATTTGAAACAGCACGGCATCAAAACAATTGTCGATCTGCCCGTCGGCGGCAATCTGCAGGATCATCTGGCCGCGTGGTTCTCCTGGGCGCGCAACGGCAACGGCCCGTTCCATGACTTGATGCGCCTTGACCGCATGAGTCTGGCGGTCCTTCAGGCATGGCTGTTCGGCACCGGGCCCGGCACGGATTTGCCGGGCAATCTCTTCGCTTTCATCAAGACCGATGCCTCGCTCGAATATCCCGATATCGAGTTTATTTTCCGCGGCACGGCCGGCAATGCGCATTTGTGGATGCCCGGCCTGTGGAAACCGTTTGAGGATGCCTTCTCCATACGCCCCGCGCTGATGCGCCAGAAAAGCCGCGGCGAAGTGCGGCTCGCCTCCGCCGATCCGCTCGCAAAGCCGCTGATCCGCTATAATTTCCTTAGCCATCCCGATGATCTCAAAACCATCATCAAAGGCACGCGCCTCGCGCTGGAGGTGGCAAACCAGCCGGCGATGACGGCGTTCAAAGGCCGCCCCGTCGGACCTCCGCCGGTAAAAACCGACGGCGATATCGAGGAATGGTTCCGCAAGACAGCGATCACCGTGCATCACCCCTGCGGCACCTGTCCGATGGGGACCGTGCTGGATCCGCAATTGCGCGTGCTGGGGACGCAGGGCCTGCGCGTCGCTGACGCCTCGGCGATGCCCAGCATTGTCGGCGCGCATATCAATGCCGCCGTGCTGATGATCGCCGAGCGGGCGGCGGACTTTATCGCGGGAGCGGCGCCTCTCAGTCGTCCATCGTGAAACCGGTGGCGGCGACGACGGCGCGCCACTTCTCGGTGTCCTCGTGGATTATCCTCGCGAAATCGGCTGGCGTTTGCGACACCGCTTCGACCGCCATCCTTTCGATCGCGGCCTTCACCTCGCTCATTTGCAGCGCGAGGCGGATCGATTCGTTGGCCCGCGCGACCAGCGGCGCCGGCGTCCCCGACGGCATGAAAACGCCGAACCATTCCTCCGCGAGCGCGTCCGGATAGCCGAGCTCCGCGAAGGTCGGCGTGTCCGGCAGCCAGTGCGAGCGCGCCGCGCCCGTTGTGGCGAGCGCGCGCGCTCTGCCCGCTTCAATCAGCGGCAGCACGTTGAAGATCACCGCCATATTCGCCGCGATCTGGCCGGATATCATATCCTGCATCGCCGGGGCCGCGCCGCGGAAAGGCACATGGGTGAATTCGAAGCCGAGGCTGCGCGCGGCCATCACGCCGGCGAAATGCGGCATGGAGCCGGCGCCCGAACTGCCGTAAAAAGACCGCGCCGGATTGGCCCTGCACCAGACCGCAAAATCTTCGGGCGTCTTCACATCGGGGGGCACCATGGGGCCAACGGCCAGCGTAAAGGCGGTGGAGAAAACACTCGTCACCGGCTCAAAATCCCTCAGCGGGTCGTAGGACAGCGAGTGGTAGATGTGGGGATAAATGACGTGCGTCGAAGCCGGCGTCAGCAGCATCACCGAGCCGTCCGGCGGGCTCAATTTGACGTTTTCCGCGCCGAGCCGTCCCGCCGCGCCGCTGCGGTTGTCGACCAGCAGGGAAGGCGCCCAGTCGCGCATCTGGCTTGTGATCAGCCGCGCCATCACATCGGTCGAGCCGCCGGGCGGAAAGCCGACGACCATGCGCGCTGGCTTGTCGATAACGGCGGCGGCGCCCGCGCGGGGCAGCGCCGCCGCAAGGGCCGCGCCGATGACAGCGCGGCGGGTGATCTTGGAAGCGGGCGGCCGCGTCACGTGATCTCCCCTTGGCTGGGCAACCGGCGCGCGCTCATCCGCCCCGCCGGGGTTGGCGCCAGCGCCGGCTCCAGCTGCGGCAGGGCGCGGCGCGACACTTTTCGCGCGCCGACAAGACGGTACACTTGTTTGGTCGCCTCGATGATGTGAACGCCTGCCCCAGGCAGGCCAAGGCGCGCGCCGACCCGCTCAAAGGCGCTGGCGAGGCTCAGGAACGACGGCCGCGCGAACGGCGGCCCGTACAGCGCCTCGGTCTCATGGATCGGCGAGAACTGGGCTTCCCGAAGCAGAGCGCGAAGCTGGCCGCGGGAATAGGGCTGGCCCTGGCCGAAGGGGGTTGTGTCCATCCGGGCCCAAACGCTTCGGCGGTTGGGCGCCGCCAGCAGCATCCGCCCGCCGGGCGTCAGGATGCGCCATACTTCGGAGAGCAGATCGCGCGGGGTTTCGCACATTTCAAGGGCGTGGATGACGAGGATGCGGTCCATGCACGAATCGGGCAGCGGCATCATTGTGGTGTCGACCAGCGCGGTCGAGGATATGCCGCCCTCCACCGGCCAGTTCACGACGCCCTGTTCGGCCGGCATGAAGGCGATGGCGCGCAGGGCGGTTTGGCGGAACGGATCCAGCCACGGCGTCGCATAGCCTATGCCGAGCACCGAGAGGCCGCTGACGCTGCCCCAGCGGCCCCGCACGATGGCGCCGATATAGCGTTGCGCCACGCGCCCAAGCGGCGCGGCGTAAAACGAGCGGAGATCGCCGACATCCAGAGCCATGGGGCGAGTTTGCCACGCGCCGGCGTTTTGGCAAACCGGCTGTTTTGCCTGCTGATCCGCATTCACCTGACGAGAACGTTGCGGAACTGCCAGGGGTCGCTTTCGTCGATATCCTCGGGGAAGAAGCCGGGGCGGTCTGTCAGCGGCGTCCAGTCGGTATAGGCGCCGGTGACCGGGCCGAGATAGGGCGATTGCACTTCGAGACAGCGGCGGAAATCCATTTCGTCCGCCTCGGTGATTCCGGCTTTGGGGTTTTCCAGCGCCCAGACCATTCCCGCCAGCACGGCGGAGGTCACCTGGAGGCCTGTGGCATTCTGATTCGGCGCGATGCGCCGCGTCTCCCCGATGGAAAGCCGCGAGCCATGCCAATAGGCGTTTTTGCCGTGGCCGAACAGCAGCACGCCAAGCTCGTCAATCCCATCGGCGATTTCGCTCTCGCCGAGAATGTGGTGCTCCTCCTGCATGCTGCCGGCCTGGCCGAACATTTCATGCAGCGACAGCACCGCGTCATTGGCGGGATGATAAGCGTAGTGGCAGGTGGGGCGGTAGAGCGCCGCGCCATCCGTATCGCGAACCGTGAGATAGTCGGCGATGGAAATCGCCTCGTTGTGAGTGACGAGGAAACCGTATTGCGCGCCCGGCGTCGGGCACCAGCTTCGCACGCGTGTGTTGGCGCCGGGCTGTTTCAGAAAAATCGCCGCGCCGCAGCCTTTGGCGTGGCTTCCCGCATTGGCGGGTTTCCATTTTTCGTGGGTGCCCCAGCCAAGCTCCGCCGGCTGCATGCCCTCTGACAAAAAGCCCTCAACCGACCATGTATTGACGAAAACGCCGGGCGGTTTGGGCTTTTTGGCGCGCTGCGTGTCGCGCTCTGCGATGTGAATGCCTTTGACGCCGAGGCGCATGGCCAGACGCGACCATTCATCACGGTTTTTGGGCTCGGGCTCCTGGTCGCCCAGATCGGCGGCGAGATTGACCAGCGCCCGTTTGACGAACCACGAGACCATGCCGGGATTGGCGCCGCAGCAGGAGACGGCGGTGACGCCGCCGGGATTCTTCCGCCGCGCGGCGAGCACGCTCTCGCGCAGGGCGTAATTGGTGCGATCCTCCGTGCCCAGATTTTTATCGAAATAAAAGCCGGGCCAGGGCTCGACGACAGTGTCGATATAGAGCGCGCCTATCCCGCGGCAGAATTCCATGATGGCAAGCGAGGAGGTGTCAACGGAGAGATTGACGCAAAAGCCCTGGCCTTCGCCCTCCGTCAGCAGCGGGCCGAGAATCCCGCGGTAATTTTCGCGGGTGATCGGCAGATGCAGGAATTTCACACCGTGTTTCTTCAGCAGCGCGCGGACGCTGTCATCGGGATCGATGACGGTGACGCGGCTTTTATCGAATTGGAGATGGCGTTCGATCAGGGGAAGCGTGCCCTTGCCGATCGAGCCGAAGCCGATCATCACAATGGGGCCGGTGATGGCGCCATGCACGGGCCAATCGGTCATTCTCAACTCCTGAATTTTAGGGAGGCTTTTGGGGCGGCTTATGCCTTTGTCCGTCAACGCGCGCCGTTGTGAAACAATCCGGCGAGCGGCGTCAACGGGATTTTCAGCTTGACAGAATGAAACGCCGAAGCGCGCGCATCATTCGGCGCGCGTTCAAATCGGCAATAAAAAACCGCCGGCGCCGGAATATTCCGAACGCCGGCGGTTTGTTAATTCAGCAGGATCAGAAGAAGCGCGAAACGCGGAACTTTCCGGTCCAGTTGCCTTCTTTCAGACCAGGCGAGCCGGCGGCGATAAAGGCAGCCGTCGGGTTCTGGATCGAAAGCCGCATCTGGCCGTAGCCGGCCTCCACGCCCACGTCGAATTCCTTGACGGGGGAGTAGATGATGTTGCCCTTGACCGCCCAGATGGAGGACTTGCCGAGTTGGGTGTTCAAGCCGCCCACCGGGTTAAATGCTGTCGGCGGCGTCAGCTGCAGGTAGGCGACGGAGAAATGCGAACGCCACTGCGGCGACCAGTAGTGGGTGAACAAGGCCGTGGCTTGAAAAGCGCCCACATTCGCGAAGCTCAGCGGAGCCCCGCCGGCGGTCGCCGTCGTCGCTTGGATGTTGGACGGGTTGACGATCACGCCGCCGAGAACCCGGCGGTTGCCGGCATCGTTGACGAGGGTATTGACGCTGTCGGGGGCGGTGACATAGCCCAGCAGGCCTTTGCCATAGCTGACGTTGACGAAGAAGGCGTCGCCCGCCGCGATCATCGGCAAATTGATCTGCAGGGTTGAGTTGAGCGCCCATGAGATCATCGACTGGCTGCCCAGCAGGGGAGTGACGGCCGAACCGTTGGCATTCGGCAGCGGGCCGACCGAGGTCGAGTTGTTGCCTACCCCGCCGTTGATTTCCACACCGCCCCAGGGCTGCTCATAACGCAGCACGCCCAAGAGGTTGAAGCCGGTGGTCGGCGTGTGATTGTAGGTGGAGCTGAACTGTGTCGGCACCAGCAGGGGTGCGACGCCGGCGGCAACGAAAGGCTGCGGATCGTGGCCGGCGTCCGTGCGGTCGTGGATTTCCACGATCGCCGTCCAGCCGCCGCCAAATTTCGCCGTGTAGGCAAGGCCCTTGACGCCGTTGGTATAGCCCGAAGTGAAATCAGCGACGCCGCCGACAATCGCGCCCGACGGCCAGAGGCCGGCGATTTCCGAGCCGATAAGGCCGAAGGTGAAGCCCTGCCATTGAACAAAGGCCCGCTCAAGGGTAATGGCGGTGGCGCTGCCGTTGGTCGCGTAACTCGTTTGGAAATTGTTATACCCAGGGTTCCGGCGGATGCCGGTCGAATTCAGCGCGCGGATGCGGACGAAAGTCCTCACTACCCCGGTGTCTGTCGAGGTGCGGGCGTCAAGATCGAACCGGCCGCGCGATTCGATGCCGGTCGAATCTATGGCGCCGGCGACCTGCGAGGTCAAACCGGTGGCGAGGTTCACGATCCGCTGGCCGGGCGTATACTGGGCTTCCACGCGCACGAACCCGGCAATGCGCAGGCAGGTGTCAGAACCGGGAAGGGTGAAAAAACCTTTGCCATAGGCATCGCAGATTTTCACATACGAAACAGGGCCGGACTTGCGCGAGGGCAGGTCAGCGGCCTGCGCGCCTGCCATGGCCAGAAGGCCCGTGGCGGAACTCAGAAGAAGTTTATTCAAGTGTTGCATCTAGCCCTCCCGAAGCGAAACGGTGTTCCGCGAATTTTTCCAATTCATAGCGTAAAACGGTCTCACCGTTTGCGTCGCTCTGGACTTAGTTAACGATAGCGTGGAGGTGACGATGTGCCGGGACGGTCGCCCTGTAAAGCGCTGCCGCCTGAAAACGAGCCCTTTCCGCCTCAAAAAAGGCATTCTTTGCCATGGTGTTGCGGAATTGACACTTTTTTGTCCGATTGTCGCGTTTTCGCGAGGGCCCGCTGAGCGCGGGCTCGTTCGGGGGCGTTGCTTGGGCTATGTAGTTTTGCCCGTCGGCGAGGCCATTTAGGGCAGGTTGATAGGCCCTTTATTGGCAGCCGGACCCGCCTTACGCGGCCATCCGCAGCGCCGGGGCGCCGGCGAATTCGCACGCCGGCGTTACCTTGCCCGCCGCCCGCCCCAGCGCTCCCGGCGCAAGTTCCAGCGCGAGAAACCGCGAATCATCGACCGGGCCGGGCATTTCGAGCGCAACAGCGCGCGCGCGCGAAAAGCCGAAGCGCTCATAATAAGCCGCGTCGCCGACGAGCAGCACCGCTTTGTGGCCGCGCATGCGGGCGCGGCGCAGGGCCGAGCGCATTAGCGCCGCGCCGATGCCGAGCGAACGATGCTCCGCGCTGACCGCAAGCGGGCCGAGCAGCAACGCGGGCGCGCGGCCGGCGTCGATATGCCAGAGCCGCACGGTGCCGACGACTTTGCCGTTCAGAGAAGCCGCAAGCGCCAGTCCCCGCGCGGGCTTGCGGCCCTCGCGCAGGCGCTCGCTGGTTTTCTCAAAACGCGCCGGGCCGAGAGCCGCATTCAGCAGCGCCTCGCGGGCGGCGAAATCACCGCGCGTCTCCTCGCGGATGACGAGCGGCGAGGCCACGGCGGCGGGCCGATCCGATTTGCGGTCACGGGTCTGTGCGGCAAGGAAAGTCATCGCGGTCACCTCGGGTGAGCAGGACAACCCTCGCGCCTCCGATGAGGCCGATTGGGATTGGGGGAACAGCGCAAACAGAGCCTTGGCGGCGGCGAAATTCCCTTCGCCGCCGCTTTTATGCTCTTCAAATCACGTACGACTTCAGCGGCGGAAATCCGTTGAAGCCAACGGCCGAGTAGGTCGTCGTATAGGCGCCCGTGCCATCGATCAGCACTTTCGCGCCGATTTCCAGGCTGACCGGCAGCATGCACGGCTCTTTTTCATAGAGCACATCGACGCTGTCGCACGTGGGGCCGGCAAGAACGCACGGCTCCACCGCGTCGCCGTCGTTGGGCGTGCGGATGGGATAGCGGATCATTTCATCCATGGTCTCGGCCAATCCGTTGAACTTGCCGATGTCGAGATAGACCCACTTCACCGTGTCGTCAGCCGACTTCTTCGAGATGAGCACGACCTCGGCCTCGATGATTCCCGCATTGCCGACCATGCCGCGGCCGGGCTCGATAATGGTCTCGGGAATCTGGTTGCCGAAATGCTTGCGCAGCGAGCGGAAGATCGTCTGGCCATAGCTCTTCACCGCCGGAACATCCTTCAGATATTTCGTCGGGAAGCCGCCGCCCAGATTGACCATCTGCAAAAAGATGCCCTTCTCCGCGAGATCGCGGAAAATCGCCGCCGAGGCTTTCAGAGCGCCGTCCCACATGCGCGGGTTGCGCTGCTGCGAACCCACGTGGAAGGAGATGCCATGGGCTGCGAGCCCCAGGCGGTGAGCGTGTTCAAGCACGGCCCCGGCCATTTCAGGCACGCAGCCGAATTTGCGCGACAGCGGCCATTCCGCGCCGGCGCCGTCGCAGAGAATGCGGCAGAAAACTTTTGAGCCGGGAGCGGCGCGGGCGATTTTCTCAACCTCGGCCCCGCAATCGACCGCGAAGAGGCGCACGCCCAGCGCATAGGCGCGGGCGATGTCACGCTCCTTTTTGATCGTGTTGCCAAAGCTGAGGCGGTCGGGCCCGCAGCCGGTCGCGAGAACCTGCTCGATCTCGACGATCGAAGCCGTGTCGAAGCAGGAGCCGAGGCGGGCCAGCAGGTCCAGCACTTCAGGCGCGGGATTGGCTTTTACGGCGTAGAACACGCGCGTGTCAGGCAGAGCCTTCGCAAAAGTGTCGTAATTCTGCCTTACGACATTGAGGTCGAGCACCATGCAGGGGCCGTCGTCGCGGCCGTCGGCGCGGCGGGCGCGCAGGAATTCTTCGATACGATTGGTCATCGCGGCATCCCTTCGAAGGGCGCGGAAAATCCCGCGCCAACAGGCGGCTTCGTGAGTGACGGCTCTTCGGCGCGGCGCGCGATGGAAACGCGTTCGCTCCGGCAAACCGGCAAACATGACCTGAGACGCGCCGTCAGGCTGCCCTGGCGGCGATATCAGATCGGGTGCTACGCCGTTGGACACAACGCGCCGCAAGGCTTGCGCCCGCGGTGTTTGCGGCCTTCGTTTGGATGGGATGAGCTCCCCTCCGCACGCCCGGCAAGATAGACTAGCCTCTTCGGTACGCCAGAATTGGAACGCTGGCAGAGACGAAAAAGCCCGGTCCGTCGTTGCTTTCAGTCGCGTCCCCCGTTTGGCGGGGTTCGCCGGTTCGCTCCGGCTGCCGGTTTTTGCATGGCGGTTAACCGGCCTCTTGTCCGGATCCCCGCCCACCGACACACGACCACAGGCACGTGCGATTTGGGCAAATAGATAGATATGCGAAATCCGCGGGATTACAAGAGTTTTTTTCGCCTGCTGATTTATCCCCCGGGGGCGGCGTTTACGATCTTTTAGCGAAGACCTGTTTCGCCGGTCCACGGGGCAGGCAACCATGTCCGCGCCAACCGCTTGCCGGGACGGCGCAAGCTCATTACCTGACTGGCGCGGGAGATTTTCCCGCCGCCGGATTTCGCGCCGCCATGTCCGATATCGACCGCCGCTCCCTTGCCGCCTGCCTTGCCGCCGCGGGAGCCGCCGCCGCTCTGCCGGCGTTTGGCCAGACGACACAGCCCCAGCCGCGCCCCGCCCAGTCCGAGCCGGCCCCGCCCCCGCCGGCGAAATTTACTTTTGAGGATGTGCAGCGGCGCGCGCGCGAACTGGCCGGCGCCCCGCTGGCGCCCGCGCCCGCCCTGCCGGACCCGTTGAAATCTCTGGATTTTGACGCTTGGCGCGATATCCGCTTCAGGCAGGAGCGCGCTTCCTTCGCCAATTCGGGCGGGCCGTTCCGCCTGCAAACGTTCCACCTCGGGCATCTCTTCAAACAGCCCGTCACCGTCAATATTATCCGCGACGGCATGGCCGCGCCGATCCCCTATTCCGCCGCGCTGTTTGATTACGGGCGCACGAAGGTCGAGCGCCCGCTGCCGGTCAATCTGGGCTTTGCCGGCTTTCGCCTGCACTATCCGCTCAATGATCCGCGCGTCCATGACGAGGCGATCTCCTTTCTCGGCGCGAGCTATTTCCGTTTTCTGGGCCGCGGCCAGCGCTATGGCCTCTCCGCGCGGGCGCTGGCGGTCAATGCGGGAACCGAGCAGGAGGAGTTTCCGTTCTTCCGCGAATTCTGGATTGAAACGCCGGAAGCGGGGGCTGACCGCGCCACGATCCACGCGCTGCTCGACAGCGAATCAGTCACCGGCGCCTATCGGTTTGATCTATGGCCGGGCGCGGATTCGGTGCTGGAGGTTTCCGCCACGCTGTTCGCGCGCCGTCCCGGGGTAAAGCTGGGGCTGGCGCCGCTGACCTCGATGTTTTTCATCGGCGAGAATGACCGCCGCGCCAGCGCCGACTACCGGCCCGAGGTGCATGATTCCGATGGGCTGCTGGTGAGGACCAGCGCGGGGGAATGGATTTGGCGCCAGCTCCGCAATCCCGCGAAACTGGCGGTATCGGCGTTTCTGGACAAGGATGTGCGCGGTTTCGGGCTGATCCAGCGCGACCGGGCCTTCGATCACTATCAGGACCTCGATCTCGCCTATGAGCAGCGCCCCAACTATTGGGTGGAGCCCGCCAACGGATGGGGCGAGGGCCGCGTCGAACTGGTGGAACTGCCGACGGCGGATGAGACCAATGACAATGTGGTGGCCTATTGGGCGCCCAATGAGGCGCCCGAGCCCGGCAAGCCTTTCAGCTTTGGGTATAAGTTGACGGCGAGCCTTGAGCAGGGCCGGCTCTCGCCCAACGGGCGCGCCATCAACACCTACACGGCGCCGGCGCGGGCGCTGGGCGCACGCGAGGCGGCGGCGCCGGGATCGCGGCGTTTCATAATCGATTTCGCCGGCGGTGATCTGGCTTATTTTCTAGCCGATCCCGCGGCGGTGGAACTGGTGCCCTCGACAACCAACGGCCAAATTCTGCGCTCTTTCTTTGTGCCCAACCCGCATACCCGCGGCTTCCGCGCCGCTGTGGATTTGCAGCTTGAGCCGGGACAGTCGGCGGATTTGCGGGCGTTCTTGCGGGCCGGGAACAGAACGCTGACGGAGACGTGGACGTTTCCGTGGCGGGGAGAGTGAGGGTTTTGAGGCGCCGCCGCTTACCACGCGGCAATCGAAGCCGCCTCGGCTAAAACCATCACCGATTATTGGTGCCACTGCGGTCCCTCGCGGCATAGTAAAATTTGCGAAACTGAAATGGACGTCAAGAATGTCCATCAAACCCGACGACCGGTCGGGACGATGATTATGCCAAGGCGCTGACGGCCATGGGCCGCCAGCCGCAAAGGCGGCTCTTTCGCATGAACATGCTTTCGCCCGCGATAGCCGTGCGGGCGACGAGGCCGAATCCTAAAACGGTTTGTTTCCATCCAAACCGGCAGTGGCTTATTTCACCTTGTCGATTTTGGTGACAGTCATCTGTCCGTTGACGCTTTCGGCGTTAAACTTGATCCGGTCACCGGCTTTCACTTTGGCAAGCATCGCCGGGTCGGCAGCTTTGAAGACCATCGTCATCGCCGGCATTTCGAGATTGGGAATTTTCTGATGGTCGATGGTGACCTTCCCGGTTGCCGTGTCGATTTTTGTGACTTTGCCCGAAACCATAGCCGGGGCTTGCGCCATCGCCGCTGTCGAGAAAATCAGCACAGCAGCGGATACGATATTGCGAAATTTTGTCATGTTTTACGTCCTTTGTGTTGAATCACTTGACCTTCACCAAACCGTGCATACCCGCCGGATGGTGGCCGGGGATGAGACAGGCGAATTCGAATGTGCCGCTCTTGGTGAACTTCCATAAAACTTCCGCCGACTTTCCGGGTTCCAGCGTTTTTCCGTTGGGATCGTCGTGCTCCATTTCGGGATATTTTTCCATTAATTTGCCATGCGCTTCGTTCTCCTTGACGCTTGCGAGCATAAACTCGTGGGTGAGCGCGCCCTCGTTTTTGATGATGAAGCGAATTTGTTCGCCGCGCTTTATGGCGATCACATCGTGTGAGTAGGACATCGTGCCATTGCCTTCGCGCATCACGATTTCCACCGTCCGCGATTTTTGCTTTGGGTTGCCAGGCGCGCCGGCAGCAAAATGTTTCTCATCGCCATGCGCAAACGCGCCGGTCGATATTCCCGCGGATGCAACGATCAACGTTGCAAAAAACCAATGTCTGCTCATGCCAGGACTCCTATTCGTGTTTCATTTTGGTTGGCTTTACGACCCGGTACTTCGCTGGCGCCGCTTTAGGATCGACGCGCCCCTGGCGTGGAGGCGCCGCGGGTTCAGTTTCGACAAGACGCGCGACAGTGCCTTCTGGATGCTTGAACCAGCCGGGATCCTTGTAATCGCCGCTGGCGAGCCCTTCCCTCACCTTCAGAACAGAAAACATCCCGCCCATTTCGATGGGGCCAAATTGCGCAAACCCCGTCATCATGGGCAGAGTGTTATCGGGAAGCGGCATTTCCATCGATCCCATGTCCGCCATGCCTTTATCGCCCATCGCCATATAGCCCGGGGCTGTCTTTGCGATTTTTTTCTGGATATCGCCGAGCTTCACGCCGATGTAGGTTTTCACCGTGTGGCCCATTGCGTTCATGGTGTGATGAGATTTGTGACAGTGCATCGCCCAGTCGCCCGGTTCGTCGGCGGCAAATTCGATGGAGCGCATCTGTCCGACCGCAATATCGACTGTCACCTCGGGCCACGCCGAGCCCGGCGGAACCCATCCGCCATCTGTGCCGGTCACGGTGAATTCGTGGCCGTGAATGTGGATGGGGTGATTGGTCATCGTGAGATTGCCGATCCGCACGCGCATCCGGTCGCCCTTCGCGGCAATCAAGGGGTCGACGCCAGGGAAGGCGCGGCTGTTCCACGTCCACAAATTGAAGTCGAGCATCGTGTTGATTTTCGGCACGTAGCTTCCAGCCTCGATATCGAATGCGTTCAAAAGAAAACAATAGTCGCGATCCACGCGGCGCTCCGCGGGGTCTTTCGGATGCACCACGAACATGCCCATCATGCCCATGGCCATCTGGACCATCTCATCGGCATGGGGGTGGTACATAAACGTCCCCGCGCGCCGAAGCTGGAACTCATAGACAAAGGTCTGTCCGGGCTTGATCGCGGGCTGCGTAAGGCCTCCGACGCCATCCATGCCGTTGGGCAGACGCTGCCCATGCCAGTGAACAGCGGTGTGTTCCGGCAGCTTGTTGGTGACGTAGATGCGGACCTTGTCCCCTTCGACCGCTTCGATAGTAGGCCCCGGCGACTGCCCGTTGTAGCCCCAGAGATAGGCTTTCATGCCTGGCGCGATCTCCCGCACAACGGGCTCCGCGACCAGATGAAATTCCTTCCAGTCTCCATTCATGCGCCAGGGGAGGGTCCACCCGTTCAGCGTAACGACGGGATTGTAATCAGGCCCCGTTGTGGGGACATACGGCATCTGCGTCGCGGGATCTTTCATCGTTGCGGCTTCGGGGATCGCTGCCGCCTGTGCCCGCCCGCTGACGGCGAAAGCCGTCGCCGCGGACGCCGCTGAGACCTTGAGAAAATCGCGTCGAAGCATTTGGCTCTCCATAATTGCGGGTCAGTCGGCGGCGCCCGCGGCGGCTGATGAGGACTTATTTTCGGTTTCATCACCGCTTATGCCGCCGCCAATGATTGACGCGCGCAGCTCCGCGTCGGCGATCCAGAAATCGCGTTGGGCATCGATGGCGGCAATGTTGCTTGTAATCCGGGCGCGCGCGTCCTGAATCAGCACGAAGAGGTCTGACAGCATGCCGTTGTAATGCAGCAGCGACTCGTTCTGAATAGCCTTGCGTAACGGCAGAACCTGCGACTGGTAGAGGCGCGCGACGTCATAGGCTCCGCGATAGGCAACATAGGACTGACGCGCCCGCGACCTGACTTCGATCGCTTTCGCCGCGAGCAAATTCGCGGCGCGCATATACTCCTCTTCGGCTTTCCGCGTGCGGGCCTCTCCAAAGTCGAAAAGCGGAATCTCTATTGACAGCTCAAGCCCGCGCTGCCGCGAGCGGTCAACCGAAGGCGAGACCGCCCGGGTGACCGGATCCACACCGGTGCCCGTCGTGCGCGAGACGTTTTCGGCGGCTGACAATTCAAGCGCGTTAACGTAGCGCGTCGCTTGAGTGAGGCCGAGCTCTTTTGCCACCCGGTCAAGGTCGGCGCGCGCCATTTTAACATCCACGTTGCGCGCAACCGCGTCGTGCTCGATTTGCGCCCCGGGCACCGGTTTTCCAGGCAGAGGCGGCAACCCTCCCGCGACTTTGTAAACCGCGTTTCCTCCCCATAGTCCCATCAGACGTGTCAGCTTCTC
>JANYFM010000293.1 GCA_025362655.1 Hyphomicrobiales bacterium | reverse complement strand
GCCTGAAAAGCGCGGTGCGACGCGCGCTCGACACGTTTGGCTCGGACCGGCGGCTGCACGAGATGCGCCGCGCCGCCATGGCAATGCGCTTCGACTGGCGCGAGTCAGCCTCGCGCTACACGTCTTTGTACCGGCGGGTTTTGACGGGCTGAGGGGAAACGGCCGGGCCCGGGGAATAGACTCATCCTCCTCGTGGAACCTTTGTCACGTGCCTCTCCCGGCAGACCGCACGAAGGCGTTAAAGGCTTTTGAGCGAACTGACTTACTGTAATGCCAAGGGCTCTATGACGCGAACCCGCGCCTTCGCCCGCCAAAATTCATTTGCATCAACCGCCCGCCGGCCCCAAAGATCGTTTGTCCCGTCGTTTTGACCCATTGCCGTTCAACCGGGGCGCGCCAGCGCGATCCATGCCAGAAAGCCCGATGCCCGCCCAACCCGCCCCCAAAGCGCCGCGCCCCCGCCTGCAACTCCTTCGGGGCGAGGCGCTGGAGCCGCCGCCGCTTGACGCTGATGCCCTCGCCGCGCTGGAAGCCGGCGCCCATGCCGATCCCTTCGCTATTTTAGGGCCTCACCGCGCCGGCGGGCGGCGCTTCGTGCGGGCCTATCTGCCGGGCGCGCTGGGCGTTGATACCGTTGCCCGTGACGGCGGCGCCCTGCTTGGACCCTTGCTGGAGCGCGGCGCCGCCGGCCTCTTCGCGGGCTTCGTCGAGGGCGAGACGTCCTACGATCTGCGAATCGAATGGCCCGGCGAAACCATTGTCGCGGCTGATCCCTATGCCTTCGGCCCCTGCCTTTCCGATTTCGATCTGCATCTGATTTCCGAAGGCCGGCATTTGCGTCTCTGGGAGAGCCTCGGCGCCCGCTATGAAACGCGCGAAGGCGTTGAGGGCGTGCGGTTCGCGGTTTGGGCCCCCAACGCGCGGCGCTGCGCCGTTGTGGGCGATTTCAACATCTGGGATGCGCGTCGCCATCCGATGCGGCTGCGCCACGACGCGGGCGTGTGGGAATTGTTCGTGCCGGGGCTGCGCCCGGGCGAGCGATACAAATACGCCATTTCAGGCGCTGACGGCGAACTCCTGCCTTTCAAAGCCGATCCTGTGGCGCTGCAAACCGAGACGCCGCCGGCGACCGCGTCTGTCGTCGCCGCGCCGCTCGATTTTGCCTGGAGCGACGACGGCTGGATGGCCGGCAGAGCCGCCCGCCACAGGCCTGATGCGCCGATCTCGATATACGAGGTTCATCCGGGATCATGGCTGCGCGTCAATGGCGCGGAGCCTGATTGGACACTGGCGCGCGAGCGGCTGATTCCCTATGTCCGCGCGCTCGGTTTCACCCATATCGAATTGCTGCCCATCGCCGAATATCCGTTCGGGGGCTCGTGGGGCTATCAGCCGCTGTCGCTATTCGCTCCCACAGCGCGGCACGGCGCCCCGGCGGATTTCGCGGCTTTCGTCGATGCCTGCCACGGCGCGGGCCTCGGCGTCATCATCGACTGGGTGCCGGCGCATTTTCCCGGCGACGCGCATGGGCTGGCGCGGTTCGACGGCGCGCCGCTATATGAGCATGGCGATCCGCGTGAGGGCGTCCATCCCGATTGGAACACGCTGATCTACAATTACGGGCGGCGCGAGGTAAGCGGCTTTCTGACCGCGGGCGCGCTGCGCTGGCTGGAGGATTTCCACGTCGATGGGCTGCGCGTCGATGCCGTGGCGTCGATGCTGTACCGCGACTACAGCCGCAAGCACGGCGAATGGACGCCCAATATTCATGGCGGGCGCGAAAATCTGGAGGCTGTCGCCTTCCTGCGCCATCTCAACGGGACCATCGCGGCGCGCTTCCCGGGCGTGATGATGATCGCCGAGGAATCAACCGCCTGGCCCGGCGTCACTGCGCCCGCGGAGCATGGCGGCCTCGGGTTCCAATACAAATGGAACATGGGCTGGATGAATGACACGCTGCGCTACATGGAGCGCGAGCCGATACACCGGCGCTGGCATCACGGCGAGATGACCTTCGGCCTCGTTTACGCGTTCTCTGAAAAATTCATCCTGCCGCTCTCGCATGATGAAACGGCGCACGGCAAAAAATCGCTGCTGTCGAAAATGCCCGGCGATGACTGGCAACAGCGGGCGGGGCTGCGCGCCTATCTCGCGTTCATGTGGATGCATCCGGGCAAAAAGCTGCTGTTCATGGGCGGCGAATTCGGCCAGCGGCGGGAATGGAACCATGACGCGCAGCTCGATTGGCCGCTGCTGGAAGAGCCCGGCCATGCGGGAATTCTGGCGCTGACGCGGGCGCTCAACCTTCTTTACGCCGCCGAGCCCGCGCTGCATCGGGGCGACGCGCGCGCGGACGGATTTGAATGGCTCATTGCCGGGGATGAAAGCAATTCAGTGTTTGCCTTCATGCGCGCCGCGCCCGACGCGCCGCCTATCGCCGTCATCGTCAATATGACGCCGGCGCCAAGACTCGGCTACCGTGCCGGCGTGCCGGTGGAGGGCTATTGGACGGAGATTTTGAATACCGACGCGGCATCTTTCGGCGGCTCCAATCTCGGCAATTTCGGGGGCGCTATGACCAATGGAGAGCCCGCCCACGGACACGGACAATCGCTCACGCTCACCCTGCCGCCGCTGGCGGCTCTGGTGCTGAAGCTGCGGATCGTCTGATGCGCCCGGCGGGGAATTCAGCATGAGCGACGAGGCTTTGCGTGATCTCGCGGGCGCCGCGGGCATTCAAGTCGACTGGACCGACAATGCCGGCGCGGCGCGCAGCGTCAGCCCCGGGACGCAGCGCGCGGTTCTCGCCAGCCTTGGATTCGAGAGCGGCACAGCGCAGGCCATCGCCGCCAGCCGCGCCCGCCTCGCAGCGCAGCAATCGGGCGCGATGGTCCCGCCGCTGATCACCGCCATCGCGGGCGAGCCGGTCGAGCTTCTGTTCCGGGCGGCGGAAGGGGCGCGCGCGCGTATCGAATTCGAACAGGGCGGCGCGGCGGATTGCGCGGTTGAGTGCCTGCACGGAGCCGCGCGGCTGGGGCCGGTGACGCGTCCTGGATATCACCGCTTATGGATTGCCGGGCGCGCGCTCACGCTGGCGGTCGCGCCGAAGCGCGCATGGACGGCGGAAGACGCCGCGCCGGGAGAAAAACTGTGGGGCCTCACCGCTCAGGTCCACGGGCTTCGCCGCGCCGGCGACGGCCAAGGCCGCGCCGGCGACGGCGGAATTGGCGATTTCGGCGCGGTTGCGCAGCTTGCCGCGCGCGCGGCGCAACTGGGCGCATCGGCGCTGTCGTTGAGCCCAACCCATGCGCTGTTCTGCGCCGATGACCGCCATTTCACGCCCTATTCGCCATCCAGCCGCCTATTTCACAACATTCTGCTGGCCGATCCCGAGGCGATATTTGATTCCGCCGCCGTGGCGGGCGCGGCAGCCGGGCTGGATTCGAAAGAACGCGCGCGCCTTGAAGCCAGCGGCCTGATCGACTGGCCGCAGGCCTCCCGCGCCAAGAAAGCGCTGCTGCGGACGCTGTTTGACGGTTTTAATGCCAATGAATTGCGCCGGGCGGCCGATCCGATGGCGCTCGATTTCCAGCGGTTCCGCGCGGCGGGCGGACGGGCGCTGGAACAGCATGCGGCGTTTGAGGCGATTCACACCCTCCAATTCGGGCGCGACCCCGGCCAGTGGCACTGGCGCGGCTGGCCGGCGGAACTGCGCGACAGCGCGGGCGCCGGCGCGCGCGCCTTCGCCGCGGCGCTTCCGCTGGAAATCACCTGGCATGTGTATTTGCAATGGCTGGCGGACCGCTCGCTGGCGCGCGCCCAGCAGACGGCGCTGTGCGCGGGCATGCGCATCGGCCTGATCGCGGATTTGGCGGTCGGCATGAACGCCGGCGGCTCGCACGCCTGGGCCAGCCCGCAGGACCTTCTGGCGGGCTTGTCGATCGGGGCGCCACCGGACCCGCTGGCGCCGAGGGGCCAGAACTGGGGCCTCGTGACCTTCTCGCCGCAGGCGCTGATTGCGGGCGGTTTCGCGCCGTTTTTGGCGACGCTGCGGGCGGCGATGCGCCATGCGGGGGGCGTTCGCATCGACCACGTCATGGGCATTTCGCGGCTTTGGCTGACGCCCGACGGCATGGACGCCTCTCAGGGCGCCTATGTCGCCTATCCCGCCAAGGACATGCTGCGGCTGATCGCGCTCGAATCCTCGCGCCACCGGGCCCTTGTGATCGGCGAGGACCTTGGGACCGTGCCGCATGGCCTGCGCGATGAACTTGCGGACGCGGGACTCTACGGAATGCGCGTGCTGCCGTTCGAGCGCCATCACGGCGGGTTTAATCCGCCGGACTGGTATCCGCCCGGCGCGGCGGCGATGACCTCGACGCATGACACAGCGACCGTCGCGGGCTGGTGGAGCGGGGCTGATCTGGAGACCCGCGCCCGCATCGATCAATTGCCGCCGGGGCAATCGCTTGAAGCGGCCGCCCATGAGCGTTCGCACGGGCGGAGCGCGCTATGGAGCGCTTTTCAGGCCGCAGGCGCGGCCTCACAGGCGGCGCAGCCCGCGCCCGATGAGCCCGGCGCCGCGGTCGATGCGGCGGTCGCGTTTATGGCGCGCACGCCCGCAAATCTGGTGTTTGCGCCTTTGGAGGATGCGCTGGGCCTAATCGAACAGCCAAACCTTCCGGGCACGACGGACGAGCATCCCAACTGGCGCCGCCGTTATCCCGGCCCGGCGGCGGATTGTCTCGACAGGCCCGGCGTGGCGGAGCGGCTGCGGCCTCTCTCAGAGCGGCGGTAGCTCCGCTTGCCCTGCGTCACAAATCCAGCACCAGACGCTCGCTTGCGCAGCCCGAGCAACAGATCATCATGGTCTTGTTGGCGGCGCGCTCGCCGGCGGTGAGAATCATGTCCCGGTGGTCGGGCTTGCCTGAAATCACCGTGGTTTCGCAGGCGCCGCAAACGCCCTCCTCGCAGGACGATGTCACTTCGACTCCGCCTTCGCGCAGAACCTCCAGAATAGTCTTTCCGGCGGGCACGGCGAATTCGCGTTTCGAGCGGCGCAGTTCGACGGTGTAGCCGCCCTCGGTCGCGGCGGCCTCGGCGGCGGTGAAATATTCGATATGAACCTGCTCCCGCGGCAAGACCGCCGTGGCGGCTTCATAAGCTTTCAGCATCGGCGTGGGGCCGCAGCAATAAAAATGCGCGCCTTTGGGCGCGGCGGCGGCGATCGCCGGGAGATCGAGAAATTTCCCGCCGTTCTCCTCGTCGAAATTGAAGGTGGCGCGGGCACCGCCCATCGCCTGCAAAGGCTTGAGGAAAGCGGTCTCGGCGCGCGAGCGGCAGGAATAATAGAGATGCCAGTCCCGGCCGAGTTTTTCGAGCCGCTCAATCATGCACATCACCGGCGTTATGCCGATGCCTCCCGCAATCAGGATGGAATGCGCGGCATCCTCCGCCAGCGGGAAGTTGTTGCGGGGGCCGCCCAAATCGATTTGCGCGCCGACGCGCAGATGGTCATGAACGTAAACCGAGCCGCCCCGGCTGGCGCGGTCGCGCCGGATGCCGACGGTGTAGGTTTCCAGCGCCGGCCCGGCGTGAACCAGCGAATATTGCCGCATCATGCCATTGGGCAGATGCAGATCAACATGCGCGCCTGGCTCCGCCGCCGGCCAGACGAGGCCATCGAGCCGGCTGAATTCATAAAGGCTGGTTTCGTGCGCCGCATAACGGATCGCCGTCAGGCGGGCTTTCGTGACACCTTCCGGCATTGCGGGCTCCAGCGGGGGTCCGGATATCGATCCGGACGGCGAAAACGCCTGCCAGAACACCGGCGCAAAGGCAAGGCCGGCGGCGGCGCGGGCGTCCCGCGCGCCGGGGCTGAAAAATCAACAAAATACCCGGGCCGCGCTTCATTTTATTTGGCATTTGTGCCAGGAGTGTCAGGCACAAGAATTTCCGCGCCAATCAGGGCGCGAGGATACCCGCTCAGCGCGGAACACGGGAGGTGATTTATGGCGTCGCTCAACGTCAACGGAAAGTCCTATCAGGCGGAAGTGGATCCGCGCACGCCGCTGCTCTGGGTCCTGCGCGACACGATCGGGCTGACCGGCACGAAATACGGCTGCGGCATTGCCCAATGCGGCGCCTGCACGGTGCATATCGACGGGGTCGCCACGCGCTCCTGCCAGGTGCCCGTCAGCTCCACCACCGGCAAGCAGATTGTCACCATCGAGGGGCTCGCCCTCAACGGCGTGATGACGAAGGTGCAGAAAGCCTGGGTCGATAATGAAGTGCCGCAATGCGGCTATTGCCAGAGCGGCATGATCATGGCCGTTTCGGCGCTGCTGAAAAGCAAGCCGAAGCCCACCGACGCGGACATCAATGCCGCCATCACCAATATTTGCCGCTGCGGCACCTATCAACAGGTGCGCGAAGCGATCCACATGGCCGCCAAGGCCTGAAGGGGACATCACCATGAACGACATGACCTTCACCAATCCGCCCAAAGTCGGCCGCCGCGCCTTCGTCGCCGGCGCCGCCGCCGGTGGATTTACGCTTGGATTCAGCGTTCCCGCCGCACAGGCGCAGACCGCCATGAACGCCCCCGGCGCCCCGGCGCTGACCAATACGCCCGAGGTCAATGCCTGGGTCGTCATTGAGCCCGATGACAGAGTCATCGTCCGCATCGCCCGCGCGGAAATGGGCCAGGGCACGCTTACCGGCCTCGCCCAGCTCGTTGCCGAAGAGCTGGATTGCGACTGGTCAAAAGTTTCCTGGGAATATCCGACGCCAGGGCAGAACGTGGCGCGCCAGCGCGTCTGGCAGAACATGAACGCCACCGGCAGCCGCGGCATCCGCGAATCCAACGAATACGTCCGCCAGGGCGGGGCCGCCGCCCGCCAGATGCTGATCCAGGCCGCCGCCAATGATTGGAAGGTGCCCGCTGCGGAATGCACGGTGACGAAGGGCGTCATCTCTCACAAGGGCTCGAAGAACACCACAACCTACGGGAAAGTCGCCGCGGCGGCCGCGAAACTCACCCCGCCCGATCCCAAAACCCTCAAACTCAAAGACGCCAAGGATTGGAAAATCGCCGGCAAGCCGCTGAAGCGCCTCGACACCGCTGACAAGGTCAACGGCAAGCAGATTTACGGCATTGACGTGAAACTGCCGGGAATGCTGATCGCCGCGATCCGCGATTGTCCGGTAACCGGCGGCACGGTGAAAAGCTTTGACGCCGCCAAAGTTCAGGCGATGACCGGCGTCAAGAAAGTGCTTCAGGTCGGGACCTCGGGCGTCGCCGTTGTCGCTGACAATTTCTGGAACGCAAAAACAGCGGTCGCGGCTCTGCCTGTCATCTGGGATGAGGGCGCGGGCGCCAATGTTTCGAGCGCGACCATCGCGGACATGCTGAAAGAGGGCCTTTCCGCCGAGCAGGCTTTCATCGGCAACACCGCCGGCGACGCCAAGGGAACACTGGCCGGCGCGGCGAAGAAAGTTGAATCTGTCTACGCCTGGCCCTATCAAAACCATGCGACCATGGAGCCGATGAACGCCACCGCGCGCTGGACGGCGGATAAATGCGAGGTCTGGGCGCCGACGCAAAATGCCGAGGCCGCGCTGGCCGCGACCTCGCAGGCGGCGGGCCTGCCGATCCCCAAATGCGAGGTCTACCGCATGCATTTGGGCGGCGGCTTCGGCCGGCGCGCCCGCAACGATTACATCATCCAGGCGGTGCAGATCGCCAAGGAGATGCCGGGCACGCCGGTCAAGCTGATCTGGACGCGCGAAGAAGACATGATGCATTGCGCCTACCATCCGATCACGCAATGCAAATTGAGCGCCTCGCTCGATCCCGCCGGCAAAATCACCGCGCTGCATATGCGTCTTTCCGGCCAGTCGATCCTGGCTTCGCTGGCGCCGCAGGGCCTGCAGAACGGCATGGACCCGGTGGTGTTCCAAGGCCTGACCGCCACGGCGCCGGAAGGCATGCTCGGCTATGAAGTGCCGAACATTCTTGTCGACCACGCGATGCGCAACACGCATCTGCTCGCGGGCTTCTGGCGCGGCGTCAATGCCAACCACAACGCGGTCTATGTCGAATGCTTTATGGATGAGCTCGCGAAGGCCGCCGGCAAAGACCCGCTGGAATTCCGCCGGATGCATATGGAGAAGCACCCCAAGCATCTTGCCGTGCTGAACGCCGTGGCGGCAAAGGCAAACTGGGGCAAGGCGCCCAAGGGCGTCTATCAGGGCCTCGCCCAGTTCCACGCGTTCGGCAGCTATACCGCCGCCTGCGCCGAGGTGTCTGTCAGCAAGGACGGCAAGCTGACCATCCACCGCATTGTCGCCGCGACGGACAGCGGGCACGCCGTCAATCCCGCGCAGATCGAACGGCAGGTGGCGGGCTCCTTCGTTTATGGCCTGTCGGCGCTGCTCTATGGCGAATGCACGGTTAAAAACGGCGCCGTCGAGCAGACCAACTTCGACACCTACAACATGATGCGCATGGATGAGATGCCGAAGGTTGAGACCATCGTCATGCCCTCAGGCGGTTTCTGGGGCGGCGTCGGCGAGCCGACGATCGCCGTGGCGGCGCCCGCCGTTCTCAAC
>JANYFM010000269.1 GCA_025362655.1 Hyphomicrobiales bacterium | reverse complement strand
GCTGGCCGGCGGGCTGGCGGGCGGCGGCAGCGCGCGCGTCAGGGGTCTGGCAATTGCGCAGGCGGATTCGCAGGCGCCGGGCCGGGTTATCAGCCTTGCCGACACCGGGCAAATCGCGGTTTCGGAGAATGATTTTATGGGCGCTTTGCGGCGCGAACTCGACAAAGCCCCGCTGAAACCGGGTGATCAGATGTTTGAGGCGACACTGGCCAACGGCGTGCTGCGCCTTGCCGGCAGGGAAGGGATTTCCGGCGCGCTGGATTTGCGCAATCTCGCGCTGGAGGCGCGCGCGGTTCTGACGGCAGCGCCGGTGCCCGGGGATTGGCAGGGGGCGGCGCCGCAGCTTGCCGTCGTTTGGAAGGGGCCGCTGGCGTCCCCGGTTCGCGTCATTGAGGCGGGGGGCTTCGTCAACGCTTTGGCGGCGCGCGCCATTGCCAAGGAGAGCGCGCGCGTCGAGGCGCTGGAAAGCGATATCCGCGAGCGCGCCTATTTCGCGCGGCGGCAGCGGGGGCTTCTTTTCATGCGCCTGCGCGAGCGCGAGATCGCGATTTGGGAAATTGAGCAGGCCAAGCTTGCCGCCGAAGAGGAGCGGCGCCGGCTGGAGGAGGAACGCCGGGCCGCCGCCGAAGCCCGCTGCAGCGAGACGGAGGCGCAGCGAGCCGTTCATACCAAGGGCTCTATGGATTGACCGGTGGTCAATCCATAGAGTTCCGCGCGTCAGCGCGGACGCGCGTTCGCGCTTGCCAAAGGTCATGAGTCAAAGCTCATGCCCTTTGGTATCAGTCGCCGGTTTTGCCCCCGGCGACGGCTCCCTTGCGGTTGCAGATTGTGCCGGGCGCGGGGACGGACCCTTCGGCGGCGGGGCGCTATTGATGGTTTTGGGTCACTGCGGAGGGCGGAAGCCGAGCGCCGATTCCAGAACGAAGACCCGGATCGCCGACGAAAGGTTCGCGGCGCCCCGGCCGGCGTCGATTTGCGCCACGAGGCCGGGCAAAGACAGATCGCGCGCGGCGGCCATTTCTTTTAGCGCCCGCCAGAACGCGTCTTCGAGCGAGATTGACGTGCTGTGTCCGGCAATGACGAGGGAACGTTTGGCGATGAGCGCCGGGGCGGACTCACTCATTGCCGCGCGGGGGCTGAGGCGTTTCCAGCAAGTGCGCTTCGAGGCGGCGCGTTTCGATTTCGAGTACGCGCGCGGAGGCTGCTTTTTCGCTTTTGGAGCGTCCGGATTGCCCGCGGTTCAGCGCCGCAGCGGCCTCGCTTTCGCGGCGGGCTTTGCGCTTGCGGGCGAGGCGCAGATTGACGATTTCGGCCATGAACTCGCTTTCGGCGCGGTCAGCGCGTCCGCACAATTGCCGGAAACGCGCGGACGTGCAAACCTTGCCCCGCGCGAAGATATTCCAGCGCGCGGGGCGGGAGGCGGCGATGAACCTGATCGAACGTGTGAAAAAGATCATACTGACGCCGGCGGCGGAATGGCCGGTCATTGAGGCGGAGCCTGAAAGCACCGCTTCGCTCTACACGAATTATATCTTGATCCTCGCGGCCATTCCCGCCATTGCCGGATTTCTGGGCGGCTGGCTGTTTGGTTATTCGCTGGGACCGGCGGCGGTTATCCGCACAAGCTTCTTCGGCGGGCTCGGCGTCGCGGTCACGCAATACCTGATTTCGCTGGCGATGGTTTTCATTGTGGCGCGCGCGGTATCTTTCCTCGCGCCCAATTTCGGCGGCGTGAAGGACGACATGAGCGGGCTGAAACTCATCGCCTATTCATGGACGCCGGTGTGGATCGCGGGAATCTTCGGTCTGATTCCCGGCTTGCGGTTTCTGGCGATCCTCGGCCTATGGGGCCTCTACGTGTTTTATCTCGGCGCAAAGCCCATGTTGAAAGTGCCGGAGGACAAAGCGGCGGTGTTCACCGCTGTCGCGGTCGTCGCAACCATTGTGCTGGGAGCCGTCCTGAGCCTCGCTGCGCATGCGATCATCCCTGGACCGGGCGGGATGTTTCTATAAGCGGGCCGAAGCATCGGCGCCTTTAGCGCCGGTGCATGACCGTGCGGGCGAGGAGCCGGTGCTCTTCGCAATAGATCGCGCCTTCCGGCGTCTTGGCGCAGCAAAAGTGGAAATTGTCGTCGCGCGGATCGCCGTAGGGCCAGCGGCAATCGCCGAACCCGATGGCGCCGACAGCGCCGGCAGCGCCCATGGCGGGGGCGGCCTTGCCATTCTTGCCGATGACGGCGGAGCGGCGGGTCGCGCCCGGCTGGGTCATTTCCTTGAGAACGCGGGCACTCATGTTTTTTGTCCTTGCCGGCCGGGCGAAACAGGTATCCCGGCTCAATGGAGTAATTTGGACCCTTTGGAACGCAATGGAAGCCGCCGGCGACCGGAATTTCCAGCCAGCCGGCGGATGTCTCGATGGCTTACGCCGCTTGCAGGTTTGTCGCCGACGACTTGCCGGTGCGCTTGTCGGCGGTCAGCTCGAAGCTGACCTTCTGGCCTTCGACGAGGTCGCGCATGCCGGCGCGTTCGACCGCGCTGATATGAACGAACACGTCGTTGCCGCCGTCATCGGGTTGGATGAAGCCGAAACCCTTGGTGGAGTTGAACCATTTCACAGTGCCTACAGTCATGTCTTTTCCTTTAGAGATAGCGGACCGCGAGCGCGCTGCGCGCTCCGGGCGGACCGATCGAATTATATGGAAGATCGTCAGCAGTCGCCTTCGCAGGCGTGAGGCCGTCAGCCCAAACTCGATAAATCACTATGGACGCAATTTGCGGCCTAAACAAGACTTTTTCGGTTTTTGGCCGCTAAAGCGGTAAACGCCAGCGCCTCAGGGCTTCTTGCGGAAGGCGTCGATGGAGACCACTTTGGCCGCTGTCTGGGCCGGACCGGGGGCGGCCTCCTGAAGCGGCGCGGGCGCGCCCTTGCCGGTTTTTGCCGCAGCCGCCGGCTTTGTCTGTGCTTTGGCCTCAACAGAAGCAAGGCCGGGGGTCTTTGCGCCCGGCTTTCCCTGGAGTTTAACGGCGCGTCCAGCGCCGGCGGTCTGGGGGCGGGGGCCGGATTCGGCGGCCTGGGTATCATTGGCTCCGGCTTCGGGCGCGGTATCCTGCACCTCGAACTTGAGGCCGAATTGCACCGAGGGGTCGAAGAAACCGGTGACGGAATCAAAGGGGATCAGCAGCCGCTCGGGGATATTGTTGAAGGACAGCCCGACCTCAAAATTCTGGTCCGTGACCGAGAGGTCCCAGAACTGGTGCTGGAGGATGATCGTCATCTCGCCCGGATATTTCTCCCGCATGCGCGTCGACAAGCGCACGCCCGGCGATTCCGTGCGGAACGTGATATAATAATGATGATCGCCGGGCATGCCCTCGCGGGCTGAATCTGTGAGGACTTTTCGCACGACCCCACGCAAAGCATCCTGAACCAGCAGGTCGTAGCGTATCAAATCGGCGGTCATGCGCATTCCCGGCAAGAATAAAGTGGAGGCTTCTGTTGCCAGGTGCCTCCGAACCCCGCCTGAAGGTGCAACCCCACAGGGCTTGTTTACCGTAACCAGCACCGCTTACGCGGCGAGGGCTTCCGGAGCATAGTTGTCATTGGCAACTATAGAATGACCCGATAACGGCGGTATCATGCCGGGCAAAAGTCCACCTTTTACACCCCTCGTCGATCCTATTTCGCCCCCGCCCGAGCCCACGCAATGAGCTCGGGTGGAGGCGCCGGGTACCGCCCCCGGGTCCGAAAGGCTTATTCTGGCAACGTTTATCACCATAGCCAACTTGCGAAGGCCCGACGAATATAAGGCGCGGCGGCGCCGATGGAAAGGGGCGTTGCGGCAACACGGCAAAGGAATTGCGAAGATGGCGGGCGGGGGCCAGAATTTGCTTGTGCCAGGGGGCGCTTTGGGCCATTGGGGCGCCTCCACGGAGGATGCCATGAAAACAATTCAATGGGTTGCGGCGGCGGCGCTGGCCGCGTTTACGGGCTCGGCGGCGCTTGCCCAGCAAAATACCAATATCCGCGGCGTGATCACCGCTTTTGACGGCAAGGCCGTTTCGGTGAAATTGGCCGACGGACGCGATATTCAAGTGGAAGTGCCTGATGCCGTCAATGTGGCGACGACGAAACCCTTCGCCCTTGCCGATGTGAAGCCGGGCATGGTGCTGGGCGTCACCACCATCAAGCGCGCTGACGGCGCCGTTGTCGCCATCGACGTGCGGCCGATCCCCCCTGCCGCTCCGCAGGGCCTGTCGCCGCATGATCTGGCGCCGGAATCGACGATGACCAATGCCGTGCTGGAAGCCACCGTCGCCTCCGCGAACGGCGCGGAACTGACACTCAACTACAAGACCGGCACGGTGAAAGCGCTGGTGACACCGGCCACCGCCATGTCGCAGGCCGCGCCCGGCGCGCGGACCGACCTGAAACCCGGCGAGACGATTTTCATCGCCGCCCGCCGGGATGAGGCGGGCAAGCTCGTGGCCGCCCGCGTGCAGGTGAGCAAGGACGGGGTGAAGCCGACGCAGTAGGGGCGGATTGGGGCCGGCCTTCCCCCGATAGCGGGGCTTCTATTGTAAAAATAGTCAACTCAGCATAATTTATGCCGGGTTGACTATTTTGGGCATAATCGCATGGCGCGGGACTTTGTCTTCCCTCGCCGCTCCCTGCCGAAAAACGCCATCGCCGCGCGCGAAACCTATTGGGCGGAGTTCGACGCGCTGTGGCCGGCCATGACGCCTTTGCAACAGGCTGTGCTTAAGCGAATTATTTCGCAGGGCGGGCGCTACAGGCCTTTCGACGCCGCTTCGCTCGCCGCTTACTCCGCCGATGCCGGCCAAAACATTGTCGCGGCGGATGCGCAGAGCGCGCTGGATCATCTGCGCGACAAGGGGCTCGTGGTCCGCTTGGAGCGGGGGCGGTACGCGCTGGAGGATGATTCCCTCGCAGAATGGATGGCGCAGCGCTTTTC
>JANYFM010000253.1 GCA_025362655.1 Hyphomicrobiales bacterium | reverse complement strand
GGGCGCCATCGTCACGGTGCTGCTCACATATTGGGCCGCGCTGGCGCTCGTTGGCCCCCGCGCGGCGTTTATGGCGGCGCTGTTGCTGGCGTCGTGCATTCTGCTGGGGGTGGAGGCGCGGCTGGCCAAGACGGACGCTGTCGTCGCCGCGACCGTCGCCGCCGCGATGGGCGTGCTGGCGCGGCAGTTTATGGCGGGGCGGGACGGACCCGGGACCGTGAAGGCTCAAGGCTGGGGGCTGCCGGCGGTGTTCTGGACGGCGATGGGCGTGGGAATCCTCGTCAAAGGGCCGGTCACTCCCATGGCGCCGGCATTTGCGGTGATCGCGCTGCTGGTGTGGACCCGCTCGGGCGCTTGGCTGCGGGGCTTGCGGCCGGTTTGGGGAGGGCTTTGGTGTTTAGCGCTGGTGGCGCCGTGGTTCATTCTGATCATGATCGAGACCAAGGGCGCGTTTCTGGCGGATTCCGTCGGGCAGGACATGCTTGGCAAGGTGGCGGGCGCCCAAGAGGCCCATGGCGCGCCGCCTGGCAGTTATTTGCTGGCGTTTTTTGGGACCGGCTGGCCATTTGCGCCGCTGGCGGCGCTGGCGGCGCCTTTTGTCTGGCGGGAAAGACGCGATCCCGCAGTGGCGTTTTTGCTGGCTTGGCTCGTGCCGGCGTGGCTGATGTTTGAACTCGTGCCGACCAAACTGCCCCATTACGTGCTGCCGCTCTATCCGGCGCTCGCCATTCTCGCGGCGCTGGGGCTTGAGCGCGGCGCGCTGTCGGCGGGCGGGGCCCGGGGACTGCTTTGGCTGATTCCGGCTGTGCCCGTGATTCTCGCGCTGGCGGGGGCTGCGGGGGCGCTGTATTTCGCGGTGCCGCCGGGCTGGCTGTATTTTGCCGCCGCTCCGTTGGCGCTCTGGCAGGCGTGGCGGGTGGCCGGGCTGATCCGCGCGCGGGATGTCGAGGGGATGCCCTTGGCCGTCGCTGTGCTGGCCGCGCTGACCTACGTCATGGCCTACGGCGGGGTGATGACCGGCCCGGTGTTCAATCCGCTGGCGATGTCGCCGCGGCTGGCGGCGGCGCGCGCGGCGGCGCTGGCGCAGGCGCCGGAATGCAAAGCCTTCGCCACGGTTTCCACCGGGTTTCGCGAGCCGAGCCTCGTGTTTTTGACCGAGACAGCCATAGTCATGGCGCTGCCTTCGGGAGCAGCGGATTTTATTGCGGCGGGGCCGTGCCGCCTCGCCTTTGTCGAAGCGCGCGATGAGCCGGCGTTTCTGACGGCGCTGGGCGGGCGTGCGGAGGCTTCTGTCGTCAGCCGGGTTGGCGGCATCAATCTCAACGGCGGGCGGCGGCTGGATGTGGGACTCTACGTCAGGGGCGCCGCGAAATGAGGCTTGGAACTTCCGCGGAGGGCGGCATTTTCGCGCGGTTGAGCGAGGCGGCGGCGGATTTTCGCCGAGCCTGGGGCCGCCCGGTTCAAGTCGGGCGCGACCCCGGAAAACGCATCACCGAGGCTATGCTGACGCTGGCGCTTTGCGCGGGCTGCGTGGCGATTGGCGCTTTCTATGACGCATCGGTGAGCCGGGCGGCGGCGGGATTGCCGGCCGGGGTGATCCGATTTTTTGCCGTTGTCACGCACGCCGGGGCGTCAGGCTATATTTTCGCGCTGACAGTTTTGTGCGTGCTGGGCGGCCTTGCCGGGCGGGGCAGGGGCAAAGGCTGGCGGGCGGATGCCGCGCTGGCGGTGTTGGCGGGGCGGGCTTTTTATTTATTCACCGTTGCCGCTGTCTCCGGCCTCGCCTCGCAGGCGCTGAAACATGCGTTTGGGCGTGCCCGGCCCAAACTGCTGGATATGGTGGGGCCGTTGCATTTCGACGCGTTCAGTTATGACGCGACCTATGCGAGCTTTCCCAGCGGCCATGCGGTGACAGCCTTTGCGATGGCGTCGGCCTTAGGCGCCCTGGCGCCGAAACTACGCTGGCCGCTGCTGGCGCTGGCGGTTTTGGTTGCGGCCTCGCGGGTGATCCTATCCGCCCATTATCTCAGCGATATTCTCGCCGGCGCGGCGCTGGGCCATGCCAGCGCCATGCTGGTTCGGCGCGCCTTCGCCTCGCGGCGCATCGTTTTTGAGGCGGGCGCCGCCGGAGCGTTTTTGCGCGCGCCGGGCCTGCTGGGAGGCGTTGTCAGGCGCGCCGCGGGCCGTTAAGCGTGGCCGCCATGGCAGACATGTTCCAAACGCCGCGCTTTTCCGTCGTCGTGCCGGTGCGCAACGAGGCCGGCAATCTCGCGCCGCTGATAGGCGAAATCGAGACGGCGCTGGCGGCGCTGGCGCCGTTCGAAATCATCTACGTCAATGACGGCTCCGCCGACACGACGGGGCATGAATTGCGCCGGCTGATGGCGCAGCGGCCGCATTTGCGGATGGTCACCCACGCGCAATCCTGCGGTCAATCGGCGGCGGTGCGCACGGGGGTTCGGGCGGCGCGCTCGCCTGTGGTGATCACGCTCGACGGCGATGGCCAGAATGATCCGGCGTTCATGCCTGCCTTCGCGCGGGCGCTGGAGGCGGCGGGGGAGGGCTGCGGCCTCGTGCAGGGCCAGCGCACCGGGCGCAAAGACACGGGGTTCAAGAAATTCCAGTCGCGCGTCGCCAATGGCGTGCGCTCGCGCATTCTCGGCGATGGAACGCGCGACACCGGCTGCGGCTTCAAATGTTTCCGCCGGGAGGCCTGGCTGGCGCTGCCCTACTTCGACGCGCTGCATCGTTTTACGCCGGCGCTGATGCGGCGCGAGGG
>JANYFM010000249.1 GCA_025362655.1 Hyphomicrobiales bacterium | reverse complement strand
GGCGCCTGTTTGGCGGCCAGCACGGCGCCGCGCCCGCCCCGGGGCCAGAGCCTGTCTCCGCGATTGAGCCCGCGCCGGCGCCCGCGCCAAAACTCGGCTGGTGGAGCCGCCTCAGCAGCGGCCTGTCGCGCTCCGCATCCAGCCTTGGAACCGGCATCGCCAATGTCTTCACCAAGAAAAAGCTCAATGGAGCGATGCTCGATGACCTTGAGGATATTCTCATCCAGGCCGACCTCGGGCTCGCCGCCTCCGCCCGTATCCGCGAAGCCGTCGGCAAAGGACGCTATGACCGTGAGATCGACCCGGAGGAGGTCAAGGTCATCCTCGCCGCCGAGATAGAAAAAACCCTTGGCCCCGCCGCGCGGCCGCTCGTCATCGACACCTCGAAAAGTCCATTCATGATCCTTGTGGTCGGCGTCAATGGCTCCGGCAAAACGACGACCATCGGCAAGCTCTCGGCCAAACTCGCGGGCGAGGGCCACAAGGTCATGCTCGCCGCCGGCGACACGTTTCGCGCCGCCGCCATCGAGCAGCTGCAAATCTGGGGGGACCGGATCGGCGCCCGCGTGGTCGCGCGCGCCCAGGGCTCTGACGCCGCCAGCCTCGCTTTTGAGGCGATCGCCGAGGCGCGCGCGCAGGGCGCTGGCGTGCTCATCATGGACACCGCCGGGCGGCTGCAAAACCGCGCTGAACTGATGGCGGAGCTCGAAAAAATCATCCGCGTGATTAAAAAGGCCGATGCCGGGGCCCCCCACGCGGTTTTGCTGGTGCTCGACGCGACTGTGGGGCAGAACGCCCTTTCACAGGTTGAGATATTCGGCCAGAAGGCGGGCGTCACCGGACTGGTCATGACCAAGCTCGACGGCACCGCGCGCGGCGGCATTCTCGTCGCCATAGCGGAAAAATCCGGCCTGCCCGTGCATTTCATCGGCGTCGGCGAAACCCAGGACGATCTGGAGCCCTTCGACGCCCGCGATTTCGCCCGCGCCATCGCCGGGCTGGAGGAACAAGCTTGACCAGCCAGCCGAACCCCGCGGGAAAACCCGCGCCGCCCAAAGCCAACCCGGCATTAAAGCTCGCCCTTGAAATGGGGCCGCTGGCGCTGTTCTTCGTCACCAATGCCAAATTCGGGATTTTTCCGGCGACGGGCGTGCTGATGGCGGGCGTCGTCATTGCGCTGGCCGCATCCTGGATGCTGACAAAACGCCTGCCTGTCATGCCGGTCGTGACCGCTGTCGCGGTGCTGGTTTTCGGCGCGCTGACCTTCTGGTTCAACGACGAAATCTTCATCAAAGTGAAGCCCACCATCGTCAATTCCCTGTTCGGCGCGATTTTGCTGGGGGCCCTGTGGCTCGGCAAGCCGCTGCTGCCGGTCGTGCTGGATTCCGTGCTGCAATTGACGGATCGGGGATGGCGCATTTTGACTTTGCGCTGGGGGGTTTTCTTTTTCATCCTCGCCGCCATCAATGAAATCGTCTGGCGCAACTGGCCGACTGATTTCTGGGTGACATTCAAAGTTTTTGGCATCATGCCGCTGACGGTCATCTTCGCGCTGGCGCAGGTGCCGCTGATTCTCAGGCATGAGATCAAGCCGCCGGAAGGGGACGGTCCGGATTGACCGCGCTCCCGCAAATGTGAATTGCCGCGGGCCCCGGCGAGGCGGACACTGCCGCGCAACAAGGAGGCCCCAATGAAAATGCCCGCATACGCCGGCGCCATGCTCGCGGCGCTGACCGCGGCCGCTCCCGCCGCCGCGCAGAACCGCCCATCGTCAACCGCCATGACATGCGGCCAAGCCCAGGCTCTGGTTTTGGAGCGCCGCGCCTTGGTGCTGGGGACCGGCGGCGACACATACGACCGCTTCGTGCGCGACGCCGGCTTTTGCGCCGGCGGACAGATTGTCACGCCGGCCTTCGCGCCGACGCGGGACAATCCGCAATGCGTGGCGGGCTGGCGCTGCATCGAGCGGCCCGTCGAAAACCGCTGAGCTTACCGCAGCAGTTCTTCGATTGCCGGCATGAGTTTTCCGCGCAGCGTTTCCGCGCTCAGCGGACCGACGAATTTGTAAGTGATAACGCCATCGCCCCTGACAACGAAGGTCTCGGGGACACCGTAGACGCCCCAGTCAATGCCCGCGCGGCCCGATTTATCAACGCCGATCAGCGCGTAGGGATTGCCAACCTCGGCGAGGAATTTCCGCGAATTGCCCGGCTCATCCTTGTAAGCAAAGCCCGCAACGCGCAATCCCTTCGAGGCCAGCCCGGCATCGCGCGCGAGCTGGAGCAGGAACGGATGCTCGTCGCGGCACGGCGCGCACCAAGAGGCGAACACATTGACCAGCGTCACTTTGCCCTGCGTGAGATCCGCATTCGACAGGCCGCCCGCCGCGCCGAAACCCTCCAGCGCCGGCAGGGAAAACACCGGCGCCGGCTTGCCGATCAGCGCCGAGGGCAAACGCGAGGGGTCGCCGGATTTCAGGCTGACGAAAAACAGCCCGGCAAGCGCCAAAAATAAAACCAGCGGCAGATAAGCCATCCCCCGCCGGCGCGGCCGGCTGTCCGCGGCTTGCCCCGCGCTCATGTCTCCGCGTCTCCCTCGGCGCGCGCGGGCAGCGCCGCCAACCGCCGCTTTAGCGCGCGATAATCGCTGGCGATGGAGACGATCATCGCGCCGGTCACCGCGATTGCGATAACATAAGCCGCGAGTATATACCCGGCGTTATCGGCGCTCATGCCGCGCTCCTCGCGCCGGTTTCCGCCGGGCGGCGGGCGGGCGCGTCCTCCTGGGCGGCCAGCATCGCCAGACGGCGCAGGCGGCGGCGCAGAATCTCGTTGCGGATCGCCATAAAATGCAGCGTCAGGAACAGCAGCGACGCGGCGACCGCCATGATCAGCAGCGGCCACAGCATGGCCGGATCAATTTTGGGCCCGCCCATGCGAAAGACGGAAGCCGGCTGATGCAGCGTGTTCCACCAGTCAACGGAGAATTTGATAATGGGAATATTGACCGCGCCGACCAGCGTCAGAATAGCCGCCGCCCGCGCGGCTTTGCCAGGCTCCTCCATCGTCTGCCACAGCGCCGCAAGGCCGAGATAAATCAGCAGCAGCACAAGTTCGGAGGTGAGCCTCGCGTCCCACACCCACCAGGTCCCCCACATCGGCTTGCCCCACAGCGAGCCTGTCGCGAGGCAGATGAAGGTGAAAGCCGCGCCAAGCGGAGCCGCCGTCTTCTGCGCCGCGTCCGCCAGCGGGTGGCGCCACACAAGCGTGCCCAGCGCCGCCAGCGCCATCACGCCGTAAACGAACAGCGACAGCCACGCGGCGGGAACATGGATGAACATGATGCGCACGCTCTCGCCCTGCTGATAATCAGCGGGCGCGGTGAAAAACGCCATGTAAAGCCCGGCGGCGGCGAGCGCCGCGGCGAGCGCCGCCAGCCATGGGATGACCCCGTTGGCAAGCCGCAGGAATTGTGTGGGATTGGCATATTTCAGCATGGGCGAAAGTTTATGGCGGAGACAGCCGGAATGCAATTCACGGGTTGTTGGGGGAAGGCGGCGACCCGTTTCGCGTTTATCCCTTGCGCCGCTTTTTTCGATGGGATTTAAAGTTCCCATTGAAAATCCTCGAGGGAAGGAAACAGCTAGATGATTAAAGCCGGTGTTTTTAAAAACCAGACCTTTCCCCAATCCCGCGCGCGCCGCCTTTCGAACGCGGCGCTTTTGTCCGCCGCCGCGGGCCTCGCGGGCGGGCCGGCCCTGGCGCAATTTCCCGGCGCCGATCCCGCCGCGTCCTGCGCGGCGCTCATTGCGCCGGTGCCCGCCGCAGCCATCGGCCTGCCCAGCGGGCCCGCCAGCATAGCTTCGGCTGTGTTTACCCCTCCGGCGGCGCTCGCAATTGCCGAGCGCGGCCCCACCCCGGCCTCCCGAATTACCCCGGCGGCTCCGGCCTTTTGCAAAATCCTTGGCCAGATCGCGCCGCTTGACCCGGCGGCTCCGCCGATCCGCTTTCAGATCAATCTGCCCGTCGAATGGAACGGACGGTCGGTTCAATTCGGCGGCGGCGGCTTCAACGGAGTTGTCACGACAGGTCTCGGGCTGGTCCCTTCGGGACGATTTGATCAGCCTTCCCCGCTGGCGCAGGGTTATGTCACTTACGGAACCGATTCCGGCCACGCCTCCGCCCCCGGCGTTCCCGAACAGGCATTCGCGGCCAATGACGAAGCCTTCGCCAACTTTGCCCACGCCTCCTACAAAAAGGTGCGCGATACCGCTGTCGTTCTGATGACGCGGGCCTATGGCAAAGCCCCGGCAAAGTTGTATTTCATGGGAAGCTCGGAGGGCGGCCGCGAGGGGCTGACCATGGCGCAGCGCTACCCGGCTGATTTTGACGGCATTTTCAGCCGGGTGCCGGTCATCAACTGGACCGGCCTCCAGCACGCGGGCACGCGCAGCGGCTTGGTGACGATGGGCGAGGCATGGCTGCGCCCGCCGCAGGTCAAGCTCGTCGCCGACGCTGTGCTGGCGGCCTGCGATGCCGCTGACGGCGTAGCGGACGGGCTTGTGGCGGATGCGAGGGGATGCCGGGATAAATTCGATGCGGCGCAGCTTCAATGCAAAGCCGGGCAAACCGGCGATGCCTGCCTGAGCGAAGCGCAGGCGGGGGCGGTCAAAACCCTCCGTTCGCCCTACAAGTTCTCATTCACGCTCGCCAATGGCGTGACCGAATATCCGGGCTGGGGCGTATCAGGCGAGGCCGCGCCGGCGTTTGGCCCCACCGGCGGCTGGAGCGCGTGGTGGCTGGGCGCCAGCGCCCCGACGCAGCCCGCCGCCCCCGCCAACGGCATCGGCTGGATTTTTGGCAGCGGCACCATTCGCCATATCGTCACGCGCGATCCGAATTTCGACGTGACCCGCTACAAGCCGGAGGATTTCGCGGCACGGGTCCGCGAAGTCTCCGCCTTGATGGATTCGACCAATCCCGACCTCTCCGCCTTCGAGGCCCGCGGCGGCAAATTGATCATGCTGGAGCACATGTCCGACTACGCCCAGAGCCCCTACGCGGGCATCGGTTATTTCGAGTCGGTGGAGGCCCGCCTCGGCAAACAAAAAACCGCCGGTTTCGCCAAGCTGTATGCAGCGCCTGGCGTCGATCACGTCGGCGGCGGCGCGCCCGGCAACGTTGATATGCTCAGCGCTCTTGCCGATTGGGCCGAACACGGCAAGGCGCCGGCGGGCATGGTCGCGGTCGAGCAAAAAATCGAGCCGTCCTTTCCCCTCGTTCGCGCCCTGCCTTTGTGTGAATGGCCGATGTGGCCGCAATACAAGGGCGGCAATGCGGCGGCAGCGGAGAGTTTCGCCTGCCGGCGATAACCGGCGGCTGGCCGGATCACCGGTTGCCATCGCCGCCGCTTTCATGAAAAAAGCGCGTCTGGCGGCGGCGGCATCACCGGTCGCGCCCGCCAGCAGGGTCTCATGCGCCGCTTCCTCCTCCTTGCCGCACTTGCTTTAGGCGCCTGCGCGCCCGCCAACCAGCGCCCGGCGCTGACCCCCAGCCTGGTGGAGGCGCAGCATGCGGTCACCGGCGATCAGGTCTCGGCCCGCACCCAAAGCAGTCTCGTGGCACGCTATGGCGGCGCTTATGAGCATCAGGCCGCTGAAGCTCTCGTTCAGGAAACCCTCGCCGAGCTGGTCAAAGCCGCCGGCATCGAGGGGCTGCCGGCCTCGGTAACCCTGCTCAATTCGGCGAGCTACAACGCGTTTTCGCTGCCCAACGGCCAATTGTTCATTTCCCGCGGCATGCTGGCGCTGGCCAACGACCAGGCGGAATTGGCAGCGGCGCTCGCCCATGAGCTTGGCCATGTGATGGCGCGGCATATTGCCCAACGCGTGGTCGAACGCGCCCGCGCGGCGGCGGACACGGCGGATATCGCGCGCAATTTCGGCGACGGGGAAGCCACCGAGGCCGCGATCACCGCGCACCGGCTGTCGCTCGCGGCTTTTTCGCGCAATCAGGAGCTGGAGGCCGACCGCATCTCCATCGATCTCCTCGCCAAGGCCGGCTATGATCCCGCCGGCGTGCTGCGGCTGCTGCGCTCTCTGGAGCGCATTTCCAGCCTCGCGCTGAAAATCACCGGCTCGCCCCGCCGCGAAGCGAGCCCCGCCGCTACGCATCCCTCAACGCCCGAGCGCATTGCGGCGGCCGCGCAATTGCTGCGCTCGAAGACGGCCAAAAGCGGCAAAACCGCCCGCGAAGCCTATCTCGCCGCCATTGCAGGCGTCGCTTACGGAGATGACGGCAGCACCGGATTTATCCGCGGCCGCACTTTCATTGACCCAAAACTGGAGGCCGCCCTGACGCTCCCGCCGTCATGGCTGCTGTTTAGCCTGCCGCAGGGGTTTGGCGCGATTAAACCCGGCGGCAAATCGATCGCCATCATCACGCCGCTGTCGCCTGCCGCCGCCGCCGATCCAGCGGCGGCCCTGAAACGCCTGCTGGACAGCGCCCAAACCGATGCGGCGATGGTTCCGCTGCCGGCGGGCGGAGCGCAGGGATTCCAAGCCGCCTTTACCCGCGAAACATCAGACGTGCGCGTAGCCATTGCTCTTTCAGGGGAAACATTGTGGCGTGTGGTCTTCACGTCGAGCCCGCATGAAGCCGCCATCGATAGCGATTTCGCCCAGACTCTTGCCTCGCTGCGCGCTCCCGGCGGCCAGGACCGGCGGATCGCCCGCCCGCTGGCGCTGCGTGTCGAGCGGGCCGGCGGCCCCGGCGCGGTAAAGCGTTTCGCCGAAAGGGCGGGGAACCCGGATTATGGCGCGCAAATTATCCTGGCGCTTAATGGTTTTTCCGACCCTGCGGCGGTGCGCGCGGGTTTTGCCCTCAAAGTGCCGGATTTCGTCCAGCCATAATGCCGCCGGCGGCATAACTATGGGGAATCGCGAATTGCTGAACTCGCATGAACTTCTGCCAAAGCCGCTGATTGACGGCTATGAGACATTTCTCGGCGGGCGCTTCGACCGCGAGCAAAACCGCTTCCGCGAACTGGCGGAAGCCGGCCAGAAGCCGAAAGTGATGATCATCGGCTGCTGCGATTCGCGCGTCTCGCCGGAGGTGATATTCGACGCTGGACCGGGGGAGATCTTCGTCGTGCGCAACGTCGCCAATCTCGCGCCGCCCTACGCGCCCGACGGCGATCTACACGGCACGTCCGCCGCGCTGGAATTCGCCGTCATGGGCCTGCGGGTCGAGCATATCGTCGTTATGGGCCACGCCGGCTGCGGCGGCGTGCGCGCCTATGCGGAGGGCGAGGCCGACCCTTACACGCGTCCCCTGTCGCCAGGCGATTTCATCGGCGCCTGGATGAAGCTGATTGAGCCCGCCGCGCGCGATCTCGGCCCCGCCACCGGGGCGCTCAGCGACTACGTGGAGCTTCTTGCCCACGCTTCGATCAAGCGCTCCCTCGCGAATTTGCGGACGTTCCCCTGCATCAATATTCTGGAAGAGCGCGGCAAGCTGAAACTGCACGGCGCCTATTTCGGCGTCGCCAACGGCAGGCTGGAGGCGCTGGACGAGGCCAGCGGGGAGTTCGTGGCGATCGCGCCGGAGGATCATGCGGCGGCTTTGCGGGACGCGCGGTTTTAATGGCGCGCCTTCCTCGTAAGTCACGGCGGCGCGTTTCATTTCCGCCTTCAAATGCCGGGCCGCGCGCTCCGCCCATTCCCGTTCAGTCGTCGTGATCCTTCGCGAGCGGGGCGGCAATTCGCTTCCCGCGATCTTCAAATCCGAGAGCGCCGCGAACAATTTCATCCGCTCGCGCATCGCCAAGGGGACCGTCGTCAACGCCGACGAAGCGCCGTCATGAGATGGTTTGCACGCCAACTTTGAAATGAAACGCATCAATCACCAGGAAGTCTATTCCATGTACGGCGCTTGCACCAATTGGGCTGAGGAATACTTTTCTCGCCTTCGCCGCACGGAACCCGGTCATCATCACCACATCGCCGGCGCTTACCTTCTCCGCTACGCGCAAGAGGCGTCATGGCGCGAGGATCATCGCCGCGTGTCCAACGGGGAACAGGTCCATACCATCGCCGCGCTGGCGATGCATAAGAAGGCCCGCCCGGATTTCGTCGGCTACTGGCAGCGGCACAAGGCAGCGTGAGGACACCCTGTTAACAGCGGGGATAAGCCCAAATTATCCACAGTGCGAGTTTTACAAGGGTGTGAACAGCGGGGATTCCATTCTTAACTTTTTGTGCTATGATTCGCCGGCCCAAAGCCGCCTTATGGAATGGGAAGCCGCTCGCGCGACACGGTAACATTCTGCCAGCCGTAGCCGCACCAAAGGGCAGGTGCGTGCATCACGTGGGGTTCTGGCAGGCCCCACCGCGTTTGGTTAAGACAGGCGCTCTTTGCCCGGGGGCGCCTGTCATCTTTTTATCTGACTACAGATCAGTTCAGCCCGGTTCCGCTGATTTTGTTGGTTTTCTTGTGTGCTCCTGTAAAACGTTGATACCCAAACTTCGCCTTTATTATTAGCGTGCTTCAATCCTATCACCAAAAACAAATTTGTCATTGGGTCGTTATAATAAACGGTTAAGGCGTTTCTTCGCAATAAATCGACTCTATATTCTCCATTACTAACGGCGTATGGCAGTGTTTGCAATTGTTCTACTTTCACGTCAGAACCATGCGACCGAACAATTTTACGAACTTCACGGTGTCCTAAAAATACGATTGCGGGGTGGCATCCAATTTTTTCGGCAACGACGCGAGGCAAATCGCCGACTGTCAGCGAGGCTCTTTGACCCGCGACGAGTTGCATTAAATCCATTAGTTCCATCGGCATCCGTCTATAGGCA
>JANYFM010000156.1 GCA_025362655.1 Hyphomicrobiales bacterium | reverse complement strand
TGATCGCCGCCGCAAAGGCCAATCCCGGCAAATTCAACATCGGCACGATCAGTGTCGGCAGCGCGCAAAATCTCGTGGCGCTGCTGTTCTCCTCCATGGCGGAATTGAAAGTGCCGGTCGTGTCGTTCCGCACAACAGGGGATATCATCGTCGCGCTGAACTCCGGCGAAATCCAGGCGGCTTTTGAAACATGGCCGGGCGTTATCGGCCAGGTGAAGTCCGGCGCGCTGCGCGCCATCGCGACCTCGGCGGAAAAGCGCTCAAGCCTGCTGCCGGATGTGCCGACAGTGGTTGAATCGGGAATGCCGGGCTACAGCCTCGTTTCCTGGAACGGGATTGTCGCGCCGGCCAAAACGCCGCGCGCCGTCGTCACCCGCCTTAACGGCGCCATTGCGGAGGCGCTGACGGCGCCCGATTTGCGGCAGTCGTTCCGCGCCATGGGCGTCGAGCCAAGCCCTGGCCCTCCGCAAGCGCTGCAAAAAATTTTCGATGATGACGCGGCGCGCTGGCGGCGTGTGATCGAGGAAGCCAATATTCCCAAACAGTGAGTCGGGTTATTCCACCGACAGATCGAGCGCGCGCACCCGCGTTTGCCACTGCGCGACTTCCGCTTGAAAATAAGTCTCCGCTTCGGTCAGCGCCGCGTTCATCGGCGCAAAACCGAGCGACACCAGGCGCGCCCGGATTTCGGGCTCGCGCATGATGTCATCCACCTCCCGGTTGAGGCGCGCCGCCTCGCCGGACGGCGTCCCCGCCGGCGCGAAAAAAGCCACCCAGGAGAAAGAGGTGAAGCCGGGATATCCGGCCTCCGCAAACGTCGGCACGGCGGGAACCGCCGCGGCGCGCTCGGGAGCGGCGGCCGCGAGGCCGCGAAGCTGCCCGCTGGCAATCTGTTCAGCAAATCCCGAGAGGGAGGAGACCACCATCGACAAATGTCCGCCGAGCAGCGCGGTCGTCGCCTCCGGCCCGCCGCGGAACGGCACATGCCGCGCCTCGGTCCTGGCAATTTCGCGGAAGAAATATTCCCCCGCGATATGCGATCCCGTGCCGATCCCCGCGGTGCCGAAATTGATGTCCTTGCCTTTGCGCAGGGCGACAAATTCCGCCAGCGTTTTGGCCGGGTCCGAGGGATGCACGGCGAAAACCTCCGGCGTCACCGCCGCGATCGCCACCGCGCGCAATTGCCCGGCTGAATAAGGCTTGTTGCGGTAAAGCGTCTCATTGATCGCCAGCGCGGCGGTTGTGACCAGCAGCGTCGCGCCGTCGGCGGGCGCATTGGCGACGTGGCGCGCGGCGATATTGCCGCCGGCCCCGGCGCGGTTCTCAACCACAATGCGCGCGCCGGTCTTCGCGCCAAGGCGGTTGCCGATAATCCGCGCGATCAGATCGGCGGATCCGCCGGGCGCAAAACCGACAACGAGATTGATTTGCGCCGGAGGAGCCGCCGGCTGGGCGCGGGCGGACGCCGCAAGCCCGAAGGCCGCAGCCGCCAGCGCGGCGATCATATTGGAGGAGAGCCTCATTTTCATCCCAATCCCGCGGCCGCGCGCGCCGTCAGCCGATCAGCCCGGCAATGCCCGAATAGACGCCGAAAATCGTCGTCACCGCAATCAGCGCGCCGCTGAACACAGCATACGCGCCTTTCAGCCGGTAAGGCTCCGGCAGCCGCCGCGCCAGCAAATACAAAAACCCCAGCACGATCGGCAGCAGCAGCGCGTTCATCACCTGAACGCCGACGCTGATGGAAACGAGGTCGGCGCCTGACGCCACAATCAGCGCGCCGCCGATCAGCGCGGCGGCGTAAAATCCGTAGAACCACGGTGCCTCGCGCGGCTTTGAATCGAGCGAATGCTTGACGCCGAGCACTTCGCTCAACGTGCGCGCCGCCGTCAGCGTGACGACGATGGTCGCAACCATCGCCGCGCCGGACATGCCAAGCCCGAACAGCAGCTTGCCCGCGCGCTCGCCCAGAAAGGGAGTGAAGGCTTCGGCGATCTGCTCGACCGTGTCGAGCGCCCCCGCGCCCCCTGCCCTGCCGAGCGTCGCAGCCGCCGCGATGACCACCGCCGCCATGATGACCTGCGTCAAAACCGCGCCGATCGCCGTGTCGAGGCGCGCCGCCGGCAGATCCGCCGCGGAAAGCTTTTTCTCCACCACGGAGGATTGCTGGAAAAACACCATCCACGGCATGATCACCGCGCCGATATTGGCTGAGGCCAGATAGAGATATTTCGGGTCGCGCCAGGGGATATCGAGCGAGCCCGACGTCATCTCCGAGAGATTGGGTCCGGCAATCCAGGCGATGCCGATGAACACAATCTCAAAAGCGCCGACAAAAAGCGCGATCCGCTCGACGGAAAGATAGCTGCCCCGCCAAGCCAGTATCAGCAGCGCCGACACAACCAGCGCCATAGTGACCGGCACAGGAACGCCCATCAGCGAGCCAACGCCGGCGAGACCGCTGAGTTCGCTGAGCAGCGCGCCGATGCAGGACACTGCCAGCGTGGCGACCGAGAACCAAGCCCAGCCCCGGCCGAAATGCTGGCTGATCAGCTCGGCATGGCCTTTGCCGGAGATGATGCCGAGCCGCACCGTCAGTTCCTGCACGATGTAGAGGATCGGCACCAGAACAAGCTGAAGCAGCAGGAGCCGGTAGCCCCAGCTCGCGCCGCTCTGCGCCGCCGTGATGATACTGCCCGCATCGGTGTCGGCCAGCATGACAACGAGACCCGGCCCGGCGACGGCGAGAAACCGGGGCAGGAAACCGATGCTTGGCGCTTTGGCGGCAGTCGACATGAGCGGGCCTTAATCAAAGAGAGCGGATTGGAACCCGCCAGGATTTTTACTTAGACCTCTATCCTATGGGCGGCGGCGGGATTGCCGCGCAACAAAAAAATGCGTTTGGTTTGAAAATGATAATTGGAATAACTCTAAACCAGCGTCGTTTTTTCCGCGCCCAAACCGGCGTCGCTAACACCAGCCGCGGTCAAACCCTGCCGCGGTCGAACCCTTGTTGGTTTCGCGCGTTTGAAATAGAATGAGCATTGCGGCGGGTCTGATTGCCAATCAGGCTGAGCCGTCCGCAAGCCCCCCGCGGGGCTGATTGATCGGAGGATGTATGTCCATCGCGCTTAAAGCTGCCGCCATCGCCCTCGGCGCCGCCTTTGCCGGCCTCGCCGGCGCCGCTCATGCGCTGCCCGCCAGCGGGGCCGCCGCGCCCCTGCCGGAGGGCGCCGCAAAAATCGAGAAAGTTGAACGCACCTGCCGCCCCGACGGCTATTGCTACAACAAGTACACCGGAGCGCCGATGGGCTATGCCCAGCCTCAGCCGCGCCAATATTACGCGCCGCCGCCGCAGCGTTATTATCCCCAGCAGCCCCGCGTTTACGTCGAGCCCGGCTACCCGCGGCCCCGCCGTTATTACGAGCGCCGGGATTATTACTAGTCCCGCGCCGATAGCCCCTACGCGCCGCCGGGTTAACAATAGTTAATTTTGCCCGGCGGCGCGGGATCGGCTAGACACGTGCCGCGCAGGGAAAACGCTTTCCCGCGCAGGCGGGCGGGTTTTTGGTGTCCTTGCGAACGGGTATTCCACGCCGTCCCGGCGTTTTTTTGGGCGTTGCTTTGGCCCTGGCGGCGCCGCTCAGCGCCTGCGGGCCTGACCGCGAGCCCGTGGATGCCTCGTTGCCGCCGGTCCCCGCGCGGTTCGCTGATGGCCCCTACCGCGCCGCCCCTCCCGTCAGCGATTGGCGAAATCAATTCGGCTCGCGCGAGCTTGCCTCGCTGATCGAACAGGCCGAGGCGCAAAACTTCGATATTTCGGCGGCCTTGGCGCGCATCTATCAGGCGGACGCGCAGGCTCGGATTGCCGGCTCCGCGCTCTATCCCCAATTGAGCGGCTCGGAGGGCGCCTCACGCTCCCTCACGCCGGGCACCCTGCGGTCAAAACAGCCGCCCTTCCGCGGCTCCATTGGCAATAATTTCAACCTTGGCCTGACCGCGAGCTATACGATTGATCTCTTTGGCAAAAATCGCGCCCTGACGGAATCGGCGGAAGCCAGCGCGCAGGCCGCCCGTTTCAACCGCGATGCTGTGTCTGTGGCGACTCTCGCCGGCCTCGCCAATCTGTATTTCCAGATGCTGCAGGATCAGGACCGCATTCAGCTGGCGCGTGAGAATATCCGCGTCGCCGGCGATGTGTTGGGGGCCATCCAAGCGCGTCTCACCGTCGGCACTGCGACGGCCCTCGATGTCGCCCAGCAGGAGAGTGTCGTCGCCAACCAGCGCGCCTCGGTGCCGGCGCTCCAGCAAAATCTGGAGCAAAACCGCAATCTGATCATCGTTCTCGCCGGGCGTCCCCCGGAGAGCGGGCGCATCCGCGGCGGCAGCCTGAAGGGCTTGAAGCTGCCGGCGGTGCGTCCGGGCCTGCCCTCGCAATTGCTGCTGCGGCGGCCCGATATTGCCGCCGCCGAGGCGGCTCTGCTGTCCCAGGACGCCAGCGTCAAAGCCGCGCGCGCGGCGTTTTTCCCGACGATCACTCTGACCTCCAATCTGGCTTTTGAGAGCGCGACACTGGCCAATCTGTTGAGACCCGAAGCGATCGCCGCCTCGCTGGCGCAGGGCTTGGTCCAGCCGATATTCAACGGCGGCAATCTCGAAGGGCAGCTTGATCTGGCCCGGGGACGGCAGATTGAATTGCTTCAAAACTACCGTAAAGCCATAGTTACGGCGTTATCCGATGTTGAAAACGCGCTGATCGCGGTGCGCTGGAGCGCCGATCACGAAAGGTTGCAGTCCGCCGCCGTGGCGTCCGCGCTGCGGGCCTACCAGATAACCCAGGAGAGACTGCGGGAGGGCACGATTGACGTGGTGACGCTGCTGAATACCCAGACGACGCTGTTCCAGGCGCGGGATCAGCTCATCCAGACGCGGCTGCAGCGCCTGCAGGCCATCGTGTCGCTGTATCAGGCGCTCGGCGGCGGCTGGACGCGGTCCGCCGCAACAACAGCCGAGACGCCGATATGAAAAAGTTTCTGCTGTTTGTCGCCATCGTCGCCGCCGGCTTTTGGGGCGCGGATTATATGGGCTACTACAAATTTCCTTTCACCGGAGAGCAGGCGTCGCAGAGCGTGCAGCGGGTCTTCGGCCGCGGGCGGCGCAATCAGATCAACTCCGATGCCGTGCCCGTGCTCACCGCCGCGGCGCGGCTTGAGGATGTGCCCGTCACTTTCGACGCGGTCGGCACAGTGCAGGCGCTCAACAGCGTCGTCGTGCGCGCCCAAACGGACGGGCGCCTGCTGGAGCTGACGTTCACCGACGGCCAGGAGGTCAAGCGCGGCGACGTGCTGGCCCGCATCGAGCCGGCGGCCGCCAAGGCGCAATACGATCAGGCCGTCGCCAAAAAGGCCCAGGACGAGGCGACGCTGGCCAATGCCCGTATCGATCTTGAGCGCTACAACAAGCTGGCGGCTTCCAATTTCGGCTCACGCCAGCAGGCCGACACGCAGAAATCCCTGGTGGCCCAGCTTGAAGCGCAGACGCGGGTCGATCAAGCGCTCATCGACAGCGCCAAAACCATTCTGGACTACACCACGATTGCGGCGCCCATCGACGGACGCACCGGCCTGCGCGCGGTCGATGCCGGCAATATTGTCCATGCCTCCGACGCCAACGGCATCGTCAGCATCGCGCAGATACGCCCCATCGCCGCCGTGTTCAGCCTGCCGCAGCAGCAATTGCGGGCGGTCAACTCGGGCATCGCCCGCGGCTCAATGAAAGTGCTGGCGCTCGATCCCGACAATGTCACGGTTGTCGATACCGGCAAGGTCGAGGTGATCGACAATCTCGTGGATCCCTCCACCGGCACCGTCAAAATCAAAACCACGTTTCCAAACGATGGCCGCGGCCTTTGGCCCGGACAGTTCATCAATATCCGCCTCTTTGTCGATGTCCTCTCCCAGGTCGTCACCGTGCCGGCGGCAGCCGTGCAGCGCGGGCCCAAAGGCCCCTTCATTTATGTCGTCAGCGCCGAAAACAAAGCGGTCATGACGGTGGTCACGGTGACGCGCCAGGATGAGAAAATCGCCGTTATCACTTCCCCCGCCCCGCCGCCGTTTCGCGTGATCACGACCGGGTTTGCGCAGCTGACGGACGGCGCCGCGGTCAAGCCGGCCGCGGGCGACGAGCCCGCGCCCGTCCCGGTTGCCGCCGCGCCCGCCGAGCCTGTTCCCGCCGCAAGGCCCCCTGGCGAGCGTCCTGCGGGCGAGCGTCCTGCCAGCGAGCGTCCCGCGGGCGAGCGCAGAGGCCCCCCGTCCGGCCAGCAGGGACAGGGCCGACGCCAGGGCGAAGCCGGAGCCGGCCCCCGCGGCGCCGGCCAGGCTGCCGCCCAGCCCCCCGCCGGCCCCGCGCCGCCGGCGACCGCCCAATGAGTGTCTCCACGCCCTTCATCCTGCGGCCCGTGGCAACATCGCTGCTGGGGGTTGCCGTGCTGCTGGGGGGTATTCTGGGCTTTTGGAAACTGTCGGTCGCGCCGCTGCCGCAGGTGGATTTCCCGACAATCCAGATTGTCACGCAAATGCCGGGCGCCAATCCCGACACGATCGCCACCATCATCACCGCCCCGCTGGAGCGCCAGTTCGGCCAGATTCCCGCGCTGACGTCGATGTCGTCGCAATCCTCGTTCGGGCTCAGCCAGATCACCCTGCAATTTGATCTCGACCGCGACATCGACGGCGCGGCGCAGGATGTGCAATCGGCCATCAACGGCGCCAGCTCGACCCTGCCCAAGGGCCTGCCGTACCCGCCCGTTTACGCCAAGGTGAACCCGGCTGACACGCCGGTCATCACGCTGGCGCTGACCTCTGAAAATCTGCCGCTGCGCGCGCTCAGCGATTTCGCCGACAGCCTGATCGGCCCGCGCCTGTCGGAAATGAGCGGTGTCGGCCGCGTGTCGATCCAGGGCGGCATAAAGCCCGCCGTCCGCATCCAGGCCGATCTGGCGCGCCTCGCCAGCTATAAAATCAGCCTTGAGGATCTGCGCCAGGCCATCGTCGGCGCCAATGTGGCCGGCGCCAAGGGCGCGATGGACGGCCAGCATCAGGCCTATACCATCGCCTCCAACGATCAGATCGCCGCCGCCTCCGCCTATGGCGCCGTTGTCATCGCCTACCGCAACGGCGCGCCGGTGCTGCTGCGCGATGTCGCCGATGTCGTCGACGGCCTTGAGAACACCCGCGTCGGCGGCTGGTACAAGGGCGCCACCGCCATCATCCTCGATGTGCAGCGCCAGCCCGGCGCCAATGTCATCACGACCGTTGACCGAATTAAGCAGGAGATACCGCGCATCGCGCGCTCGATCCCCGCCGGCGCGAAGCTGGAGATCGTCCATGACCGCACGCAGATGATCCGCTCCTCCATCCACGAGGTGGAGTTCACGCTGATTCTCTCGGTGGCGCTGGTGGTGCTGGTCGTGCTGCTGTTTCTGCGCACCGCGCGCGCCACCATCATCGCCGGCATCACCCTGCCCCTGTCGATTGTCGCGACTTTCGCGGTCATGTGGGCGGCGGGCTTCAGCCTCGACAATCTTTCGCTGATGGCGCTGACCATCGGCACCGGCTTCATCGTCGACGACGCCATTGTGATGATCGAGAACATCGTGCGCAACCTCGAGGGCGGCAAGCGCCCGCTGGAGGCGGCGCTCGACGGCGCGCGGGAAATCGGCTTCACCGTGATTTCCCTGACCTTTTCGCTGATCGCGGTGTTCATTCCGCTGCTGTTCATGACCGGCGTTGTCGGGCGCATGTTCCGCGAGTTCGCGCTGACGCTGGCGATATCCGTGCTGGTCTCGGCGGCGGTTTCGCTGACGCTGACGCCGATGATGTGCGCGAAAATCCTGCGCGAAACACCGCCCGGGCGCGAGAGCCTGCTGATGCGCATCGCCGAATGGCCGATGAATGCCATGGCGCGCTTTTACGAGGCGACGCTCGGCTGGGCCCTGCGGTTTCAGGGCTTCATGCTGCTCGTCACCTTCGGCACGCTGATCCTCACGGTTTGGCTCTACATGGTCATTCCCAAAGGGTTCCTGCCGGCGCAGGACACCGGCTTGATTTCCGTCACGCTGGAATCCTCGCCCGACGCCTCCTTTCAGGAAATGAGCCGGCTGCAGGGCGAAGTGGCGGCGGCCATGGCGCGCGACCCAGAGGTGACCGGCATCGCGGCGGTCGTCGGCATCGGCCCGCTCAACGCCACCTCCAACGCGGCGCGCCTGACCGTGGTGCTGCGCGAGCGCGGCGAGCGCTCGGTTTCCGCCGCGGATATCTCGGAGCGGCTGCGTGTCGCCGGCTCGCTGGTGCCGGGCGCGAAAATCTTCGTCGAGCCGGTGCAGGACATCCAGATCACCACCCGCGCCAGCCGCTCGCAGTATCAATACACGCTGACCGGCGTGAATGCCGGCGATCTCACAACATGGGCGGCGCGGCTGGCCGAGCGCATGCGCCGCGACGACGTGATGCGCAATGTCGCGGCGGAGACATTCGACGGGGGATTGCGGGTCTTCGTCAATGTCGACCGCGAAAAAGCCGGGCGCCTCGGCGTCACCATGCAGCAGATCGACGACACGCTGAACAGCGCCTTCGGCCAGCGGCAGATATCAACGATCTACGCGCAATCGAACCAGTACCGCGTCGTGCTGGAGGCGGCGCCGCAGTTCCGCGCCGATCCCTCCTCGCTTGGAAAACTGTTTCTGCCGGGAACCGGCGGCGCGCCGCTGCCGCTGGAATCCGTGGCGCGCCTGTCGCGCACGACCGCGCCGCTCGCCGTCATCCACCAGGACCAGTTTCCGGCGGCGACCATCAGCTTTGACCTGTCGCCCGGATACTCGCTCGGCGATGCCGTCGATGAAGTCGCCCGCGCCGGCGCGGATATCGGCATTCCCGGCTCCATCACCGGCGCCTTCAGCGCGGATGCGGCGGAGTTCGAACGCTCGCTTGCGAGCCAGCCGTGGCTGATCCTGGCCGCCGTTGTGACCATTTATCTGGTTCTCGGCGTGCTCTACGAGAGCTTCGCCCATCCCTTCACAATTCTGACGACGCTGCCCTCGGCGGGCGTCGGGGCGCTGCTGGCGCTGATGCTGTTCGGGCATGACCTCTCGATCATAGCGCTGATCGGCATTGTGCTGCTGATGGGCATCGTCAAAAAGAACGCCATCATGATGATCGATTTCGCGCTGGAGGCGGAGCGGCGGGACGGCCTTTCGCCGCGCGATTCGATTGTGCGCGCCTGTCGCCTGCGCTTCCGCCCGATCATGATGACGACGCTGGCCGCGCTGTTCGGCGCGCTGCCGCTGGCGCTGGCGACGGGCACGGGAAGCGAGCTGCGCGCGCCGCTCGGCATT
>JANYFM010000136.1 GCA_025362655.1 Hyphomicrobiales bacterium | reverse complement strand
GGGCGCCGGCCGTAGCTGGCGACGCCGCGATGGGTCACGCCGTCCACGGCAAAGCGAACCGCGTAAATCCCGTGCCGCAGCCGGCAGGAGGGATCGAGCGCGATATTGGCGGTCGGAAATCCCAGCGTGCGCCCAAGCCGTTCGCCGTGGATGACCTGCCCGACGATAAACCACGGATGGCCCAGCAGCCGCTCCGCCTCGGCCGCATCGCCCCGCTCCAGCGCGGCGCGGGCCTTGTTGGAATGCACCGCCTCCGGCGCCCCGTCGATGTCGGCCTCGACTTTATCGACAATGGCAACGTCAAAGCCGTGACGGAGCCCCGCATCGCGCAAAAATTCCGGCGAGCCGGAGCGCCCTTTGCCGAAATGAAAATCATAGCCGACGACGGCGCCGGAAATTCCAAGCCGCCCGACCAGAATGTCCGCGACGAATGCCTCCGCTTCCATCGCCGCCATCCGCGCGTCGAAGGGCAGCACGATTATCCCGTTAAAGCCAAAGCGTTTCAGCGCGCGCGCCTTGGCGCCTTCCGGCGTTAGGCGGAACACGGTTCCCGCGCCCGCAAAGAAATCGACGGGGTGCGGCTCAAAAGTGAGCGCCACGGCGGGCTTTCCCAGCCGCTTTGCCAGAGCCAAAGCGCGGGCCGCCACGGCGGCGTGCCCCTGATGCGCGCCGTCAAAATTGCCGATGGCGGCCACCGCATGGCGTAGCTGGGGGGGCGCCCGCTCCGGATTGTGAAAGACAATCCCGTCGCCGGCGGCGGGCTGTGTGGCAGGCTCGGGATCGCGCAAATCTTTGGGGCTCGGTAAAGGCGCCCAAGGGGCGCGAAGCGGCGCAAACTGCATGGCAGGGGCTTGAACGTCAAGCAGCCCCGCGGCAGACAGAGTTTAGGGAACGATCGGGAGGGAATGCCCATGCTCACGCGCCGTCTCGCCATGCTGGCGCCGTTCGCGTTCGCCGCGCCGGCCCGCGCGCAGAGCTTTCCGGCGGGAACCATCCGCCTCGTTGTGCCGCTGGCGGCCGGCGGCGCGATGGATACCATCGCCCGCTCGCTGGCGGCCAAACTGCAGGAGCGGCTCGGCGTCTCCGTCATCGTCGAGAATATCACCGGCGGCGGCACCCTGATCGCCGCCAAAACCGTCGCCAAATCCGCGCCCGACGGACACACGCTGCTGATTGCGCCCAGCGGAATGCTCACCACCAATCTCGCCCTGTTCAAAGAGCTGCCTTACGATCCGCGGGCGGATTTCATCCCCGTCGCCCATTATGTCGAAGTGCCCTTCGTGCTTGTCGTCAACGCGGCCTCGCCCATCCGCTCCATTGCCGATCTCGCGCGGCTCGCCAAGGAAAAGCCGGGTCAGCTCACCTATGCTTCAACCGGCATCGGCCAGGTTCCGCATCTCGCCGGGGAAATGGCGGCCCGGCAGCTCGGCATCGGGATTTCGCACGTGCCCTACCGCGGCGCGCCGCCGGCCCTGCTGGACGTGGTTGCGGGGCACGTGACCATGACCTTCACCGATCCCTCGATTGCCCAGCAATTGATTGCCGACGGAAAAATCCGCGCGCTCGGCGTCACATCAAAACAGCGCGCCGCCGTCATGCCGGATATTCCCCCGCTGGCGGAGGCGGGCCTGGCTGGATTTGAGGCCGTGTCCTGGCACATGCTGCTGGCGCCCGCCGGCACGCCCCAGCCTGTCATTGCGAGGCTGCATGTGGAGTTAACCCGCGCCATCGCCGAGCCCGCCATGCGCGGTCAACTCGTGCGCATGGGTCTCATTCCCTATGCCTCGGAGGCGCCGGAGGCATTGCCGGCATTTTTGAACCGGGAAATCAGCCGCTGGGGCGATATCGTGCGGCAGGTGGGGATCGCCGGAACGCAATAGCGTGAACGCGGGGCGCGCCTCTGTTCGCACCTCCATGAAGCCAAAGATTTTAGCAAATTCGTAACCTTAACAACTTCTAAATTAAACAATTAAAACACCATCGTTATAATTGGATAACCATTATTTATGTTGGCGCTATTCTAAATCTTGGTTAGCGCTATGATCGTTTCATTGGATCAATGTCGCCCTGGGAGCGGGGAGGCCATGCGGGCGCGAGCGCCCGCCATCGATCCCCGGAGCGAGTGACGATGCGTAAATCCTGGGTTCTGCCCCTGTTGGCTGTGGGCATGGGTATGGTTGCGGACAAGGGCGCACAGGCTGCCGGGCAGGGGCCCTATGTCATCCCCGGCGTCGGTCCCGAGCAATATTCGCCGCAGCCGCAGCCCGCGCCTCAGCCCCGCCGCGCCAATTACGGCGGCGGTTTCCTCGAACTGCTGGTGACGGGCCGCGATCCCACGGGACAGCGCCCGCAAGCCGCCCCGGCGCCGGAGTATCGTCAGGAATACCGTCAGGAGCCGATGCGCGCGCAGCGTCCGGCGCCTGTGCCGATGCCCGCATATTCGCAGGCCCCGCCCATCCAACGCGCCGCCTATGCGCCGGAAATGGAGCCGATGTCGCCCGTGCGCCGCGCCATCGCCTCTGAATTCCAGCGCCAGGAGGTCGACTATCACGGTCCCCACGGCGCCGGCACGATTGTCGTCGATACGCCCTCGCGGCATCTTTATCTGGTGCAGGGCAACGGCCGCGCGTTGCGCTATGGCATCGGCGTCGGCCGGCCCGGTTTTGAATGGGCGGGCGCCAAGACCATCACCCGCAAGGCCGAATGGCCTGGCTGGACCCCGCCGCCGGAAATGCTGCTGCGCCGTCCTGAACTGCCCAAACATATGGAGGGCGGCCCGAACAACCCGCTGGGCGCGCGCGCCATGTATCTGGGCTCCTCGCTCTACCGGATTCACGGCACCAACGAGCCGCACACCATCGGCCAGAACGTCTCATCCGGCTGCATCCGCATGATGAACGACGACGTGACCGATCTCTATGAGCGCGTCAAAGTCGGCACAAAAGTCGTGGTGATGTGAGGGAATACCCCGGCCGGGGGTCTTCGCGCCGGGGCTGCTCGACAGAGCGGACAGGAGGAAGCCGCCCCGCGGTTAAACGGGGCGGCTTCTTCGTTTTATGTCCGATGGTCACACGTCCGACGAATCGTCGCCGCCGCTGGACCCTGAATCTTCGTAGGAAGCGTTGTCGGCGGCGGGAAGGCCGTCGTCGATATGCTGCGTTTCAGCCATCGCCTGCTGCTGGCTGGAGCCGTAATGATCGGCGCCGGACTGCGAGCGGTCATCCAGCAGGGAACCGCCGCTGCCGCTGCCCCCGCCGAAATTCGCCTGATTGTTATCGCCGCCCTGGCCGAAAGCATTGTGCTGCTGGTGGCCGCCGAACATATTGCCGAGCGAATTGGCGAGCATCACGCCGCCCGCCACGCCCGCCGCCGTGCCCAGCGCGCTTTTCAGAAAGCTGCCGCCGGCGGCGGGAGCGGCTTGCGGCTGCTGCCAAGCCTGCGGCTGCTGCGATTGAGGCGCGTAGGCGGGCGCGGCGCCCGGAAAGCCCTGAGCCTGTGGCGCCGCGCCGGCACGGTTCCAAGGGGAGGGCGTGACAGGAGTGGGCGCGGGCCTCGCAGGCTCGCCGCCGCCAAAGATCGATTTGCCGATGCCGCCGAGGAAAGAGCTGGCCGCCGGTGTGCTTGGGGCCGCGCTTTCCAGTTCGCGGACGCGGGCCTCCAGCTGCTCCACACGGGCTGCGGCCGCGGTCAGCGTCTGTTCCTGCACGATCACGGTTTGCGCCAGCAGATAGGGCGCATAAGGCTGGACGCGGACGGCATCGGCGATCAGCGTCTCGGCATCGCGGTCGCGCGGGGTATTCGCCGCGGTGCGGACGCGGTCGAACAGGCCGGTAAGCAGCTGGCGTTCATCGGGGGTCATAGGTGTCTCCCAGGGTGGAGGACGGCCAGCGGCCGCCCTGCGCAGCGAATATGGGAGTTCCACGCGAAAGTGCCAAGGGCCTCGCCGGAAGAAGGATCGATACCCATGCCGCGCCCAAGGCGTGCAAACAAAAACAGCCCTGCAAACAAAAATGGCCTGCAAACAAAAATGGCCCGCAAACAAAAACGTCCCGCAAACAAAAACGGCCCCGCGAGGGGGCCGTTCCTGGTTTCGAAGACGGCGGGGAATCCCCGAAAATCCAGCCTACTTTTTGAAGTCCTTCGAGTAGGTGAAATCGACGGAGAGGCTCGCCATGATGCGCTGTCCGCACCAGCCGGAACGGCCGGTGGCAACGCCGCCGACGCGGTTGCCCGAGGGATCGGAACCGACGACGTAACAATTCGTCTTGCTGAGATCCGAGCCGTAGTAGCGGACATCGGCGGTGAGGTTCTTCCACGCGTAGGAGACGCCGAGGTTCCACGAATTATAGTCGGGATATTTGAAGGCGGCGTTGGCGAAAATCGTGTTCGGCTTCAGGCTGCCGAGGAACTGCCGCCCGAATTCGCCCGACACCGAAAATCCGGTGTCGCCGAACGTGTATTTGGCGGTGCCTGACACATAGGTCGAGTTGAATTTGTAA
>JANYFM010000126.1 GCA_025362655.1 Hyphomicrobiales bacterium | reverse complement strand
GCGACCTGCACGAAATTGGCGAGGAAGATCGACATGCCGATGGCGGATATCAGCGGCGCGAGGCGGAAGGAGCCGCGCAGAGGCCGGTAGGCGAGGCGCTCAATCGCCCAGCTCCAAAACCCCGTCACCGCCATCGCCGCGAGCAGAACGATCAGGAAGGTCAGCGGCGCCGAGGTGATGCCGATCATCTGCGTGACCGCGAGAAAAACAATCATCGCGACGAAGCTCGACAGCATGAAAACATCGCCGTGGGCGAAGTTGATCATGCCGATGATGCCGAACACCATGGTATAGCCGATGGCGATAAGGCCATACATGGAGCCGAGGGTCAGGCCGTTGATGAGCTGCTGGAGGAAGTATTCCATGCTCAGGCGGCTTTCCGCTGGGGCGCGATGGCGGCCGCCACACTGGCGGCGAGGCCGCGGGCCAGCTCCACAGGCACCGCATTGCCAAGCTGCCGCATCGCCTCGCTCCACGAGCCCTGAATCACATAGTCGTCCGGGAATGTCTGCAAACGCGCGCTTTCCCTCACAGTGAAATAACGCAGGCTTCCATCGGAGCGGACCAGCATGTTCTCGCCGCCGGGCACGCCGTGGACGCCGGCCTTCAGCGTCTTGGCGGGCTCGTCGAGGGGGCTGCCGGTGTGGCCTGGGTAAGCGCGGGCGCCGGCTTGGAATTTGTGATTGGCGATGCCGGCTGCCTTCGAGGGCTGTCTCTCCGGGTCCGGCAAACCGTTGAGGGCGTCGCGCACCGTGCGCCATGGCCTGGCGCGCGGGGCTGAGCGCGGTATTTCCATCGGCGTCAGGAATTTCGGTGACAACGCGCGGGATTTCCGCGCGATTTTGTGGCGCTCCCAATATTCTCCCGCGCCGCGCTGGCTCCATAACAAGGCTTCGAGCGAATGGGTGGGGCGCGGAAAGCTCCAACTTATGCCAAGATCAGCGCGAAAGCCGATGAAGAAAACGCGCTCGCGGCGCTGGGGAATGCCGTAATTTGCGGCGTTCAGAAGCTCCGGCGGCAGCACGTTATATTCGGGCGGATGGCCGGTGTGATGACGCTCCAGCCGCGCCAGGTGCCTCTCCCAGTCCTCGCCCGGCTTTTTGGGCATGCCGGGATGCTGCAATTGCAAATGGATGTAATTGCGATACGGCGTGAAGCCTGAGCGCATCAGTCCTTTGACGTTCTCAAAAATAAAAGCGCGCGGGCGCGTCTCGCGCACGACGCGCACGGCCTGCGGCCACAAGTCCCTTTCGTCTTCATGGGCGCGGTGTTTGCCGCCCAGGGAGAAAGGCTGGCATGGCGGCCCGCCCGTCACCAGATCGACAGAGCCGCGATGGCGCTGAAACGCCAGCGGGCGGATATCGCCTTCGATGGGTTCGGGCCAGCGCGCGACGGCATCGACATTCAGTCGTTGATTTTCCCGGATCGTGTCGCAGCACCAGCGGTCCCATTCCACGATCGCGAGCGGCGTGAACCCGGCGCGGCCGGCGCCGATCCCAAGGCCGCCCGCGCCGGCGAAAAGCTCTATCGACCGCATGTAATTCCCTTGGAATCGCCCAGCTTTGTCCTTCAACCGTTCGATATTGCCTGACCGGCGCCGCCGCACAACCCTATATTTGGGTTGAAGCGGTCATATCCCTATTTCGTCAAACACCGCCTGCGCTTCTTTGAAGGCCTGGTTGGCGGCGGGCACGCCGGCATAGACGCCGCATTGCATGAGAATTTCGGCGATCTCGGCCTTGGTTAGGCCGTTGGCGAGCGCGCCGCGCACGTGAATGCGGAATTCCCCCCAATGGCGCAGCGCGCAGGTGACGCTCAGCACCACAACCGAACGGGCGCGAAGATCAAGGCCGGGGCGATTCCAGATGTCGTTCCAAGCGGTTTCGACGATCCAATCCTGAAAATCGCTGTTGAAACCGGTGGTCCGCGTCACGGCGCCGTCGACATACCCGTCGCCCAGCACCGCGCGGCGGCGCTTCATGCCGGCGGCGCGGCGGGTTTTGTCGGTCACCGGCGGCGGGTTTTCTTTTTAGCCGGGCTCTTTTTCGCGGCTTTTTTTGCGGGCGCTTTGGCCGCCGGTTTTTTGGCCGCGGGCTTTTTGGCGGAGGCCTTTTTGGCAAGTGTTTTTTTCGCTGAGGCTTTTTTCGCCGGCTTTGGCTTCAAAGCAGCTTTTTTCGCCGAAGGCTTTTGCGCCACGGCAGCCTTCGTCACGACGACAGCCTGCTTCGCCGGGACTTTGGCCGGGGCGGGCTTGCGTCTCGCGCGCTTTCTGGGAATCGGCGCGGATATTTCCTTGCCGTTGAGGAAATCCAGAACGGCTTTGGTGAAATTCGCGGGGTCTTCGATGTTCGAGAGGTGGGCGGCGTCGAGCGCCACGGTTTTCGCGCCCGGTATGGACGCGGCGATCTCGTGGCCCAAACCAGGATCGGCCGCGGGATCGTGCGAGCCGACGATGACCAGCACAGGCTTGCTGATAGAGCGTATAGCCTCGCGCTGGTCCATATCGCGGATGGCCGCGCAGCAGGCGGCATAGCCCTGCGGCGGCGTCGCGAGGAACATTTCCAGAATTTTCGCAACGGTTTCCGGCGAGCCGCGGCGGAAGTCCCGCGTAAACCAGCGCTCCATGGTGGCCGCGCCGAGGCCTGCGAGGCCGCTTTCAAGGGCGGCGCGGATGCGGCTGTTCCATAGATCGGGGCTGCCCATGTGGGCGCCGGTGTTGGCGAGCACGGCGCGTTCAATGCGCGAGGGGGCATTGGCCAGCAGCCACATGCCGACCATGCCACCTTTGGAGAGGCCCACCCAATGGGTTTTGGTCACTCCCAGCGCATCCATGATGGCAAGGGCGTCGCGGCCGAGGCCGGCGATGGAATAAGGGCCGTCATCCGCGTGGCTGCGGCCGTGGCCGCGCGAATCGTAGCGTATAACCCGGTATTGCCGGGTCAAATCCGCCATTTGCGGGTCCCACATATGATAATTGGAGCCCAGCGAATTGGACAGCATGACGAACGGCGCTTTCGGCGGCCCCTCGACTTCGATGTTGAAGCTCACATCACCAATTCGAACCAGAGGCATTCGATCCTCCCCGTTTTCCATCTATACCGCTGCCATAGCGAATAGCCCCCCCCGGGGCAGGGCGCAATGACAGGCTTGCCAAAAGCTTAATATCACAAGGGCAAAAGCTAAATTGGAAGGGGAGGGTGGCGCGGCGGGCCGTTTGGCACTATCAGGGGGCCGCCGCGCCGGGCGGAGAGACCATACGGGGAAATAAGATGGCCATGACGATGAAGGGGGAGGTCGCCCTCTCCGCCGACCGCCAGACGGTTTGGCAAAAGCTCAACGATCCCGAGGTTCTCAAAGCCTGCATTCCCGGCTGTCAGAGCCTTGAAAGAACAGGTGAAAATGGCTTTTCAGCGGTCGTGAAGCTGAAAGTCGGCCCGGTCTCCGCCACCTTTAAGGGCAATGTCGAACTCGGCGATCTCGATCCCCCCAACGGCTATAAAATCAGCGGCTCGGGCGAGGGCGGCATTGCCGGGTTCGCCAAGGGCGGGGCTGTCGTGCGTTTGAGCGATGCGGAGGGCGGCGGCACGCTGCTCTCCTACGATGTCGAAGCCAATGTCGGCGGCAAAATCGCTCAATTGGGCGCCCGGCTCATTGACGGCGTCGCCAAAAAGAACGCGGACCAGTTTTTCGCCAGTTTCGCCGAGAATGTGAAGGCCGGGTGAGGCTGGCCGCCGGGCGCGGAGAGGCCAGGCTACCGGGGCGAAGCGTGATGGGCGGCGATGAGCCATTCACCGTCCCGCCGCGCGAGGGTCCAGGTCAGTCGATAGGGGCGGATTTCGCCGCCGAAGCGAAACCGCCAATATCCCGCTGTGATGATGGCGTCCGGCCCGGCTTGCGCAACGGCGGGAACGCTGAATTCCTCAAGCACAATATCAGCCCGCAGCGAGGCGAAATAGCCGCGCACACCCGCCCGTCCGCAAAACAGGTCCGGCACCGAGCCAAAGAACAGCGCGTCCGGCGCATAGAGCGCGGCCAGCGCGTCGATGTCGCGGGCATGGAAGGCGCGGCTCCATGCATCGCGGAACCGGGCGGCGAGGGATTGCGCGTCATCGCTTCCATTGCAGGGCGCGCCGGCGCCGCGCGCGTCAAGGCCCATCAGCTTATCTCTCCAGCCATGCCATTGACAGCCGCGCCCAGCGATGCGGTCAGGCCTGCCCCGTGGACAATGGAGGAGTTTTTCAGGAAGGGAAGTGCGATCAGGGGCTTGTCACCGTTGCCGACGACGCCGGTGATCGGCTGGACATTCATCGCCATGGTATCCCCCATTATCGAAAAGCGGCTGGCAAACCCAACGGTAGCCTGACCATGATGGATATTTCAAACTGTATTCTTGAATTATGACAAAACGTGCTTGACTTCGGCGCGGCTGTCCCTGCCGGAGGCATAGGCCCCGGCGGCGGGAGCGGCCGCCTCCGCGCGGCTTTGCGAAAGTCCCGCCGCGATAAGCGCGCCCGACACTTGCTTGACCGGTCAGCCGCGGCATATCACTATGCCGCCGACAATTTAGCCGAGGAGAAATTCCCATGCCCGCAGTGTCCATGACCGTCAACGGAAAGGCCGTATCCGGAGACGTCGATTCCCGCACACTGCTGGTGCAGTTTCTGCGCGAGACCCTGCGCCTCACCGGCACGCATGTGGGCTGTGACACCAGCCAGTGCGGCTGCTGCGTGGTGCATGTGAACGGCGACGCGGTGAAAGCCTGCACGGCGCTGGCTCTTTCCTGCGCGGGCGCGGATGTCATGACCATTGAGGGACTTGCCCACGGCGACACGCTGCATCCGATGCAGGAGGCTTTCCGGGAAAATCACGGGCTGCAATGCGGCTTTTGCACGCCGGGCATGATCATGACCGCCGTCGAACTGGTGAAGCGGAAAGGCCACAAGCTCGACGAGCACACCATCCGCGAGGAATTGGAGGGCAATATCTGCCGCTGCACCGGCTATCATAACATCGTGAAAGCGATCGCCGCCGGCGCCGAGGCCATGGGCGCCAAAGTCTGACAAAGACGCGCCGGAATCGGCACTGATTTTTGTTTTTAGG
>JANYFM010000125.1 GCA_025362655.1 Hyphomicrobiales bacterium | reverse complement strand
CCAGCGCTCGAACGACGAGAGCAGGTTAGCCATGGTGGCGCGGGTTTTGCCGGACAGGTCGCCCGATTGGATCATCTCGCGGGCGGCGGCATACATTGGCATTTCGCGGGCGATGGAGAGTTCGCGCAGGCGCTTGACCGTGGTGTCGCCGATGCCGCGCTTGGGGACGTTGACGATGCGTTCGAATTTCAGGTCGTTCGCGGGATTGAGCGTGACTTCGAGGTAGGCGATGGCGTCGCGGATTTCCTGGCGCTCATAAAAGCGCGGGCCGCCGATCACTTTGTAAGGCAGGCCCAGCGTGACGAACCGCTCCTCGAATTCGCGCATCTGAAACGAGGCTCGCACGAGGATCGCGATATCATCGAGATTGTCGCCCCGCCGCTGCAACTGCTCGATGTCCTCGCCGACATTGCGGGCCTCCTCCTCGCTGTCCCAGACGCCCGTCACCGTCGGCTTTTCGCCGGCCTCGCCGTCCGTGAAAAGCGTCTTGCCGAGCCGCCCCTCGTTATGGCCGATCAGATGCGCGGCGGCGCCGAGTATGTGCCCGGTGGAGCGGTAATTACGCTCCAATTTGACGACTTTGGCGCCGGGAAAATCCTTTTCAAAGCGCAGAATGTTATCCACTTCGGCGCCGCGCCAGCCGTATATCGACTGATCGTCGTCGCCAACGCAGCAGATATTATGCCCGGCCTGCGCGATCAGCCGCAGCCATAGATACTGCGCCGTATTGGTGTCCTGATATTCATCAACGAGCACATAGCGAAAGCGCTGCTGATACTGGCGCAGCACGTCGGGGTTTTCGCGCAGCAGCCGCAGGCACTCCAGCAGCAGATCGCCGAAATCCGCCGCGTTGAGCGACTTTAGCCGCTCCTGATAAAGCTTGTAGAGCGCGCCGCCTTTGCCATTGGCGAAAGCGCCGGCCTCGCCCGGCGGGACATGCGCGGGATCGAGGCCGCGGTTTTTCCAGTTGTCGAGCAGATGCGCGAAGGCCCGCGCCGGCCAGCGCTTGTCATCGATATTCTCCGCCGCCAAAACCTGTTTGATCAGGCGAATCTGGTCATCCGTGTCCAAAATCGTGAAGCTGGATTTGAGCCCGACAAGCTCGGCGTGACGGCGCAGGATTTTCGTGCCGATGGAATGGAACGTGCCGAGCCACGGCATGCCCTCGCCGACGGGCCCGGCGAGCCGCGCCACGCGCTCTTTCATTTCGCGCGCGGCTTTATTGGTGAATGTCACCGCGAGAATTTCATGGGCGCGCGCTTTGCCAAGCGCGATGATATGGGCAATGCGCGTCGTCAGCACGCGCGTCTTGCCGGTGCCCGCGCCCGCCAGCACCAGCACCGGGCCATCAATGGCCTCCACCGCCTCGCGCTGCTCTGAATTGATGCCGTTGAAATAGGCGGGCATGCCCATGGCGGCCGCCCGCGCGCGCGCGGCAATGCCGCCCTCGCGCGGGGCCGGCGCGGCGGCGAAATCAGGTCCGGTATCGTCGAAAGCGTCGGACAAGCGGAACACATCTCCGGCAAGGGAACAAAACCACAGGAACAAAATGCGAATCAACCGCGGTTAATGTGGGGTGACGGCACGCGAAAGTCGATAAGCCCCAGGGCTTTCAAAGTCCCGTGACAAACCGCGCCATGACCACAATCATGGCGATCTGGGTGACCCCTTGGATGGCGATCACGCGGATGTAAAACCGCATGATCCGACCCAGCGTCTCCGGGTCCGGCTCGGGCTTCCTCAGCTCTTGGTAGACGCGGATATTGGCGGGCAGCAGGATCAGCAGGCCCTGAATGGTCAAAACCGCCGCCAAAACCAGCGCCGCCGCCACCCATCCATACGCCGGCCAAGCCGCGTCGAGAAAACCCAACTGTTTGGCGTGCTGCCAGCCGGTCGTTCCCGTCACGATGGCCAGCGTCGGCAGCAGCAGAATCGTCCGCGCGGTGATCCGCTGGCTCACAGCCCGGCGCGCCTCAAACGGCGCGGCCCGCAGCGCCGGCCCGACGATAAAACCCATCAACAGGTCGGTCCCCGTCCACATCACCCCTGCCATCACGTGGACGAAGTTCAGCATCCAAACGCTGTCGAGCGCGATGGCGAGGAACATCACCGCGAAAGCGCAGCCGCTTGCCGCCCAATACCAGGGTTTGATGCCCGGCATCGTTTCGGCTGAGGACGCGGCGGCGGGATCAGACGCGGCGGGATTAGACGCGGCGGGATCAGACATGGAGTTTCCGGTTCAAGGAGCGATATAAGGCTCAGCGCGCGCCCGCGCGCAACCCCGCGGATACGCCCATGCGCCCCTTTGCCCCGCAAGACATTCTCGCTTTCTGGCGGCAGGCCGGCCCGGCGCTTTGGTTCAAGCAGGACCGCGATTTCGACAGCCGCCTGCGCTGGGGGTTTTTCGGCGCGCATCAAAGCGCCGCGCGGGGCGAACTCGCCGAGTGGCTGTCGGAGCCGGACGGCGCGCTGGCGCTGATCCTCCTGCTGGACCAGTTTCCCCGCAATATTTTCCGCGGCCTTGCCCGCGCCTTCGCTGCCGACCCAGCGGCCCTTGCCGCCGCCTCGCAGGCCATCGCGCGGGGGTTCGACCAGGCCTTTGAAGTTCCGCTGCGGCGGTTTTTCTATCTGCCGGCGATGCATTCGGAAACCCTCGCCGATCAGGATTTCTGCCTCGAAAAATGCACCGCCTGCGCGGATGAAGAGGGCGTCAAATTCGCGCAAATACACCGCGATATCATCGCCCGCTTCGGGCGCTTCCCCCACCGCAACGCTCTGCTTGGCCGCCGAACAACGCCGGAGGAGCAAGCCTTCCTTGACGCGGGCGGATTTGCGGGTTGAGGTATATCCCATGACCGGCGCCGCATTCCCCCAACCCCCGCCCGAAGCGCTCGCCGCTGTCACCCGCGCGCTGGCGGAGCGCTTCGGCAACCGCTATTCCGCCAGCGCCGCTGTGCGCGCCCAGCACGCCCACACACTCACGTGGGGAGCAAACCAGCCTCCCGACGCCGTCATCTTCGCGCAGGACGCGCTGGAGATCGCCGACGTGGTCAAACTGTGCGCGGCGCACCGCGTGCCCCTCATCGCCTTCGGCGCGGGCACCTCGCTGGAGGGCCACGTCAACGCGCCCTTTGGCGGCATTTCCATTGACACATCCTTGATGAACAAGCTGGTCGCCGTCCACGCGGAGGACCAGGATTGCGTCGTCGAGCCCGGCATCACCCGCAAAGCGCTCAACGGGCAATTGCGCGACACCGGCCTGTTCTTTCCCATTGATCCGGGCGCTGACGCCTCGCTCGGCGGCATGGCCTCGACGCGCGCCTCGGGCACCAACGCGGTGCGCTACGGCACGATGAAAGACAACGTGCTGTCGCTGGAGGTTGTCACCGCTTCAGGCGAAATCATCCGCACCGCGCGCCGCGCCCGCAAATCCTCCGCCGGCTATGATCTGACGCGCCTGTTTGTCGGCGCCGAGGGCACGCTGGGCATCATCACGCAAATCACGCTGAAACTGCACGGCATACCCGAGGCCGTCTCCGCCGGCCTATGTCCTTTTCCCAGCGTCAAAGACGCCTGCGACGCGGCGATTTTGACGATACAATCGGGCCTGCCCGTGGCGCGCATCGAGCTGCTCGACGCGCTGCAAGTGAAAGCCAGCAACAATTATTCCAAACTGGATTTGCCGGTGACGCCCATGCTCCTCGTCGAGTTTCACGGCAGCGATTCCAGCGTCAGGGAGCAAGCCGAACGCTTCGGCGAAATCGCCGCTGAATTT
>JANYFM010000079.1 GCA_025362655.1 Hyphomicrobiales bacterium | reverse complement strand
GCTCTTCGCGGACAAAAAACCCGGCCAATGGCCGGGTTTTTCGCGTCTAACACCAAAAAAATCAATCCCGCGGCGCGAATGCCTGCCGCAGCCGGTCCATCTGCGTCTCGATGCCGGCGGGGCGCGGCGGCTCTGCGCTTTTGTCCTTTGGATGATACAGCAGTTCATCCAGATGAATGACCCGCGCCTGCAAACGCAGCGAATGCCGGCAGAGGTCTTGGAGCGGCATCGGCAGCCGGCCAAAGGTCAGGGCGTCCGACGCCAGCTCTTGGCGCGACAATTTCACTTTGTGCTTTTCGGCCTTGGCCTGGGCCTGGCTCATCTCGCCCTCGTTGACCGCGCGCTGGAGCAGCAGCCACGAGGCGATCTGCATCAGCCGCGTGGTAAGACGCATGCTTTCCGAGGCGTAAGCGAGCGCTTCCATGCGCGGCAGGGCTTTGGCCTCGGCGCGGCCCGCGCCGTCGAGATAAGCAGCCGAGGTCTCCACCAGCCCCATTCCCTCGCGGAACAAAACCTTGAAAGCCTCGGAGGACGCCAGCTTTTCGGCGAAGGAAATCGGCTTGCGTTCCGGACCGGGAAACAATGACACATGCGACATGGACGCTCACTCTCTTCCGCCGTGCCCCATGCAGCGTTTCGGGACACAAAACTCAACACCCGGAGAATGAGCAATCCTAACGCCAAAACCGGCGTTTGAGTCATTAACTTTTAAGAAAGGTTAACCGGCGGCCGCCGGATCAAAAAAAAGAGCCCCCCGGAGGCGGCTCTAAAAGTGGTAACAGGGAGGCGTCAAACAAAGTGGACAGGAGCCACTCGATATCCGAAGAAGATCAGACATCCTGTTAATACCTTGGACTCCTTAACACCGGGTTAACGCCTCAGCCCTTCCGAAAAAACGCATCGGCGGCCTGCTTGGAAGCGTCTTTCGAGACCCGCATGGCCTCGACGCGCGCGATCTCCGCGCGCAGCAACTCGATCCTTTCGCCGAGTTCCCCCACGGACAATGCGTCGGGCGGCGCGCCGATTTCATGCGCCGCGGGCTTTTTTGGCGGCTTCCCGAAGAGCTCCTCGTCGGATACCGCCATCGCCGCCTCCGCCCCTGCCGCCGGATTTTAAGAATACACGCGGCCGGCGGCATGCGACAAGGGAGCGAATAACGCCAACGCTTGGAGCGACCCATGACCAGCCTGCCGACACAGATGACCGCGATTGAAATCCGCGGGGCCGGCGGCCCGGAGGTGCTCACCCCGGTTGTCCGCCCCGTGCCGCGCCCAGGCCCCGGCGAAATCCTCATCAAAGTGGCCGCCGCCGGCGTCAACCGGCCCGACATTTCCCAGCGCGAAGGCCGCTATCCGCCGCCCCCCGGCGCCTCTGATTTGCCGGGTCTTGAGGTTTCCGGCACGGTGATCGCCGCCGGGGCGGGCGCTTCGCGTTTCAAAATCGGCGACGCCGTTTGCGCGCTTGCCCACGGCGGCGGCTATGCCGAATATTGCGCTGTCCATGAGAGCCATGCGCTGCCCGTGCCCAAGGGCCTTTCGATGATCGAAGCCGCCGCCCTCCCTGAGACGTTTTTCACCGTCTGGGTCAATCTCTTCGAAATGGCCGGGCTGAAAGCCGGCGAATCCGTGCTGATTCACGGCGGCTCCTCCGGCATCGGCACGACCGCGATCATGCTCGCCAAAAACTTCGGCGCGAAAGTGATTGTGACCGCCGGGTCGGACGAAAAATGCGATGCCTGCCGCAAACTCGGCGCGGACACCGCGATCAACTACAACACAACGGATTTCGTGCCGGCCGTGAAAGAGGCGACCGGCGGCAAGGGCGCCGATGTCATTCTCGATATGGTCGGGGGCCCCTACGTCGAGCGCAATTATCAATGCGCCGCCATGGATGGGCGCGTCTCGCAGATCGCGTTTATGCAGGGCAGCAAAGTTGACATCCGCTTCATGAGCGCCCGCCGCATCCGCCACATGGGATCGGGCCTGCGCCCGCGCGCCATCGCCGAGAAAGGCGCCATCGCAACGGCATTGCTGGAGCGCGTCTGGCCGCTGATCGAGGCCGGCAAAATCAAACCGGTTATGGACTCCACCTTCCCGCTCGCGGACGCGGCAAAAGCGCATGCCCGGCTTGAATCGAGCGGGCACATCGGCAAGGTCGTGATGACCGTTGGATAATCCTTACTGAATCAGCTTGCCGATCTTCTCGATGGTGGCCTTCGGCGTCGCGTATATCTGACGGATCAGTTTTTCCAGATGCGCGCCGTCCTCCGGTTCGACATCGAGTTTCTGCCTCGCGGCGTCGGCGAGAAACTCAGCATCCTTCATCGTTTTGTCAAAAGCCCCGCGCAGCATCGCAAGGGTCGCGGGGGCAAGCCCCGGCGGCGCGACAAATGGACGGCCGATGCCCTGCCCAGCGTACAAAAACAGCAGTTCTTCGCGCTGCTCCGGCGTATTGGCGAGATCAAGAACAAACGGCACGTCTTTGAGGCGCGGGTTGGGCTCGGCCGCGCCATAAAACAGGATGTTGACCTTCTTTGACGCCAGCCAGTCCGGACGCTTGCCGTTGACGCTGTCGAGCGATTCGCAAATGCCGTCGACTTCGCCCCGCTCCATCGCGAGAAACACATCGGACGACGAGGGAAAGCCTGAAATCAGTTTGAATTTATAACCCAGCAGCGCGTTAAGCGCGTTGGGATAGGAGCGCGTGCCCGTGCCCGGCCCCGTGTCGCCGAGGACCATCTGTTTCACCGCAAGTTCGGCGGCGGTTTTTACCGGCGCATTGGCATTGGCGATGCAAACGCTGGTCTCGCTCGTCGGCGTTCCCAGCCACGACAATTTCAGCGGATCGAACCGGGCGCCCGGAGCGCCGGACAGCGGCCCCAGTGTCGCGTCCCGCGCGATGATGCCCATCACGCTGCCGTCCTTCGGGGCGATATTATAGAGATAGCTTGCGGCAACGTAAGAGCCCGCGCCCGGCATGTTCTGGTTCACGACGACAGGCGCCCCCGGCAAATATTTGCCGATATGGCGCGCGACGACGCGCCCCCATAAATCATAACCGCCGCCGGGGCCGAACCCGATGATCATCGTGGCGTTCTTCGCCGCGCCCTGCGCGGCCGCCGGCAAGACGCCCGGCAAAGCGCCAAGCAACCCGGAGAGGCCCAGAAAAGCCGTGAAACGCAATATGTGAACTGACAAAGCTTCCCCCGCGGACGCCGCCTGGCGCGCCCCAGGGAAAGCCATTAAACCGCTGCCGCTGTCAAGAAAGCCCCTCGGCCTTCAAAGCCGCCTGCACGCCGGGGCGGGCATGAACGCGCGCTTTGTAGGCAACGAGGTTCTTCAGCGCGGTGATGTCGATTTTCACGCCGTCGGCCCAGCGCAGCATAACGAAAAGATAACCGTCCGCGACAGTGAATTTCGCGCCCATAAGATAGTCTTTGCCTTCGAGCGCTTTTTCCACATGCGCAAAACGCGCGTCAATCGCCTCGCGCAGAATTGCCTTGTAGGCATCGGGAGTATTGGGCTTGAAGAAAGGCCCGAATCCCTTGTGCAATTCGGTCGCAATATAATTCAGCCATTCCTGCAACTGGTAACGCTCGTTCGTGCCGTTGGCGGGCGCGAGGCCCGACGCCGGGGCTTTGTCGGCGATATATTGCACGATGGCCGGCCCCTCTGTCAGCACAGTGCCGTCGTCGAGCACGAAGGCGGGCACCTGGCCTTTGGGATTGATGGCGAGAAAATCCGCGCCGCCGGCGGTCTTCTTCAGGCGCAGGTCCACTTTTTCCGATTGATGGGCGATGCCGGCCTCATGCAGCGCGATATGCGGAGAAAGCGAACACGCGCCGGGCGCGAAATAGAGTTTCATGGGTGGCTCCTGTGAAATCGGTCAGCCTCATATGGGGTCGTCGCCTCCATATTGCGAGGCGCGGCCCCGAACGCCGTTGGCGCTCACGCCGCCTCGACGCGCAGGACCACGCCGTCCTCGATCCCCGTCACCTTCACCCGCGTGCCCGGCGCCATATCCGCGCCGCGCACCCGCCAAGTGGAATCATTGACGCGGATGCGCCCCTCGCCCGCGGTGATCGCCTGGTCGAGCACGTAAGCGCGGCCGATCAGCGCCTCCGCGCGCTTGTTGAGAAACGGCCTGTCGCCCTCAACCCCGCGCGAGCCGTAGAATTTGCGGCCGAGCAGCAGGGAAATGACCGCGAAAACGCCGAACAAAATCGCCGCCCAGGCAAACCCGAGCGGCACGGCGAACAGCGTCATCCCGGTCGCCAGCGCCGCGAGCCCGATCCACAGCATGAACATGCCAGGCGCCAGCATTTCCGCCGCGCAGAGCAGAATGCCGGCAATCATCCAGCCCCAGGGCCCGAAAATTTCAAAATTCATGGCCTGTTCCTCTCCGCCGCCGCCTCACCCGCGCGGCGTGAAACCCGGCGGCGGCGGCGCCGCCCCGGCCGCGGGAACCGAGCCGCCGCGGCGCGCGTCGCGCTGGGCCTCGCTGCGCGGGGTCTCGCTGAAGGAGCTGCGCGCCAGCTCGGCGATGCCGCCGATGGTGCCGGCGATCCCCGCCATATCCATCGGCATGATGAAAGTCTTCTGATTTGGCGAATGAGCGAGCGCATCGATGGCGCGCACATATTTTTCCGCGATGAAATAATTTAGCGCGGCGACATCGCCCTTGGCGACAGCGTCGGACACAAGCTGCGTCGCCACCGCCTCCGCCTGCGCCTGGCGCTCGCGCGCCTCTGAATCGCGGAACGCGGCCTCTTTGCGTCCCTCGGCGTCCAGCACCAGCGCGGCTTTTCGCCCCTCGGCGCGCAGAATCTCCGCTTGCCGCTGGCCCTCGGCCTCCAGCACGCTGGCGCGTTTCTCGCGCTCGGCTTTCATCTGCCGCCCCATGGATTCCACAAGATCGCGCGGCGGCACAATGTCCTTGATCTCGATGCGGTTGGTTTTAATGCCCCAGGGCGCCACCGCCTGATCGACGACGTTAAGCAGGCGCACATTGATCTCATCGCGGTGCGACAAAAGCTGATCGAGGTCCATCGAGCCCATGACCGTGCGGATATTGGTCATCACGAGATTGAGCAGGGCGACCTGCAAATTCGAAACCTCATAGGAGGCGGCCGCCGCGTCCAGCACTTGGAAAAACACCACGCCGTCGACGGTCACCATGGCATTGTCCTTGGTGATTATCTCCTGCTGGGGCACGTCGAGCACCTGCTCCATCATATTCATTTTGCGGCCGATGCGATCAATCCACGGCATGATCAAGCCAAGGCCGGGCGTCAGCGTTTTATAATATTTGCCGAAGCGCTCGATTGTGTAGGCAAAGCCCTGCGGCACTTGGCGCACGCCCATCATGACCGTCACAAGGACGAAGAAGACAAAAGCGGCCGCGAAAACGCTAAATCCGATGTTCATCATCGATCTCCCTGCCCGCCGGACGGCCACAAGGCTGCGCCGGCCCAGCGTCTCAGCTCTACCTAAGCCTTTCCGCAGGGATTCGCGAGGCCCCTGCCCGATCCCGGTGTATTCGCATGGTTAACGAAATCTCAACCCCTGTTGTGCCAAGCATGGGTCCGCCCGCTTCTCCCGGCGGGAACCCTGCGAGCGGTCCCGCCATGGATCAGTTCAACCTGCCGCGCTACCGCGCCCCCGCCCTGCCTCCCATCGGGCGGCCGCTGTCGTTCACCTCCGCCGGCGTCACCTTCCGCAGCCTCGCCATATTAACCTTTGCCCTCACGGCGCTGGCTTTTGTCGCCCGCGGGGGGAATACGGGGCCGGATCAGGCTCGGCTGAAGCCAGGCGCGCCTGCCCAGCGTTTTGCCGCCATCGATACGGTTCGCTAACCAAATCCGCTATCCTGGCTTTTAGAAAACCAAGGGTTCAAGAAGTCCCGCGCTGGCGAAACATGCGGGGCGTGCTATATTTCGTTTCATGGAAACGATGCAGCCCCGCGACGCATCCCGGCCCGCGGAACGAAAATCCGGCGCCTTGCGGCGTTTTGCGGGCGCGCTCAAACTGCTGGGCGCCTGCCTGTTTGTGTTCGCCACCTGCGGCCCGTCCGTGGACGCGCAGGAGGATTCCCCCGCCGCTTTTTTCCGCGCCGACCGCGAACGCATGCAAGCGCAGCGCCAGCAGGCGCGTCCACGCGTCGTGCAGCGGCCAACCTTGATGATCCGCCGCGCCGCGCCGGTGCGCGGCTACGCCCGCGAGGCCCCGCCAATCCACAGAAACACGCCGCTTGACCTCCCGGCCAGGGCGGATCCGAATGCGCCTCCGCCGGCTGTCACCCCCGGCGAGACGGTTGCCGACGCCGCCGCGCTTCCCGCAAAGCCCGCAGAGCCGGCATTCACCATTGCCGTCATCGGCGACAGTCTGGGCCAGTTGCTGAGCCAAGGGCTGGTGGAGGCTTATTCCGACAAGCCGCAGATCGCCATTTTGCGCAAAGCGCGGGAAAACACCGGCCTCGTGCGCGACGATTATTTCGACTGGGTGAAAGGCGCGCGCGATCTCGCCGGCGGCGGCGACAAAATCAGCCTCGTCGTGATGATGGCCGGCAGCAACGACCGCCAGGCCTTGCGCGAAGGCGGCGTTTCCAGCGAATTGCGATCAGCGCGCTGGCTGCAAATCTACGGCGACCGCGTCGAGGCCATCGCCCAGGCGTTTCGCGACCGGAAAATACCCGTCGTCTGGGTCGGCCTGCCGGTCATGAAAAACGACCGTTTCTCCGCTGACATGGCCGCGTTCAACGAGGTGTATAAAGAGCGCGCGTCAAAAACCGGAGCGGCGTTCGTCGATACCTGGGAGCCCTTCCTGGACGACCGCGGGCTGTTCGCCGCCTATGGCCCCGACGTCAACGGCCAGTTCCAGAAGCTGCGCTCGGCGGACGGCGTGCATTTCACCCGGCCGGGCGCGCGCAAGCTGGCCTATTTCCTCGAATCCGAAATCCGCCGCGCGCTTGACGATGCCAAACCAAAGCCCGAAGCCGACATCGCCGCGCTCAATCCTAAACCCGCGCCGGTCGACGCCGCCGCGCCGCCCCTGGTTCCCCTGCCGCCGCCGCGCGGCTCCGGCGATCCCGTGGTGGCGGTGCCTTTGCCCCCGCAAATCCCCGCGGTCGTGATTCCCGTCAAACCGGCTGAGGGCGCGGTGGTGGCGCTCACCGCGCCTGCGCTGTCTCCGGGGGGACGGCTCGCCTCGCCCGCCCGCGCCGCTGGCGCCGCGAACGACTCGCAGGCGCTGGTGGAGCGCGTGCTTGTTCAGGGACGCCCGTTGGACGCCCGCCCCGGGCGGGCCGATGATTTCAGTTGGCCGAGGCGCTGACGGCGGCGGATGCTTCCATGGCCAGGATGTCCGCGCAGCCAATAGCGTCGCCCTTCGCCGGCATGGACATCGGCTCATGGCTGGCCGGTCTCGCGGCCCGCCGCGCCGATCATACCCTGCTGATTTTTGCCCCGCCGGAGGGGCCGCGCCGCGCCTGGACTTACGCGCAATTCCTCGATGCGGTCCGGCGCGCCGCCGGCGGCATGGCCGCACGGGGCATTCAACCCGGCGACCGCGTGCTGGCGCACTTGGAAAATTGCCCGGAGGCGCTGATCACGCGTTTCGCCTGCGCTTGGGTCGGCGCGGTCTGCGTCGGCACGAATGCAGAGGCCGCCGGTCCCGAGCTTGAATGGTTCGCCAGCTCTTCAGGGGCGGCGGGCGCGGTTACGCAGCCTAAATTCGCCGGCCTCGTGGCGCGCCATTGCAAAGGCCTGCGCTGGCTCGCGGTCACCGCTGACGATGCGGGCACGCCCGCCGCAACACCGGCAATGCCTGCCCGCGCTGAAAGTTTTGCGGCCTTGTTGGGCGAGCCGATGGCGCGGCGCGCGCCCGATCCATCCGCTGCCGCTTCGATCATGTTCACAACCGGCACGACGTCGCGTCCCAAAGGCGTTGTCTGGACGCACGCCAACGTGCTCTGGGGCGCGCGCGTCAATGCCATGCAGCAAAACATGCGCGCGTCCGATGTTTCGCTGATCTTTCTGCCGCTTTATCACGTCGTGGGGCTCTCCTGGTGCGCCCTGTCGGCCATGTGGGCCGGCGGCGCGATTGTCCTCCAGCCGCGGTTTTCCGCCAGCCGCTACTGGGCGGCGGCGAATGAGTTCGGCGCCACGGTAAGCAGCCAGGTGTTCTTCACCATGAACGCGCTGGCGGCCCGTGAAATCCCGAGGCATCCGCTGCGAAAGTGGATTATGCCGCGCCACGATCCCGCGCTCGCTGAAAAATTCGGCGTGGAATTCGTCGCGGGCTGGGGCATGACGGAAGTTCTGACGCAGGCCATCGTTTGCGAGCGAGGATTTGAGCCCCCGCCCGGCGTCATCGGCCGCCCGGGCGCGGGATACGATGTCCGCGTCGTCGATGAGGACAATCGCCCTGTCAGGCCCGGCGGGTCCGGGCATTTGCTCATCGGCGCGCGGCGCGGCCTGTCTATTTTCCGAGAATACGACGGCGATGCGCAGGCGACCCGCGAGGCGTTCGACGGGGACGGATATTTCCGCACCGGCGACAGGGTGATCCTGCGCGAAGACGGCTGGCTGCAGTTCGGCGACCGCATCAAAGACGTGCTGAAAGTCGGCGGCGAAGGCGTCTCGGCGTCCGAAATCGAGGCCGTCATCTCACGCATTCCCGGCGTCGGCCAGTGTGCTGTCGTCGCGAGGCCCGACGCGGATTTCGGCGAGGTTCCTGTGGCCTTTATCGTGCCAAAACCGGGACTGTCCGCCGCGGACGCGCGGGCGCTGCCCGCCGCTGTCATCGCGCGTTGCGGGAGCGAACTGGCGAAATTCAAAGTCCCGCGCGAAGCGCGCCTCGTCGCTGAATTGCCGCTGATTGGTTTTGGCAAAATATCGAAAACGAAGCTGCGGGAAATGGCGCTGGAGCCGCCGCAAGCGGACGCGGGGCGCCCCTGACAAAAACGGCCCGGCACAAGCGCCGGACCGCCGGTTTGGACGCGAAAAGCCTTACGGCGCCGGCACGGAGGCGACAGTCTGCAAAATCCGCGAGGCGATCTGGTAGGGGTCCCCTTGCGAGTTCGGACGACGGTCTTCGAGATAGCCTTTGTAGCCGTTGTTGACGAAACTGTGCGGCACGCGGATGGACGCGCCGCGGTCCGCGACGCCCCAGCTGAACATGTGAATCGACTGCGTCTCGTGATGGCCGGTGAGGCGCAGATGATTGTCGGGGCCGTAAACGGCGATATGCTCGTCCTTGTATTTCTCGAACGCGGCCATCAGCTTCTCGAAATATTCCTTGCCGCCTTTGTCGCGCAGATAGGACGTCGAGAAATTGGCGTGCATGCCCGACCCGTTCCAATCGGTCGCGCCCAGCGGCTTGCAGTGATACTCGACGTCAACGTCATACTTCTCGGTCAGCCGCTGGAGAATGTAGCGCGCCACCCACATTTCATCGGCGGCTTTTTTGGAGCCCTTGCCGAAAATCTGGAATTCCCACTGGCCCTTGGCGACTTCCGCGTTGATGCCTTCATGGTTGATGCCCGCGTCGAGGCAAATATCAAGATGCTCTTCAACGATCTGGCGGGCAATGTCGCCGACGTTCGAATACCCGACACCGGTGTAATAGGGGCCCTGGGGAGCGGGGTAGCCGCGCTCGGGAAAGCCCAGCGGCCGGCCGTGGCGGTAAAAGAAATATTCCTGCTCGAAGCCGAACCACGCGCCGGGATCGTCCAGAATGGTGGCGCGCCCGTTGGTGGAATGCGGCGTCTTGCCGTCCGGCATCATCACTTCGCACATCACGAGGACGCCGTTCTTGCGGGTTGAATCGGGAAACACCGAAACCGGCTTCAGCACGCAGTCGGAGCTGCGGCCCTCGGCCTGTTTGGTCGAGCTGCCATCGAATCCCCAAAGCGGAAGCTGGTCGAGGGTCGGGAAGCCGGGAAATTCCTTGATCTGGGTTTTTCCCCGGATGTTGGGGACAGGCGTGTACCCGTCCAGCCAAAGGTACTCAAGTTTATACTTGGTCATGTCAGCAATCTCTCGTCTGTCGCGAAGCCAAAATGCGGGGCATATTGGCGTCCCAAGCACGGGCAAAGCATCTTTTATGCCATTTTTTGCCTCAAAGGCGTTGCGCGTGAATAAAGGCGCGGCTCCAAACCCGAAAAGTCTGTGGCGCGAAAATAGCCAGTATGCCTAAAAAAGCGGCTGGACATTTGTGCGCCGCAGCATAACCTTGCCGCGCTGCAACCTGAGAGGAGCGCATTATGCCCACTGGAACAGTGAAGTGGTTCAACCCGGAAAAGGGCTGTGGTTTCATCCAGCCTGATCTGGCCGGCGGCCGGGACGTTTTTGTCCAAATCGGCGCTGTCCAGCAGTCCGGTCTCGAAGGCCTCAGCGAAGGCCAGAAAATCCATTACGAACTCGTCGAACAGGAGCGCAACGGGCCGACCCTCGCCGCCAAATTGAGGGCGGTCTAACCCCGTTCCAATGGCGCAAAGTTGTGATGCGCCAGCCAATGCTCCAGCATCCAAATGTGATCGGCGCCCCAGAACATTTCGCCATCGGCGATAAAAGTGGGGGCGCCGAACACGCCTGCGGCAATCGCCGCCTCCACGCTGTCCTGCAAAGCGCGTTTGAGCTCCCCGCCCGACAGAGCCTCCATGAGCGCCTGCGAATCGGCTCCCAGCGCGGCGGCCTCGGCGGCAACGCCGGCGGCGGATGTGATGTCCTCGCCGCGCGTCCAGAGTTTCGCATAAATCCGCTGCGCGAAGGGTTTGGCGAGAGCGGGATCGCGCGCCTTCAGCCATAGAAACGCCCGGCACGCCGCCAGCGAATTGACGCCCGTCAAACCGTGCGGTTTCAACGGCACGCCGAACAGCCCGGCCAGCCGCATCATGTCGCGCTCCAGATACGGCCCTTTCAGCGGGTATTCCCGCAGCGGCCGCATTCCCATCACTTTCAGCACGGTGACGCCGATCAAAAACGGCCGCCAGTCCACGCGGCGTCCATGCCGCGCGGCGGCGCGTTCAATGGCGACCGAGCCGATGTACCCGAACGGCGAAACCGGATCGAACCAGAAGGTGACGGGCTGTGGCTCCGC
>JANYFM010000071.1 GCA_025362655.1 Hyphomicrobiales bacterium | reverse complement strand
CGAAAGACGGCAAAACCATCGCCGGCTATGGCGCCGCCGCCAAAGGCAGCACGTTCCTCAATTTCTGCGGCGCAGGCTTTCCCGCCATCCGGGAAATCTACGACCGCGCGCCCTCCAAACAGGGAAAGCTAACGCCCGGCACGCACATTCCCATCCTGAGCCCCGCGAAAATCGGCGCGCTAAAGCCCGATTATCTCGTTATTCTCCCGTGGAATATCGCTGACGAGGTGCGCCGCTCAATGTCCGTTTTGGAAAGCTGGGGCGGACGTTTTGTCACTGCCGTCCCCCGCGTGAAAATCTGGTGAAGCCATGCGCTTCGTTGCCGCAAATATCGAAGGCGTGTTTTTGGTCGAGCCGGACCTTCACACCGACGCGCGCGGCTTTTTCACGCGCCTCGCCTGCCCGGAGGAGTTTGCCGCCGCCGGCATTCCCTTCGAGCCGCGCCAGACCAGTCTCTCGCGCAATACGGCGCGGCACACGCTTCGCGGCATGCATTATTGCCGGGAGCCCGAGGCCAAACTCGTGCGCTGCGTCCGCGGGCGCATTTTCGACGCGGTGTTCGACATCCGGCCGGAAAGCCCGACCTTCCGCCGGACCTTCGCGGCGGAGCTCGATGCGGACAACGCGCGCGCCCTGTTCATCCCTCCCGGCGTGGCGCATGGTTTTCTGACGCTGGAGGCGGACAGCGACGTGCTCTACCAAATGGATCGCCTTTACCGCCCCGGCTTCGACGCGGGCTTGCGCTGGAACGATCCGGGCTTCGCCTTGAATTGGCCCGCGCCTCCCGCCGTGGTTGACGCGCGGGACGCGGGCTGGGCGGACTTTGGCGGGCGGCAGAGCGGGCGGCTGCCCTAAATGCCGGGAATGCGGGGTGCCGACACCAGATCATAGGGATCGCCGACCGGCCGGGGCAGCCGCGTGGCGGCGCGCGCGGCTTTGAGTTCAGCGCCCGCGCGGTAAACGCGGCCGCGCTTTTCCCCGAAGGGCTCGAACCAGCCTCCGTCGCACAGTTTCTTCAGATCGCGGGATGCTGTGATCTCGTTGACCTGCGCATCCGCGCGGTATCGAATGTTTGTGACTCGGAATCCCAATGCCGCGTCGAACATCGCCAATTGCGCGCGCTCCGGCATGCCGCCGCGCTGGGCGATTGCGGAGATTTTCTCAAACAGGCGCTCATGCTCGTCGTTTCGCCGGATGAGCGTGGCCGCCTGTTGAAAATGCGCCTTCAGGCAAAATCGAATCCACGGATGGGCGGAATTATTTGGTGTCCATCCGCCGCGCGCGACTTCAGACAAAACCCCGTAATATTCCTGCGTGTTTTCCCCGAGCCATTCCTCAATGCTGGAAAAAGCGGGAAACAGCGTTCCGCCAAGCGCTATAACCAGAGTCTGCAGCGCCCGCGCCATGCGCCCGTTTCCATCCTTGAAAGGATGGATCAGCGTCAAATTCAAATGCGCCATCGCGCCTTTGATCAGCGCCGGCTCGCCGTTCGCGCTTCTGAGATAATCAACAAGCTCCCCGACAAGCGGATCGATGAGTTCGATATCCGGAGCCGTGTAGACAGTGTCGCCGCTTTTGGTGTCGATGACAAAAATCGAACCGGGCCTCCATTTGCCGGGATGCTTGGACATTTCATGGCCGAGCATCATGAAATGCAGGCTTTTCAGAAACTGCTTGCTGAACTCGAACGAAGCATCCTGGGCCGCCTGGCAAATATAGGTCAGCGCGTCGCGGTATCCCCTTATGGCCCGCGCGGTTTCTGTGCGCTCGTCGGCGACCGGCTCGTCATCGACGAGGGCCATCGCATCATCCAGCGACGCGTTGTAACCTTCAATGCTGTTCGAGCCTTGGATGGCGCGCGCCAGTGAACTGCGGCGAAGCGAGCCCTGCCAGCGGCCAGGCGCGAAATTCGAATAGACACGCAGCCGCTCCCGCTGGGCGGCAATAAGCGTAAGAACGGCGGTATCCTGCGCGTCGAGGACCGGGGCCTGATAGATCACGGGAGCATCCATACTTATCCATCATTTTGATAGATAATAACATACTTTTTGATTGATAGAATCCCGCTATCCATCATTTTTAGCCCAAATAGGGAACACTTAGACGCTTAGCCGCCCCTGTCCCCTGTCTTGACCCCCGCCAAACCATGCAAGATAGATGCTCCCTCAGGCTCCCAAGCGGAGGAAAACGCCATGATCATCGAAACTGAAAACGACGTGACTCCCGCCGTCCTCAAGATGATGGAGGGCGCGCCTGACGCGCGCATTCGCCAAATTCAGGAATCCTTCGTCAAACACATCCATGCCTTCGCCAAAGAGGTCCGCCTGACCGAGCGCGAATGGGAATACGGCATCGGCATGCTCAACGGTGTCGGCAAGAAGACAACCGACACCCACAACGAGGGCATCCTGTTTTCCGACGTGATGGGCCTCTCCACCCTCGTCTGCCTGATGAACAACGGCGCGGGCGGCTCAACCGAGACCGCCGCCGCCCTGCTTGGGCCTTTCTGGCGGATGCATTCGCCCAAAACCGAACACGGCGGCTCCATTGTGCGCTCGCCGACGCCGGGGCCGGAACTCTTCACTTATTGCCGCGTGGTGGACGATAAGGGCAAGCCCGTCGCCGAGGCCGAGGTCGACGTCTGGCATGCCTCGACCACCGGCATGTACGAAAATCAGGACAAGAACCAGGCTGACCACAATCTGCGCGGCAAATTCTTCACCGACGCGGACGGGCGCTTTAATTTCCGCACCATCCTGCCGGCCGGCTATCCGATCCCCGTCGACGGCCCCGCCGGCGAAATGGTGCTCTACCAGAAGCGCGAGCCGTGGCGCCCGGCGCATTTGCATTTCCTGATCCACAGGAAGGGCTTTAAAACCCTCGTCACCCAGGTCTTCGTGCCCGGCGTGAAATACATCGATTGCGATGTGGTCTTCGGCGTCACCAAAGCGCTGATCGGCGAATACAAAAAGCACGAGGACGGCGCGCCGCCGGCTCCCGGCGTCAAAGCGCCGTGGTACACCCTCGACTACACGTTCCACGTCGAGGCGGGCGAATCCGGCCTGCCGCAGCCGCCGATCAAGTGAGCCCGCGCCATGACCGGTAATCTCCAAGGCAAAATCGCCGTCATCGTCGGCGGCACGGGCGGCTGCGGAAAGTCCGCCGCGCGCCTTTTCGCGGCGGAGGGCGCGACGATTATCGTCACCCACCGCCCCGGCAAAGAGGCGGCGGCGGCTTTCCTCGCGGAGCTTCCCGGCGCCGGCCACTCCGCCTTCCCCGTGGATGTCATCGACACAAAATCCATCAACGCCACGCGCGATGCTGTGGCCGCCCGATACGGCCGCTGCGACATTCTCGTCAACTCCGCCGGCTTCACCAAACCCGTCGATATCAAAGACCTCGACGCGCTGGATGACGATCTCATCGACCGCATGTTCGCGGTCAATTGGCGCGGACAGTTCGCTGTCATCCGCGCCTTCGCGCCGCTGTTGAAAGCCAGCGGCGACGGGCTGATCGTCAATATCTCCTCCATCGCCGGCTTCAACGGCCAGGGCTCGTCGCTGGCTTACAGCGCCTGCAAAGCGGGCATTGACGTCATGGGCAAAACCCTCGCCCGCTCGCTGGCGCCGGAAATCCGCGTCATGACCGTTTCTCCCGGCGCTGTTGAGACGGATTTCGTGCCCGGCCGCGGCGCGGAGTTCTATGCCAAAGCCGCCGCCACCGCGCCGCTGCGCAAAATCCCGCAGGCGGAAGATGTGGCGATGGCGGTTCTCGCCTGCGCGACCCATCTGAAAATGTCCACGGGCTCGCTCATCATCGTCGACGCGGGCCGCGCGCTGTGATGGAAGCCCGCGTTCTCCGCCTCACTGAGAAAGCAGCCTCGATTGAGGCCGTCGCGCCGCGCATCGAAACGCTCGCCCTGATGCCCGGCGAATCCGATGTTCTCATTGAAATCCGCGCCGCCGCGATCAACCCCTCCGACGCCAAAGCCGCGATCGGCATGATGCCGCACGCGGTTTTCCCGCGCACGCCCGGCCGTGATTATTGCGGCATTGTGCGCGCCGGCCCCGCGCATCTGCTGGGCAAAGAGGTGTTCGGCTCCTCGGGCCATCTGGGCATCGGGCGCGATGGCACGCACGGCTCGCACCTTGTTGTGGAAGCCGCTGCCGTGGTGGAAAAGCCCGCCGGCCTCGCCAGCGAGGAAGCCGCCGGCCTCGGCGTGCCCTTTGTGACGGCGATGGAGGGCTTCCGCCGCTCCGGCATGCCCAAACCGGGTGATAACGTTTTGATCCTCGGCCTCAACGGCAAGGTCGGCCAGGCCGCCGCGCAGATCGCCGCCTGGCAGGGCGCGCGCGTTATCGGCATCGTGCGCCGCGATGAGCCCTATGCGGGCTTTGCCAGCTCGCAGGTCGAAGTCGTCAACTCCGCCGCCGGAGACGCGCCGGCGCGGATGCGGGAAATCACCGGCGGCAAGGGCGCTGATATCATCTACAACACCGTCGGCGATCCCTATTACGGGATCGGCGCGAAGTCTTTGGCGATTCAGGGCCGGATGATTTTCATCTCCGCCGTCAACAAAATCGTGCAATTCGATATTTTCGCTTTCTACCGCGGCCGCCATACTTATGTCGGAGCGGATTCCCTGTCGCTCTCTTCAGTGGCAACCGGCTCCATCCTGCGTGAATTGCTGCCCGGCCTTGCCAGCGGCGCTCTGCGGCCCTTTCCCATAGCCCCGCACGCCATTTACCCGCTGGAGCGCGCGCGCGAAGCCTATATCGCCGTGCTCGGCTCGGCGCGCGACCGTCTCGTCTTCAAACCCTGAGCCTCCCAAATGCACATCACCCGGCTGCAGGACGCCAAGCCCTATTTCCCGCCGGAGCATCACGACATGCGCTGCCTGCGCCTGCAGGGCCATGAGGCCGGCCCGGCGGAAGCGCTCTGGCTCGGCATGTCGCAGCTCCTGCCCGGCGGCCACACGTCCCTCGACGCATCGCCTCTGGAGAAATACTATGTGGTTCTCGAAGGCGAACTGACCATCGAGAACGGCCTTGAGCGCGCGGTGCTCCGGCAATGGGATTCGTGCCGCATCGCGCCCGGTGAAAAGCGCGCGCTGAGGAACGAGACCAACCGCGCGGTCACCGTGCTGCTAAGCATGCCGCTTCCCGCCGCAAAAGCGTGACGCGCTGATGGAGAGAAGCATGAAGTTGAATGCGCTGCGCCTTCTGTCCTGCCTCGCGGCGGCCGCTTTTCTCGGCGGAGCGGACCCTGTGGCGGCCCAATCGTCCTTTCCCTCGCAGGGCGTCAAGATCATCGTGCCCTTCGGCGCCGGCAGCGCGACGGACAGCCTCGCGCGGGTGATCGGCGATAAGCTGAGTCAGGTCTGGAAACAGACAGTCATCATCGAGAACAGGCCCGGCCTGCCGGGCACCACATCGGCGGCGAAATCGGCCCCGGACGGCTACACGCTGATGCTGACCTCAAACGGCCACGTCATCGCCAACCTGATCAACAAAAATATCGCGTTTGATCCGGTGGCGGATTTCGCCGGCGTCACGCGCCTCGTCGAAGCGCCGTTCGTGATGATCGCCGCGCCGAAACTGCCCGTGAAAACACTGCCCGAGTTCATCGCGCTGGCGAAGAAAGAGCCCGGTGTTTACAATTTTTCCTCCGCCGGCCTCTCCAGCACCTCCTATCTGATGACAGAGACGCTGCGTCAGGCCGCCGATATCAACATCGTGCATGTGCCCTTCAAGGGCACTCCCGACGCGGTGAGCGCGGTGCTGCGCGGCGACGTGGCTTTCTACATGGCGCCGATCCCCGATTCCGTCGAGCAGGCCAAGGTCGGCAATGTCAGGATGCTGGCGATCGGCTCGTCGCAGCGCCATAAACAATTGCCGGATCTGCCGACCATCACCGAGGCCGTTCCGTCTTTTAAATATGAAACCTGGTTCGGCCTGATGGCGCCCGCCGCGACGCCCAAAGACATCATCGCCAAAATCAACGCGGACACGCGGGCGGTGCTCGCAATGCCTGACATCATCGAGCGCCTCGCCACGCTGGGCTCGCTCCCCTCGCCCAACAGCCCCGCCGAATTCGACGCTTTGATTAAGTCTGACGCCGCAAAATACGGCGCGGTTATCAAAGCCGCCGGGGTTGAAGCCAATTAACGCCGGGGAGTGCGCGGAATGAACATGCGCGAAATAAACAGAAGGTCTTTGATCGCCGGCGGCGCCGCGGCCATCGCGGCGCCCCGCCTCATCCCCGCCGCCCGGGCGGCCGAGCCGCTGCGCGTGGTCGCTTTCGCCGGCGCCTCGAACTGGCCTTTCTGGGCTTGCCTGCAGGAAGGCTTTTTCGCCCGCGAAAATGTCGACGCGGTCCTCGATTTCACGCCGAACTCCATCGACCTCGCCAAAAACATGATGGCGGGAAAATACGATCTCGCGCTCTCCAGCGTCGATAATGTGGTCGCCTACAACGAGGGCCAGGGCGAGGCGGATCTCGGCGCGCCAACGGATTTCGCCGCGCTGTTCGGCGTCGATAATGGCCTGCTCAGCGTCATGGCCGCGCCCGAAATCGCCGATCTCAAGGCGCTGAAGGGCCAGACCATCTCCGTTGATGCCATGACCACGGGCTTTGCTTTTGTGCTGCGCGAAATCATGGCGCGCAATGGATTGAGCGCTGACGACGTGACGTGGGTAAAAGCCGGCGGCGGCGCGCAGCGCCTTGAAGGGCTGCTCAACGGCGGGGCGAAGGCGACGCTGCTCAACACGCCGCTCGATCTCGTGGCGGAGGCGCGCGGCTTCCGGCGCCTCGCGCGCGCCCGCGATGTTCTCGGCGCCTATCAGGGCATTGTCGCCATGGCTCGGCGCGGAACGGTGAAAGAAAAAGCCGCGGCGCTGCGCGGCTTCACCCGCGCCTTCCATTCCGGCGTGCAATGGCTGGCCGCCCCCGCCAATAAAGACAAAGCCATCGCTTTGCTGATGGCGAAAATGAATGGCATGCCCGCGCCCGCCGCGCTAAAGGCTTACGAGCGCCTGCTCGATCCCGCCGACGGAATTTACCGCGATCTGCGCATCGATGCCGCCGGCATGAAAGCCGTGCTGGAATTGCGCGGCAAATATGCCCAGCCGCCGAGGCCGCTGACAGACGCGGGACGCTATATCGACGCGGGATTTCTCGAAGCGGCGTTGAAATAGGCCCGGCAACCGGAGGATAGGCGCATGACCGCCCAGCCACTCGAACTCAGCATGGCGCTCTCGGACAACGGGCGCACGCGGCCCATCATCGATGGCGTCAACGGCATTGAGGGCCTGCGCCTTCGCGTGACCGTCGTCCACCCCTCCGAAATGTTCTGGCGGCAATTGAAATTCGGCGATTTCGACGTGTCGGAAATGTCAATGTCGTCTCTGCTTATCGCGGCGGCCCGCGGCGATTTCACCTGGGCGGCGATCCCCGTCTTCACTTCGCGGATGTTCTTCCACACGCGCGCCCTCGTGCGGGCGGACCGCGGCATCGACAAGCCCGAAGACCTGCGCGGCAAACGCGTCGCCGTGCCCGAATACCAGCAAACGTCGGCGATTTGGTCGCGCGGAATCTTCAAAGATGAATTCGGCGTCGATCCGCGCGATGTCGAATGGTTCATGGAGCGCGCGCCGGATATGAGCCACGGCGGCTCGACGGGTTTTGTGCCGCCGCCGGGCGTCAGACTCAACCACATTCCTCTCTCAACAAACATCGGCGAAATGCTGGTCAGCGGCGAGCTGGACGCGACCCTGCTTTATCTCACCAACACCAATCTCGTGGACCGCAGCACCATCGATATCGCGCGCGAGCCCAAAGTGCGCCCGCTGTTCGCCGATCCGCCGGCCGAGGAACAGCGCTATTATGCCAAGACCGGCATTTACCCGATCAATCACACGCTCGTTGTGCGCCGCGAACTCCTCGCCAAACACCCATGGCTGGCGCTCAATTTGTACGGCGGCTTCCTGCGCGCCAAAGAGGGCGTGACAAAACGCGCCCGCGAGGCGCTGGATTCGTGGGTCGAGACCGGCGCTTTCGGCGCGGGGGCGGAAAAAGCTTTTCGCGCCGATCCGCTCGCCTACGGAATCAAGGCTGCGCGTCCCGTGCTGGAAACCATCGCCAAATATGTTCACGAGCAGGGCCTGACAGACCGCCAGGTGAGGCTGGAGGAGGTCTTCGCGAAAAGCACGCTGGATGTGTGAGCGGCTTTTAAGGCCTCAAGGGTCTTTTCAACCCCCGCCGCCGCGCTTCAAATGCTCATCGAGCCGCGGCATGATCTCAACAAAATTGCACGGCGTGAAACGGTAGTCGAGCTGATGCGCGAGAATGCCGTCCCACGCGTCTTTGCAGGCGCCGGTTGAGCCCGGCAGCACAAAAATATACGTCGCGCCGGCCACCCCCGCCGTGGCGCGCGACTGGATTGTCGATGTGCCGATCTTGTCATAGCTGATGCGGTGGAAGATTGCGGAAAAGCCCTCCATGTGCTTTTCAAACAGCGGCGTTATGGCCTCCGGCGTCACGTCGCGCCCGGTGAAACCGGTGCCCCCTGTGGTGATGACGACATCGATGCCGGGATCGGCGATCCAGACGCGCGCCCTGCCGCGGATCGCCTCGATATCATCAGTGACGATGGCGCGGTCCGCCAAGCGGTGCCCGGCCTGTGTCAGCCGTGACACCAGCGTGTCGCCGGATTTATCGTCGGCCAGCCCGCGCGTGTCCGAAACGGTCAAAACCGCGATCGCCAAAGGCACAAAGGCGCGCTTTTCGTCGATGCCCGGCATGCTCTTTACCGCGAGAATGTGTTGCAGGTGTCGATCTGGCCCGATTTCAGCCCGGTCGTCAGCCATTGCTGGCGCTGCGCGGAGGAACCGTGGGTGAACGTCTCGGCCGCCGGATTGCGTCCGGCGCCGCGTTGCAAACGGTCATCGCCGATGGCCTGCGCGGTGGCGATGGCTTTTTCGAGATCGCCCTGTTCGAGGAATTGTTTTTTGCGCTCGCTGTTGGCGGCCCACACGCCGGCGAGGCAATCGGCCATCAATTCAACCTTGACGGAAAGCGCGTTGGATTCGGCCTGGCTGCCGGCCTGTTGCTGAGCGCGCTGCACCTTGGGCAGAATGCCCAGCAGATTTTCGATGTGATGGCCCATCTCATGCGCGATCACATAGGCATAGGCGAAATCGCCGCCGCCGCCGAAGCGCTGCTGCATTTCCTTGAAGAATGACGTGTCCAGGTACATTTTCTGATCCACCGGGCAATAGAACGGCCCCATCGCCGACTGAGCCGCGCCGCAGCCCGAACGCGTCGAACCGTCGAAAAGCACCAGCGGCGCGGGCGTAAATTTGATGCCCTTCTGCGCGGGGAGAATCTCGCTCCAGACATCCTCGACATTGCCGACGACGCCGGCGACGAAGCGTCCGATCTGATCGGCGGGCGGCGCGCTCGGCCGCGTGGCCTGTTGCGGCCGCTGCTGCTGGACCTGCTGGGATGAGCCGCCGCTGATCATTTCGGCGCCGCCGATGAGAATGCGCGGATCAATGCCCAACGCCCAGCCGACGAGGCCAAGCACGATGATCATGCCCATGCCCAGACCGCCGCCGCCGCTGCTG
>JANYFM010000058.1 GCA_025362655.1 Hyphomicrobiales bacterium | reverse complement strand
CGCCGCCGCAAATGTTAAAGCGCCGGCCGGATTTGCCGCGCCACATGGAGGGCGGCCCGAGCAACCCGCTGGGCGCGCGCGCCATGTACCTTGGTTCCTCGCTTTACCGCATCCACGGCTCCAACGAGCCCGACACCATCGGCCAAGCGGTATCGTCCGGCTGCATCCGCATGACCAACGAGGACGTGACGGACCTTTTCGAGCGCGTGAAAATCGGCACGAAAGTGACTGTGGTTCGCTGATTTAGACGGGCTGCCCGCGATTGAGGCCGGACGGGAATCCGGCCTTTTTTGTCAGGATCACCTTTTTTGTCAGGATCACCTTTTCGCGACAGCATCGCGCGATAAGCCCTTTGCCTTGATCTCATCCAGATAGGTCCGCCATTTCGCCGCGTGATTAACCGCGAGGCCATGCAGCCAGGCGAAACTATAAATGCCCGTGGAATGATGGTCGTCAAACAACAGGCGCACCGCATAATTGCCTGTCGGCACGATCTCGGTGATCCTGACGCTGCTCTTGCCAAATTGCGTCGTTCGCCCGCCCGGGCCGTGGCCCTGCACTTCGGCGCTGGGGCTCTCGACGCGCAGATATTCGGCCGGCAGCTCATAAGAGTTGCCGTCGTCAAACTTGATTGCCAACGTCCGCCCGTGGTCTTTCAGGCGGAATTCCGTGGGCCAGGGGGCTTTATCGCTCATAATACTCCGCCTTTGCGCGCTGCTGGCTTGTAGCCCATGGCGGCTGCAAAATGAATCCGCTTCCCAGCGGCGCGCCGCAGCGCTATATTCGATAATATACAGCGGCAGGGTGTCATGACCACGGGTTCCCCCATTCAATTTCCGGCGTTGATCGATCCGTTCGGGCGGGCGATCACCTATATCCGCGTTTCCGTGACGGACCGGTGCGATTTTCGCTGCGTCTATTGCATGTCCGAGGACATGAGCTTTCTGCCCAAGCGGGATTTGCTCAGCCTTGAGGAGCTGGACCGGCTCTGCTCGGCTTTTGTGGAGCGCGGCACGCGCAAAATCCGCGTCACCGGCGGCGAGCCGCTGGTGCGGCGGGACATTATGAAGCTTTTCCGGTCACTGTCGCGCCACCTCCAAAGCGGAGCGCTGGAGGAGCTGAGCGTCACCACCAACGGCTCGCAGCTGGCGCGCTATGCGGGGGAACTGAAGGATTGCGGCGTCAAACGCGTCAACGTTTCCCTCGACACGCTGGATGACGCCAAATTCAGGGCGGTCACCCGCTGGGGCGATCTTTCCAAAGTCATGGCCGGCATTGATGCCGCGCAAAAGGCCGGGCTGGAGATCAAGATCAACGCCGTCGCCCTGAAAGGCGTCAATGATGGTGAATTCCCGCGGCTGATTGAATGGGCGCACGGGCGCGGCATGGACCTGACGTTCATTGAAGTGATGCCGCTCGGCGAGATCGAGGCGGAGCGCGCCGATCAATATATGCCGCTGAACGAGGTTCGGGCGCGGCTGATGGAACGCTACACGCTGGAGGATATCGCCTACCAGACCGGCGGCCCCGCGCGCTACGTCCGCGTGAAAGAGACCGGCGGCCGGCTCGGCTTTATCACGCCTCTCACCCACAATTTTTGCGAGGGCTGCAACCGTGTGCGCGTGACCTGCACCGGCACGCTCTACATGTGCCTTGGCCAGGAGGATGCGGCGGATTTGCGGGCTCCGCTGCGCGCGTCGGAATCCAACGGCCCGCTGTTTGCCGCCATGGAGGCGGCAATCGCGCGGAAGCCGAAAGGGCATGATTTCGTCATCGAACGCGCCGCGAAAGAGCCGGCTGTGGGCCGGCATATGAGCGTCACCGGGGGATAGAAAACCTTTAATACGCGCAGCTATCCGGCCCCGCTTCCATGATCCAAACCGCCGCAGCAAAATCTTCCTGGGGAATAGCGCCATGACCGACCGCCGCAATTTTATGAAACGCTCCGCCGGCATGATGTTCTGCGCCTGCGGGCTGGCGGGCCCGGCCCAAGCGCAGGCGCCGCGCGCCGCGCGCGCGCCTGTTGTGATCGGCGGGCAGCGCGTCCGGGTCATCGACACCCACACGCATTGTTATTTTCAAGACTCCCTCAAGCTGATGGGCGCCGATTGGGAAAAACTGATGCCGCCGGTCAAAGGCGTGGCGCAGCATTTTGTTTCGCAGAAGGAGGTTCTGGAGCGGCGCCTCGCGGATATGGAATCGATGGGCGTCGACATGCAGGTGCTCAACACCAATCCGTTCTGGTACGGCGCGCCGCGCGAGCAGGCCGACGCCATATGCAAAGCGCAGAATGAGAAACTGGCCGAGGTCTGCGCGGCGCATCCCAAACAATTCGCGGCTTTTGCGGCGCTGCCCATGCAGCACCCCGATCTCGCGGTTCAGCACTTGGAAGCCGCTGTGAAAAAGCATGGGCTGAAAGGCGCCGCTGTGGGGGGCAGCGTGCTGGGCGTTGATTTCGCCGACGAGAAGTTTCACGCCGTCTGGGCGAAGGCCGAAGAACTGGGCGCGGTGATTTTCATCCACCCGCAAAGCGTTAGCGAATTGGCCCAAAGGCTGCGCGGCAACGGCTGGATGTCGAACGTGATCGGCAATCCGCTGGAGACGACCATTGCCCTGCAAAAGCTGATTTACCAGGGCACGCTGGATAAATTTCCGGGCCTGAGGATACTGGCGGCGCACGGCGGCGGCTATCTGCCGAGCTACGCGCCGCGCTCGGATCATTCGTGCTTTGTGTCGCCGCAAAACTGCGATGCAAAAATTGTGTTGAAGAAAAAGCCGAGCGAATATCTCAACCAGCTTTATTTCGACGCGCTGGTGTTCACGGCGGAGGGGCTGCGCCATCTCGCGGCGCAGGTCGGCGCGGGCCAGATCGTCGTCGGCACCGATCACCCCATTCCGTGGGAGGAAAACCCGGTCGATCACGTGATGGGAACGGCCAGCCTGAGCGACGTGGAAAGGGTTGCGATTCTGGGCGGCAACGCGGCGCGGCTGCTGGGGGTTTAGGGGGCGGCTGCTTGCAAAAGGCGATGGCGTTAAACCGTCTTTCCTCTTAAGCTTGCCTCTCGGGGCGAAGGCGGGAGACCCTATGATGCGTCCAATCGTGATTGTCGCCGCTGTCAACGGCGGCTACCACATGCCTGATGCTGTGAGCCGGGTGCCGATAACGCCTCTGGAAATAGCCGAGGAGGCAGCGAAATGCCGCGAAGCGGGCGCGGCGGTTCTCCACTTTCACGCGCGGGACGAGACCGGGATAACCACGGGAGATGTTTCCGTCTTCCAGGAGACTATCCGTCTCACCCGCGAGCGCAGCGACATACTGATTCAGACCACCAACGGAATCGGCGCCCGCCGGGACAAGCTGACGGGGGAAACCGCAAGACCGCCTCTCGCGGAGCGTCTCAAGCTGCTGTCCCTCGAGCCCGCTCCCGATCTCTACGGCGCTGCCAGCGGAAGCACAGACTATATTCACGTGCATGGCGGCCAGCCGCTGGAAAGTCCGTTCGTCAACAATCTGGAATGGCTCAAGACATCCGTCACCCACGCCCACTCCACGGGATCGTCGGTTGAGTTCGAAATCGTTCATATCCCCGCGCTCTACCGGCTGAGACGGCTCGCCGAGGAAGGCCTCTTCGATCCGAACGCGGATTACCTGTGGCTGTGCCACGGCGCCGGCATCGCCAATGCCCCGCCGATCGCGCGCGTCCTCCTCAACGCGATCGAGGAAGGGCGCCTGGTATTCCCGCGGGCAAAATTCGGCGTGTTCGGATGCGGCCCCCACCAATTTCCGATGACCGCCGTCGGGCTCGCCGCCGATTGCGACAGCATAAGGATCGGCTTCGAGGACAACCTGCTCATGCCCGACGGGCGGCGCGCCCAAAACAATCACCATTTGATCGCCGAGGCGGCGCGACTGGCGGCGTTCTTTAACCGGCGGCCTGCCACGCCCGCCGAAGCGCGGGAAATTCTAGGACTGAACCGAAACAAATAGCGCGGCGCGCCGCATTGACCGCCGGGGCGCGAAAAAAATGAGCCCGTCCGGGGTGATCGACTCGGACGATGATATCAGGGGGTAGAGATGCGAATAGCGGCTCTGGCGCTGGCGGCCGGATTGGCGGCGGGCGCGTTGACGCAAAACAGCGCGTCCGCGCAGTCTGTCGCGCTTCCAAGCACGGTCAGGGTCGTTCTTTCGCAATCGCCGGGCACGACGCTGGATCTTATCACCCGGATTTACGCGGAGCGGCTGACAGTGAGGCTCGGCGTGCCGTTCGTGGTCGTCAACCGGCTCGGCGCGGGAGGCGTCATTGCGGCGCAGGATGTGGCGCTGGCCACGCCGGACGGGGCCACTATCGGGGCGGCCAATTCGGGCCAGACATTCCTCGGCTTCCTCTACAAGAACCTGCCTTTTGATCCGATCAACGATTTCGCGCCGCTTGGCATCGTCGGCGTGGCGGAGGCTGTGGTGACTGTGCCGGCCAGCCTCGGCCCGAGGTCGCTCGCGGATTTTGTCAATCTCGCCAGGCAAAAGCCTGGGGCGATAAACTACAATTCGGCCGGCATCGGCACGGCGACGCATATCGCCGGGGCGTATTTCGCGCAGCAGGCGAAAATCCCATTGACCAATGTTTCCTACAAGAGCGGGGCCGAAGGCATCGCCGACATGCTCGCGGGACGGATGGAGTCCGTCTTCGCTCCGCTGGCCTTCACGCTGTCGTGGGTCAAGGAAGGCAAACTGCTCGCGCTGGCTGTGGGATCATCGACGCCCTATACCGAACCGACGCCGGTGCCGACCGCGAAATCCGCCGGCGTCGATTACGAATATTCAACCTGGTACGGGTTTCTCGCGCCCGCCCGCACGCCCAAGCCGCTGCTGGACCGGTATAGCGCCGCCATCGCCGAGATTTCAAAGGAGCCGGAGGTCCGGGCGCTCATCACGGCGCAGGGCATCACAACGCGGGTGCAGTCCCCGGATGAGATGGCCGGCCATATCCGCGCCGAAATCACCCGCCTTCGGCCGGTTCTTGAATCGATCGCGCTTGCCGACAAAAACTGATGGAGAGCTTAGCTCTTCCGCGGGCCGGCCGCGGCTCATGATACCAAGGGCTCTATTTCGACGCGTTTTTTTAACGCAAACCGGGTTCCGCTTCGCTTGAAAACGCGCTGGCATACCCGTCAATACCCGTGCTCAGCCGCAGGGAAACTCCCGTCCTTCACCGCCGCCACATAGGCCTTCACGGCGCCTTCGACCGTGCCGGTTTCCGGAATGAAATTGCGCACGAAGCGCGGGCGTTTGCCGGGGGAGACGCCGATCATATCGTGCAGCACCAGCACTTGGCCGCTGCAGGAGGGGCCAGCGCCGATGCCGATGGTGGCGCAGCTTGTCAGCGCCCGCGTGATGCTGGCGGCGACCTCGCTGGGCGTCATCTCGATCACCATCATGGCGGCGCCCGCCTGTTCCAGCGCGATGGCGTCGGCCTTCATCGCGGCCGCCGCCGTGTCGCCTTTGCCCTGCACGCGGTAGCCGCCGAGCTGATGCACGGCCTGCGGCGTCAGGCCGATATGGGCGCAGACGGGCACGCCGCGCTCGACGAGAAAGCGCACGGTCTCCGCCATGTAGGCGCCGCCCTCCAGCTTGACCATCTGCGCGCCCGCCGCCAGCAGGCGAGCGGCGTTGCGCATCGCCTGCGAGGGCTGCTCGTGATAGCTGCCAAAGGGCATGTCGGTGATCAAAAACGAATGGCGCATGCCGCGCACGACGCAGCCCGTGTGATATTCCATATGCTCAATAGTGACGGGCAATGTCGTGGAATGGCCCTGCACGACATTGCCGAGGCTGTCGCCGACGAGAATGGCATCGACACCGCAGCGGTCGAACATCGAAGCGAAGCTCGCGTCATAACAGGTCAGCATGGCGATTTTTTCGCCCGAGGCGCGCATCCGCGCGATGTCGCCGAGCTTGAGCGGTTTCACATCTTCAAGATATGCCATCCCTGTCAGCCTTTCGCCGGCGCCGCGTCCACGGCGATATTGTCGATCAGGCGCGTCGTTCCCAGCCGGGCGGCGGCCAGCAGGCGCAGTCCCTGTATTTGTCCAACAGCCGGCGGCGCAAGCGTGCCGGCATCGCGGACCTCCAGATAATCGAGGTTGAAACCCGCGCCGGATATGGCGGCGCGCGCGTCGCGCAGCGCGGCCTCCAAAGGCTCGCCGGCGCGGATGCGGCCCGCCGCCCATTGCATCGCCTGATTAAGATGCGGCGCGAATTTCCGCTCGCGTTCGCTGAGATAGGCATTGCGCGAGGACAGAGCGAGCCCGTCGGCCTCGCGCAGGGTGGGCGCGCCAAGAATTTGCGCGGGCAAATCAAGATCGGCGGCCATGCGGCGGATCACCGCGAGCTGCTGGAAATCTTTTTCTCCGAACACCGCGATATCCGGCAGGGCCTGGATCAGCAGTTTGGCGACGATGGTGGCGACGCCTTGAAAATGCGTCGGCCGGAATCTGTCCTCCAGCCCGGCCGTGGCGGGGCCGGCCAGCGATACCGTGGTGGCAAAACCCTCGGGATAGATTTCCCCGGGCGCGGGGTGAAACACCGCATCGGCGCCGGCGGCGGCGAGCAGCGCGAGGTCCTGTTCGAAAACGCGGGGATAGCGGGCGAAATCCTCATTGGGCGCGAATTGCGCGGGATTGACGAAAATCGAAACAACGACACGCCCGGCCTTGGCGCGCGCCAATTCGACGAGGGAGATGTGGCCGGCGTGCAGCGCGCCCATGGTCGGCACCAGCGCAATGCGCTCGCCGCTTTTGCGCCAAGCGCCGAGGCCGCGGCGGAGCTCCGCGACGGTTTTATGAACGGCGGGTGTCGGAACGGCTGAAGTCATGCCCCGTTTTCGTCTGAAACGGCCCGCCCCGCAAGCCGCCTTTTAGACGGATGCCGGCAACAGGCCGGCGAGGCCCGGCAGCACGCGTGAGGGCGCAAGGTCCGCATATTCATCCGGCTGACCCGTGCGGTTGATCCATACGCCGTCAAAGCCGAATTTAACGGCGCCGGCGATGTCCCAGCGGTTGGAGGATTGAAACGAGACTTCGCCAGGCAGACAGCCAAACCGCCGCGTCACCAGTTCATAAACCGCGGGGACTGCCTTGAAGGCGCGCAGGGCATCAACGGAAAGGCAGGCATCGATCAGCCCGGCAATTCCCGCCGCCTCCATGGCGCTTTCCAGCATGGCCGGCGTGCCGTTGGAAAGAATGGCGGTTTTCACACCGGCGGTTTTCAGAGCCGCCAGCGCTGGTTTCACGTCGGCGTAAGCGTCCAGCCGCTCATAGGCGTCGAGCAGCGCCGAGCGGGCCGGCGGCGTGATTCCGCCGCAGCGCGCCGCCGCGAAATCCAGCGCCTCCGCGGTCAGCGCGCGAAAATCCCGATACGCGCCCATATGTGTGCGCACCCACGTGTATTCGAGCTGCTTGGCGCGCCATATTTCCGACAAGCGGTCCGCCTGCGGCCCGATTTCAGCGCGATGGCGGCCGACGGCGGCGTGAACGTCAAACAGCGTGCCATAGGCATCGAAGGCATAGACGGGATGCGCGGTCATGGCATGTCTCCTCTGGCGGAGGCTGGCGGCGCGCCGGGCGCCGCTTTGAGGCGCGTCAGGCGCGCGCCCAGCAGTTTGAGAGCCAGCAGCAGGGTGATCCCGTACAGGGCCGCCCCGGCGGCGGCAAAGACGGCGAGGCTGATCTCAGTTTCGAAGATGCCGACGCCGGTTGCAACCCTGTTGCCTATGTCCCCGCCCAGCAAGGCAAAAGCCGCGAGCGCGGCGGCGGCGATTGCAACAGCCGCCCCTGTGCGCATCAGCGCCGCGTCCGGCTTCATCAGCCCGCGCCGAATCGCGAAAAACGTCAGCAGCGCAAAGTTGAGCCAGGCCCCCGCGGCGGTCGCCAGCGCAAGGCCGGGCGCGCCCAAGGGCTGATACAGCGCGATCTTCAGCGCCACGTTGACGGCGATGGCGAACAGCGAAATCAGCATCGGGGTTCTGGTGTCGCCCTGCGATTGGAAACTCGCGACAGCCGAGCGTATCAGCACGATGGCCAGCAGGCCGATTCCGTAAGCCCCCAGCACGGAGGCCGAGGCGGAGGCCGCTTCCGGCGTGAATTGGCCGCGCAGGAACACGCCGCGCATCAGCGGGCCGGCGATGGTGACGAAGGCCACGAAAAACGGCGCCGCGAGGGCCAGCGTCAGGGCCATCGTGCGGTTTTGCGCGTTAAAGGCGGCGGCGGGCTCCTCGGCCGCGAAACGCCGGCTCATTTCCGGCAGCAGCACCGTGCCGGCGGCGATGCCGATGACGCCGATCGGCAATTGATAAATGCGGTCAGCGTAATAAATCGCGGAGACGCTGCCCGTTGGCAGCAGCGAGGCGATAATAGTGTCGGCGAAGAGCGCGATCTGCACGCCGGCCGAGCCGATGACGGCAGGCACAAGCGCCGTGAAGAATTGCTTCACGCCGGCGCCCGCCCGCGGCCGCTGAAACCCCGCGAGCACGCCCGCCCGCCGCGCGGCGCCAATGAGCCAGGCCAGTTCCAGCGCGCCGGCGAGCGCGACGCCCGACGCCGCCGCATAGGCGGCATCGGGAAACACAAAGGCCGCCGCGAGGCAGGCGATCATCGCAAGATTCAGCAGCACCGGCGCGAAGGCGGCGGCGGCGAATTTGCGGTGCGCGTTGAGCGTGCCCGAGAGCAGCGTCACCAGCGTCACAAACAGCAAATAGGGAAAGGTGATGCGCGTCAGGCTGACGGTGAGCGCGAATTTGGCGGGGTCCGCCTCAAACCCGGGCGCGAGCAGGCTGACGATTTGCGGCGTGAACAGCCAGGCCAGCGCCAGCAAAATGATCTGGCTGCCCAGCAGCAGCGTGAGTATCTGTCCGGAGAAAGACTTTGCCGCGCCCGCTCCCTCCCGCGTCAACGTTCGCGCATAGGCGGGCACATAAGCGGCGTTGAACGCGCCCTCCCCAAAAATGGCGCGGAAATGATTGGGCAGCCGGAAAGCGACGTAGAACGCGTCCGCCAGCATGCCCGCGCCGAGCACAGCGCCCAGCAGAATGTCGCGCAGAAACCCCGTCACCCGCGACAGCAGCGTGAAACCCGCAACTGAGAACAGACTGCGGTACATCAGGCTCAAATCCTGGAGCGGTGGCGCGCCGGCACCGGACTGGCATCCCCGTCCTCGCCAACGCCGATCCGCTCGCCCACGAGGTAGAGCGGCCGGCGCTTCACTTCGGCGAAAATCCGCCCGACATATTCGCCGAGCACGCCGAGCGACAAAAGCTGGATGCCGCCGAGAAACATGACGGAGACAATCAGCGAGGCGAAGCCGGGCACATCGACGCCTGATATGGCGGTCTGCAAAATGAAATAAAGCGCCATGATCAGCGCGAACACCGACACGACGGTTCCCACGTAGCTCCACACTTTCAGCGGCAGCGTCGAGAACGACATGATGCCGTCGAGGGCGAACCGCGTCAGCTTGCGGTAGGAGAATTTCGTCGTGCCGGCGGCCCGCTCCGCAACCTGAAAGGGCACTCCAATTGAAGAGAAGCCGATCCACGCATAAAGGCCTTTGGAGAAACGCGCGCGCTCGCCCATGGCGCGAAGCGAATCCACGGCCTGACGGTCAAGCAGGCGAAAATCGCCCGCGCCCGGCGGCAACGGCGTTTCGCCGAACAGGGCAAACAGCCGGTAGAAGCGTTTGGCGAACAGCCGCCGCAGCGGCGAATCCGTTTCGCGGTCTGTGCGCTGGCCGTAAACGTTCTTGAACCCCGCGCGCCATTTCGCGACGAAAGCCTCAATGATCTCCGGGGGGTGCTGGAGGTCGGCGTCCATGATCGCGACCGCGTCCGCGTCGGTGTGGTCGAGACCGGCGGCGATGGCGATCTCCTTGCCAAAATTACGCGAGAAGGAGACAGCGGTCACGCGCGCGTCGGCGGCGTTGACCCTGCGCAGGACGGCCAGAGTGGCGTCGCTGGAGCCGTCATCCACAAAGACGATTTCAAACGAGGCGCAGGCGCGCTCCAGCACCGGCTTGAGCCGCGCCAGCAGCGGCTCGATGTTTTCCGCCTCATTAAACACCGGCACCACGACCGCTATTTCAGACCGCGCGCCCGCCATATGGTTCCCCGTTGTCGGCAGCCTTGATCCGGCGACACATTTCCCTATTCGCCGCCGCGCCGCCGCGCAAGCCGCTGACGGCGCGCCGGGGCTCCCTCCCGTTTGCAATCCCAGGGAACTTGCCTAAACAGCGGCATGGCCGGCTTGAGCTTTATGTTGTGCGCCGATGACTATGCCCTGTCGCCAGGGGTCAGCATCGGCATTCTTGAGGCGCTCTCCGCCGGGCGGCTGAACGCGACGAGCGTGATGACGAACCGTCCGCTGTGGGCCGCCGCCGCCGCGGACCTGCTGCGTTTTGGCCCCGGAGCGGCGATCGGCCTGCATCTCAATCTGACGCTTGGCGCGCCGCTGACGCCGATGAGCGTTTTCGCGCCCTATGGCAGGCTGCCGGAACTGCGGCGGGTGCTGCGCGCGGCCCGATCGGGGGCGCTGCCGGAGCGCGAGACACGCGGTGAGATCGCCGCCCAGATCGACGCGTTCGTGGCGGCCATGGGGCGGCCTCCCGATTACATTGACGGGCATCAGCATGCGCAGGTTCTGCCGGGCATACGCGACTGGCTGCTCGAAGACCTCGCGGGGCGCGGCTGGGCCGGCCGTGTCTGGCTCCGCGATAGCACGGATCATCTTCGCCGAATCCTCGCGCGCCGCAGCGAGGTTCCCAAAGCGCTGGCGGTGGCTTTGCTGGGCCGGGGCTTCGCCTGCGCGGCGCAAGCCCGGGGGTTTGCCTGCAACGAGGGTTTCGCCGGTTTTTCGGCGTTTGACCCGGCTGCCGATTACGCAGCGGCGTTCAGCCGTTTTTTGGTTGCGCCGGGCAAGCGACACCTTGTCATGTGCCATCCCGGCCATGTCGATTCCGAACTGATTGCCTGCGACCCCGTGACGACATCCCGCGAAAAAGAGCTGGAATTTCTGCTGTCGCCCCGTTTTTTCGACGTGCTAAGCGGGGCGGGCGCCCAATTGGGCCGATGGGACCAACAGGATTAACCGAGTCTTAACGCGCCTTGCCCCATAAAAGGAGCGGAACCCGCGGCGCAGGCGCTGCCGGTTGTCCTTTGGCACCTGTGCGGGACCCGCGCGATGAGCCCATCCAACGAAACCCCTTCAGCCGGCGCCGCCGCGCTCGCGGCCCTGCTGGTCGACCGGGAGCCGACAACGATCCGCCATGCCATCGTCGGCAAGGTCATGCTGGTGGTTGGCGCAGTGGCGCTGGCGCTGTTTGGGGTTCAGTATTTCGTCAACGGCGGAGCCCAGACGTTGACGGACCTGATCTGGGCCGCCCTCAGCGGCCTCGTCGTCCTCGGCAGCGTCGCCGCGGTCCTCAGCGTCATGTTAATGCGCGTCACCGCGCCGCTGGAGGAGCTGACACTGGCGATGAAGCGGCTGGCAGAGGGCGATATGACCGCCGCCGTCCCCTCGCTGTCACGCAGTGACGAAATCGGGGCGATGGCGGGAGCTGTGCAGCATTTCAAGGCCGGGCTCGCGGAGCGTTTGAAGCTGCGCGGCGAGGTTGAGCGGGCTGATTCGACGGCCCAGTCGCGCCAGCGGCGCATCGACGGGCTGATTCAGGAATTCCGCATGACCGTCGGCGGCGCGCTGCGCAAAGTCTCGACCCATACCGAACAGATGACCAGCGCCGCCGACAAGCTGTCCTCCCTTTCCGCCGACAGCGCCAGCCGCGCCCGCGCGGCATCCCATGCGACCGGCGAAGCCTCCGGCAATGTGCGCACTGTCGCCCGCGCCTCGGAGGAGCTATCGTCCGCCATCGGCGAGATTGAACGCCAGGTGATGCGCACCCGCTCCGTGGTGCTCGACGCGGCGCGCACAACGACCCAGACGACGCTGACTTTTGACGGTCTGGCGGGGAAAGCCCAGCAGATCGGCGAAATCATCGGCCTCATTCAAGCCATTGCCGCGCAGACCAACCTGCTGGCGTTGAACGCCACGATTGAAGCCGCGCGCGCCGGAGAGGCCGGCAAAGGCTTCGCGGTCGTGGCCCAAGAGGTCAAATCCCTCGCCAGCCAGACGGCGCGGGCGACGGACCGGATCGCCGAGCATGTCGCGGCTATTCAAAGCTCGACCGGCGAAGCGGTTCTGGCGATCAATTCCATTGCCGCCACCATGAACCAGGCCGAGGGCTTCACGGCGGGCATTGCTGTCGCGGTCGAACAACAGGCGTCCGCCACCAACGAAATCTCCCGCAGCGCGTCAGAAGCCGCCGCGGGCACGGAATCAGCGGCGGCCAACATGGAGGGGCTGACCTCCATCGTCGCCCAGACCGATCAATCGGCGGCCCAGGTCCACCACGCCGCCAATGATATGTCGCACCAGGCGCGCCAGCTTAACGAGACCATTGAGACGTTCTTGAAATCAGTCGCGCACGCCTGACGCAATTGCGGCCCGCCGAATCGAAACGGGGCCCGCGAAGGCCCCGTTTCCATTTCCGCACCGCCGCTGTCAGAAGCCGCCGAAGCGCTGCGCCACCATGCAATAGAGCATCGGCACAGAGAGCATCGTGTTCAAACGCGAGGTCAGCATGGCCATGCGCGCCGATTTGGCTTTCACCTCGGGGGTGGCGTCAACAAGACCCAGCGCCCGCTGCTGGTTCGGCCAGATGATGAACCACACGTTGTAGGCCATGATCAGCGCCAGCCACATGCCTGCGCCGATGGCGAAGAAGCCCTTCTGGAAAATCAGAGCCGGCCAGAGGTAGCCATACATCGCCGCGACGAGAAGGCCGGTGACAACGGTCGAAAGGGCGCCGTAGCGAAACCAAAACAGCACGTTGGGCGTGATAAACTTGGTCAGCGCGGCGCGGTGCTCGACGGGCTCGATTTTCGGCACGGTCGGGATTTGCACGAAGTTGAGATACCAGAGCAAACCGATCCACATGACGCCGCTGAGCACATGCAGCCAGAGCATGAAGAAGGTCCAGAAGGCCATATCGGCCTTGATCCATTGGCCGCTGACGAGGCCGCCGACGATGAGGATCGCGATCAGGATGACGAGCCCCGCCGCCAGCGTTCGGCCTAGAGATTGAAAAATTGATGCCATGGATTTGCCCCTTCTTGTGAGAAGGGCGCACCCTAGACCGATGTTCCCGGCGGTTCAATCCGCGCTGCGGACGCGGACCAGCGGGCAAAATGACCCCAGCCGGGTTTTGCCTCGCGGCGGTTTCCATGATTTATCCGCTTTCGCATTCGCGAGAGCATCGGTGCGGAACGGTTTTAAGATGAAAATCACAGTTGTTGCTTTGGGCGCGCTGCTGGTCAGCTGCGGCGCTGTGTCCATCTGGATGGGCATGGATATCGTTCAGATCGAGCGCGGCTGGACGCAGGTCATCGCCGGGGCCACGGTCATGAGCGCCGGGTTTGTGGTGATCGCTCTGGGGCTGGTGATCGGCTCGCTCGAAGCGCTGCGGACGGCCTTGTTCGTCTTGCGCGCGGATGCCGCGCCGGCGGAGCCGCCCGATAGCCCAGCGGCCAAGCCCGGCCCCCCGCCCGAACCGGTGACTGTAATCCCGCCCGCAGCCGAAATTAAGACGGCCCCCGTGATGAACATCATCCCGGCAAACGATCCCGCGCCCGCCGCCGAAACGCCCGTCGCGCAGAAACGCGCCGCGGATGCCGAGGCGACCCGCGCCGCGCTCGCCATGGCAAAGCCCGAATTGCCGCCGAGGCTGAAAACCCAGAGCGCCGGCGAAAGCCATCCGCCCCGGGAGGAAAGTGATCCCCATGAATGGCTGGAACGCGCGATTTCCGGCGGCGGAGCCGTCGATCCGGCGCTGGAATGGCTGCGGCCGGGTTTTAGCAAAGCCGAGCGGCAGCACGCGAGGGATGACGCCCGCGACACCGCGGCATCCCTCAAAACTTTTGCGGCCGGGGTGAAAGACCCCGCCGCGGCGCCGGCGCAGGAGCGCTTTTTCGAATCCAACGGCGTGACTTATACGCTGCACGCCGACGGCTCGATCACCGCCGACTCCCCGGATGGACGTTTCCATTTCGCCAACATGGACGAATTGCGCGAGCACTTGGCTTGGCGAAACGGCGGCCAGCCCGCGCCGGCCGGCTGACCGCCCGTTCAGGCCTGCGGGGCTTGCGGTTAAGCTTGCGGGGCTCGCGGTTTAGCCTGCGCCGCGCTGACGCAGGCAATGGCAAAAGCGAATTCCAGCGCGGTGTCTTTCAGCGAATCAAAACGTCCGGAAGCCCCGCCATGGCCGGCGTCCATATTGGTTTTGAGCAGGATCGGCCCGCTCCCGGTGTTGAGTTCCCGCAGGCGGGCCGCCCATTTCGCCGGCTCCCAATAGGTGACGCGGGGATCGGTGAGCCCGCCGAGCGCGAGGATCGCGGGATAGGCCTGCGCCTTCACGTTGTCATAGGGCGAGTAGGACAGCATCGCCGCAAAGGCTTTGGGATCCTCGATGGGATTGCCCCATTCAAGCCATTCGGGCGGCGTCAACGGCAGTTCCGTGTCCATCATCGTGTTTATGACATCAACGAAGGGCACGTCGGCGATGATTCCCGCAAACAGTTCCGGCGCCATATTGGCGATGGCGCCCATCAGCATGCCGCCGGCGCTGCCGCCGCTGGCGACAATTTGGCCCTGCGACGCATAGCCCAGCGCAATCAAATGCCGGGCGGCGGCGATGAAATCGGTGAAGGTGTTCTTCTTTTTCGCCAGCTTGCCGTTTTCATACCACGCCCAGCCTTTGTCGGTCCCCCCGCGCACATGGGCGATGGCGCAAACGAACCCGCGGTCCGCCAGCGACAGCCGCGCGGTGCTGAACGACGCGGACATCGCATGCCCGTAAGCGCCGTATCCCGTTAAAAACAGCGGGGCCTGGCCATCGGGTTTCGTGCCCCGAGCGTAAAGCAGCGACACCGGCACCTGTTCGCCGTCGTCAGCCGGCGCCAGCACGCGGCGGGTGACATAGTCGGCGGGATTGTGGCCGGAGGGCACGGCTTGGCGCTTGCGCAGAACGCGCGCGCGCGAGGCCATGTCGTAATCAAAAGTCTCGCGCGGCGTCGTCATGGAGGAATAGGTGAAGCGCATCAGGCTTGTGTTGAATTCCCGCGTGCGCTCCAGCGAAAGCGCATACGCTTCCTCGTCGAAGGCGATCGCGTGTTCCGCTCCGCCGTTTAAGTCACGCACCACGAGGCGCGGCAATCCGTCCTCGCGCTCCAGCCGCGCGAGATGGCCGGCGAAGGCGGTCATGGAGGCGATCATGCGGCCCTGCCTATGCGGCACCAGATCACGCCAATGGGCGCGCGCGGGCGCGGCGATATCCGCCCCGGCGATTTTAAAGTCCTCCGCGCCGTCGGCGTTGGTATGAATGAACAGGCGCCCGCCATGCGGCTCCACGGAATACCTGACGCCGCGTTCGCGCGCTGCAATGAGCGCCGGCGCAGCGTCCGGTTCGCGCAGATCGATCAGCCGGCTTTCCGCGGAATCATGATCGGTGATTTCAATGATGCAAAAGTCCCGCGAGCGGCTGGCGCGGATGTGAACGAACCAGGCGGTGTCCGGCTCCTCGTAAACGAGCCTGTCCGCGGTTTGCGCCCCGCCGAGGCGGTGCAGAAAAACCTGATTGGGCCGGTGGTTCGCGTCGAGCCGGACGTAGTAAAAGCCTTGACTGTCGGCGGTCCATACGATGGCGCCCTCGCTGTCCGAAACAGCATCGGGCAGATCGTGCCCGCCGGCGAGATCGCGGATGCGGATGTCGTGATATTCAGAGCCCTTGGTGTCCGCGCTCCATGCCAGAAGCGCATGATCGGGCGAAACAGCGGCGGCGCCGAGGGAGAAAAACGCCCTGCCCCTGGCCAGCGCATCGCCGTCGAGGAGGATTTGCTCCGCCCCCGCGCCCCCCGCCGCCTTGCGGCACACGAGTTCATGCTCGCCGCCCGCGCGGTAACGGTCATAGTATTCCCACGGGCCGTCGGCGCAGGGCACGTCGGCATCATCCTCTTTGATGCGGCCCCGCATTTCCTTGAATAGCGCAGCCTGCAATTTTTCGCTCGGCGCCAGAACGGCTTTGGCGAAAACGTTCTCGGCTTCCAGCACGGCGCGAATATCGGCGGGAAGCGTTTGAGGATCGCGCAGCACTTCGCGCCAATTATCAGCGCGCAGCCACGCATAGTCGTCGGACAGCGCGACACCGTGGACAAAGCGCGAATGCGGGCGTTTCGGCGTCACGGGCGGCGGGCCGGACGGCGCGGCAAAGGCAGTGGGTTTCATTGTGTTTTCAACTCGCGGGCCAAGCGCCGGCGCGGCGCGAAACTGCAATGCCCGCGCGGCGCGCCGTTGGCAAATGGAACCCAAGACGACGCGCCCAAAGCGGAGCTGTTTTTGCCGGAAACCTCGATCCGCGGGGGCGCGCCGGTTTACTTGAAGTGTGAAAACATTACTTGCGGGTTGCGCGAAGATGTTTTATATCGGTTGCCGACGCCACTATTGTTAGTTGGCGTTTATAGTTGCAGCACGAATTTGGTTTATATCTTAACGTTCTGAGACGGCCAAAAACATTTTGGATAGGCAAAGAGCAGGGTATGCAAAGAAACATTTTGGATATGAAGTTTCCGCTTTCCATCCCCCGCGCGCGCCTCTCTAAATACTAAAGTTCAGCAGGATTCCGACCGCCTATTTGGGACATTTTCAAGAGGATAAGCAAACATGAACGATATGACGATCACTCAAAGCTACATTGAGCTGGCTGCGGATATTGTTTCCGCCTATGTCAGCAATAATTCGGTTCCCGCCAGTGAACTGCCCGCCCTGATCAGCGATGTGCATTCGGCCCTGACCCGTGTTTCCGCCGGAGCAGGGGTTGTTTCCACCGACGCGCCGCGTCCCGCGGTGCCGATGAAAAAATCGATCACCAGCGATTACATCATCTGCCTTGAGGACGGAAAGAAGTTCAAATCGCTGAAACGCCATTTGCGCACGCAATATGGCATGACGCCGGAAGCCTATCGTGAAAAATGGGGTCTTCCGGCTGACTATCCGATGGTCGCCCCCAATTACGCCAAGGCCCGCTCCCTGCTCGCCAAGGAAATGGGCCTCGGCCAGCAGCGCCGCCGCAAACGCTGAAAGCCGCCGGCATTCGCTTCAAAGGCCGTCCTTCGGGGCGGCCTTTTTTGCGTTGAGCCGATGACAGCCGATTCCGCTCTCTTCGCAGGCAAGGCGCTCGCGCTCAGCCCGCAGCGCCTGCAACAGGCCCATGTGGCGGTTGAGGTCGTAGGTCCAATGCCCGGCCCTCCCGCGGGCGCGTTCGCCCCGCATGGCCCGCGCCAGCAACCGGATGATTGCGCGTGTTGCCGCCGCCCCGCCCCCTTTGGCGCCGCAGGGCGCGATGGGAATGAGCCGGGATAACCGGCTCCGGTCGTAGGACAAGGCACCCGCCGCGATGACCGCATCCACAGCGTGCCACGCCCTTGTGCGCATGCGGTTTGCGTGGAATTCCTGTTTCATGCCCCATCCCCTCTTTCAAAGGGGGATCATGGCTTGCGTTAAACAGATGGGGATAAAATTCTTATAAAATTCTTGACAAGGGAAAAATATATCCAGATAAGTTCCTATAACGGAAATTATTCCGTATATGGGAGTTTTCGCATGGGCCGTTATTCCACCCGCATTTTGCCCGAGGGCGCGCTTTTGCCGCCGTCGCTCGCCAGCGCGATCGCCTGCTGCGCCTTTGGCGTTTCTCCCGGCGAGGTGGCGGCTCTCTCGCGCCGCTCGCCGCGTTCGGCGCGGGCGCGGCACACCGCGATGTATTTGGCGCATGTCGGGTTTGGCCTCGGCTTTTCCGCGGTCGGGCGGGCGTTTCAGCGCGATCCCTCCAGCGTCCGCCACGCCTGCGCTTTGATTGAGGATCGGCGCGACGAGGCGCGATTTGACTGCCTGATGCTGCATCTGGAATGGGCCAGCCGCGAGTTCGCCGCCTCCCTGCGGCCCGCGCCGCTTCGCGGCCCGGCACTTGCCGGGGACGCGTGACATGAGCGCCTCATCCCAAAAAGACCGCGCCGCCATGGCGCTCGAAGCCGAGGCTCGGCGGCTGTTGCGGGCGCTCGCCGCCGAAGGCGCTTGGGGTTTCGACGATACAGAGGGCGCCAAGCCGCGCATCGCGGTGGCCGCTCCGCGCGGCCGTGTCTCGGTTCGCGTCGCCACCCATTCCGCTGCCTCCGCCACGATCCTGTGCGGAGCGGGTTTGGCGGTTTGGGACGGGGCGGCCAAACGCAAACTGGCATTGACGGATACCGGCAAAGCCCGTGCGGCGAGGGATGCCGCCTCGGGCGGGCTCAATCCGTTTCTGGCCCAGCACAAACCGACGGTTCGCCGCGCGGCGGACAATAGTCCTGACGCCGCGCAGGTCATCCACGATCAGGAGGAGAGCCCCATCGCCTGGCTTGCGACGCGAAAGGACGGGAACGGCCGGCCGCTGATTTCAGCCAGCGCGCTTGAGGCGGGAGAAAGGCTGCGCCGCGATCTGACGTTCGCGCAAATTCTGCCGCGGGTGACCGCCGACTGGACCGCCAATGCGGCTGCCCGGGGCTACAGCGGGGAAACCCTGCATTTCTCGGAAATGGCCATCGCCGCGCGCCAGCGGGTCGAACAGGCGCTCAGCGCGGCGGGGCCGGAATTCGCCGGCTTGCTAGTCGATGTCTGCGGTTTCCTCAAGGGGCTGGAACTGGTCGAGACAGAGCGCGGCTGGCCGCGGCGCTCGGCCAAGGTGGTTCTCGCGCTGGCGCTCCATCAGCTCTGCCGGCATTATGGCATTGCGGAGCAGGCTGTGGGCCCGGAGAGATCGCGCGGGCTTCGGCATTGGGGCGCGGAGGATTTCCGCCCCGCTCTGAATGCCGGCGCGCCAAGCGGCTGATTGCGCCGCGTCATGGCGCCGCGTCATGGCGCCGCGAGCGCCGCCCGCGCGTCGCTTTTGATCCGCTCGATCATGGAGCGCACGCCATTGGAGCGCTGCGGGGTCAGATGAGCGGTGAGGTCCAGCTTGCGGAACAAGTCCAGCGCGTCCGCCTCCAGAATTTCTTTGGCGGCGCGCCCCGAATAGAACGCGAGAATCAGACACACGAGGCCGCGCACAATGTGCGCATCGCTGTCGCCCTGAAAAACCAAAATCGCCGGCGTGTCCGGGCCGCGGATGACCCGCGTCTCCACCCAAACCTGGCTGGCGCAGCCCCTCACCTTGTTGGCCTCATTATGGGCCGCCTCGGACAAAGGCTCCAATTTGCGCCCGAGCTCGATCAGATAGCGGTAGCGATCCTCCCAGTCGTCCAGAAGCTCGAAATCCTCGATGATCGCGTCAATGGTGTTCATGGGGCCTTCCGCCGGGGCTCCCTCCTATATGGGAAGCCGCGCGCGCCGCGCCACTGAAAATTGCAGCGCCGCTCAGCCGCGGCCGCGCCAGGGCGGAGCCTTGTCAGCGGCTTCCAGCGTGTCGTTCTTTGCCGGCTTGCCGCGCGGCGCCCGGATTTCGGCTTTCAAGCCGAATCCCTGCGCTGATTTGGCCGCCTCCACGCAGGCGCGCGGGTGCTCAAGGCAGACGCGGCTGGCCCGCGCGGCGGCTTTGGCGGCGATGTCGCCGGCGGCGGCGGCGCTGATGCCTTCTGAAGGCCCATCCATCGCCGAGAACGCCAGCCCCAGCCAGAAGGCGCAACGCAGCAGAAAAAACATGTCACCCTCCTTTGACGCCGAAACCCCGCCCGCATCCTCACCATGGCAGCGAAGATTCAAATGCGCGTCAAAACATTCACTCGATTCGATGCGGCGCGATTTACAATGCGGTAACCAAGACCGCGCCCCGCGGGGGAAAATCGAAACCTGTTCTAAACCATAGGGCGGTTTTGTGCGGCCGCATGTCCCGCCTGGCGCCCCGCGCGCGCCATGCGGCCCGCTTGCTTAGGGTTCACTTAATTCGAGCCTGCGACATTGCGTTCGAAGGCGGCGGTTTGCCCGGCGCGTTCGGGAGTCGTTTGGTGGGTCACGTGACGGGTTTTCGGCAAATCGTTTCGGGATGGGTGCATGATGAAGCGCGCCGCTCCCCGCAGGAATTTGCCCGTCATGGCAATTTCATCGCGGCGCGCCTCGCGACATCTTTCGCGACACTGGCCCTCGCGCCTGTCTATCTGGCGATGCGCGGCACGGCCGAAATCTGGGAGGGCCTCGTCCTCGTATGCGCCGCGCTGCCCCTCGCCAGCGCGCTGGTTCTCTCGCGCACCGGAAAGTTCTTCGCCGCGCAGGTTCTGTCCATCGCGGGTTTGCTTGGCGCCTCGGTCGTCGTCTCATGGGGCATGGGCGGCATTTCCGCCGCCGGCCTCGTCTGGCTGATGCTGGTTCCCGTCGAGGCGGTTTTCGCCTTGTCGGCAATGCTGCTGCTTGTGTCGCTCGGCGCGGCTTTGGCCACGCTCGCCGGCATCCTGTTCGCCACCGCCGCGGGATGGATGGCGCGCGATGCGGGGTCCGGCCTGCTGCTGAACGCGATGTTCGTCGGGCCGGCGATCGCGCATGTCGGCGCGCTGGCCATCGGCGGAATGCGCCAGATTGAGGAGCGGCGCCGTTACGCGCGGGTCGGGGCGGCGCGTTTTAACACGCTTGCCGGCGCGATGGGCGATCTCGTGCTGCGCCATGACCGCAGCGGCGCGGTGTTGGCGGCGAGCCGGGAATGCGAAACTTTGTTCAGCCTGCCGCCGCGCGAATTCATGGGACGCGGCCTGTTTGAGCGCATCCTCGTTCAGGACCGTCCGGCATTTCTGAAAACCATCGCCGACGCCGCCGACACATCGGAGACGGCGCGCTGCGAACTGCGCCTGCGCACGGGAATGCAGGGCGGCGGCAACGGCGGATACGCCGGGCCGGTCTTCGTCTGGGTGGAAATGCGGGCGCGCCGGCTGGCCCACCGCGGCGACGCGGCGCAGGAGGCCGACGGCGCCTGTGTGCTGGCTGTCGTGCGCGATGTCAGCCGCCAGAAAATCCACGAGCAGGAGCTGGAGGCGGCGCGCAGCGAGAGTGAGCGGGCCAATGCGTGGAAAGACCGTTTCATCGCCAACGTCAGCCATGAGCTGCGCACGCCGCTCAACGCGATCATCGGCTTTTCGGAGATTCTCGGCAATGAGCGGCTGATGCCGCTCGATGGCGCGCGGCGCAAGGAATACGCCGATATCGTCAACGCCTCGGGCGGGCATCTGCTTGCCGTCGTCAATTCGATCCTCGATATTTCGAAAATCGAAGCCGGCAGTTTCGAGCTGCTGACCGAGCCTTTCGAGGTCAGGCCGCTGATCGACGCCTGCTGCGACATGATGAGCCTGAAAGCGGCGCAGGGAGGCATCGATCTCGTGCGCGAAACGCCGCCCGTTCTTGACGAACTGGTGGCGGACAAACGCGCCTGCAAGCAAATTTTGATCAATCTGCTTTCCAACGCCCTCAAGTTCACCCCGCCGGGCGGACGGGTCAGCGTCGGCGCGCGCCAGCATGGCAATTCCATCGCGCTTTATGTCGCGGACACCGGCGTCGGCATCGCCCCCGGCGATCTGAAGCATCTTGGCAACACGTTTTTCCAGGCCGGCCAGTCCCATGACCGGCGCTATGAGGGCACCGGCCTTGGCCTGTCGATCGTGCGCGGCCTTGTGGGCCTGCACAACGGCGAAATGTCCCTCGAAAGCTGCCCCGGGGACGGCACCTGCGTCACCGTGCTTTTGCCGCGCCAGGGCGACGGCGCCTCGAGGCGCCCGGCCGACGTCGCCATCGAGACCATCGCGCGCATCGGCCCCGCCGCGCGCGGCCATGAATTCTCCCCCGAAGCCCGGCCCCGAAAACAGGTGAAGAAAATTGCGTGAAGCTCTCGCCCAATCCAGTCATGATTTCATCGCTTACGATCAGCCGCGTCCGGCGCGCCGCAAATCCGCCGGACCGGCGAAAAAGCGCGGCGGACCGCTGTCGGCGCTCGCCAAAAAGCCCATGCGCGCGCTGGGGTTTGTGGTGATCGCCGGCGTGCTCGCGGGCATCGGCATCAACGCGACCATGTTTCAGACCGCGCGGCATCCCGCGCCACTGTTTGCCTCGCCGATTGAGAAGGCCGCGCCGTCCAAAACCGCCGCCCTGCCCGCGCCGGTTCCGGCGCCCCGCCCGGCGGAGCTTGCCGCGCTTCCCGCAGCCAAGCCCGCTCCGGCGCAGCCCGCTCTGCGTCCGCCCGCGCCGCTGCTGCGTGAAATGACGGACGCCGCCGCGCCGAAGAAGGATGTCATAGCGTCGCTGCTGAAGGCTGACGCGGCGCCGGAGACGCCGAACGCCAAAGCCGCCGCCGCCGGCCGCGCGCTGCAAAAAGTCGGCTTTCCCGTGAAACCCGGCGCCGATATGCGCCAGTCGCTGGAGCGCTTCGAAAGCGACCGCGGCCTGCCGGTGACCGGCAAGCTGGCCGGGCGCACTTTGAAGGAATTGTCGGCGCAGTCCGGCGTCGCCATCCCCTGACGGGCTCGCGCCCCGCGCGGCAAGGGGATATGCAGTCGCATGCGCCTTCGGTCGGATTTTTGGGTCTCCGCTTATCTGCGCCGCTGCGCCGGCGAGAACGTCGCCGCTGTGCTGGGCCGGCGCGGCGCTGCGGAGGCCGGCGCTATTTTCGTGCGGGTGGACCGCCTCGACGGAACCGTCACGCTATATGGCCCCGCGCCGCAGACCGAATTGCGCGATCACGGCGTCGAGCGGCTTTGGGCACGCCTCCACCGCGAAGCGTGCATAGACGCCCCCCGCGCCGCCGAGCGCTTGCGCAAAGAGACGGGATTCGACCCTGATCTGTGGATTGTCGAAGTGGAGGACCGGGCCGGACGCTCGTTTCTCGATCTGGCGGCGGAGTAGTTTTTTCGGTCAGGCCTTGCGGCGAACGAACAGCAGCCCGCCGCGGCCTTGACGGGGCGCAGCCCTGGCATTGTCGAGCGCGCGGCTTGGCGCGCCCGCGGCCCTGCCGTCCGTGGCGGGGACGTAAACCGCTCCCCTTTGCGACGACGCCCCGGGACCGATCATTTGCTGAACCAGACGCAGCGCGGTGGCGGGAGCTGTGTCGGCGGTGATGCGAACCAGCGCGCGCACGCGCTCGACATTGTGGGCGATGGCGGGATCGAGACACATGAAAATGCGCGCGGCGGCATCCACTCCCGTGCGCAAAGCGCATAACACCAGAGCGAAGGCCTCGCCGTTTGTGTCTTCGGCGAATTCGCGGGCGGCGCTGAGCGTCGAGCCGAGCGCCCTAGCGACAATCGCCGCCATCAAAGTCAGATCGCCTTTCATGGCGGCGGATTCGATTTCGGCGGCGGTCGCCGCTTCCGTCTGGCTCGGGCCGGCCTGCGCCGGCTGGCCCAGATCCGCGCGCCTCGCGTCAAGGAGTATCGCGATGCGCTGCCGATGCGACGCATAGAGAAACAGCGGCGCGATATCGCGCGGCGAGGCTGAACGGGCGCACAGGGCCGCCGCGAGCGCGCGGTCGCCGGCGGCGCGGGCCGCCAGCGCGCGGAAACCAGCGGGATCGAGAGGCGCGCCCGAGTTGGCCGCAAGCGCGCGGATGATCTCGATTTCCGGACGGGCGGCAAGAATCTGGCAGAGGTTCGAATCGAGATCGGGACGGCCGGCGACAGCCTCCGCGAGATCGCCCGCCTCGCCCATGGCCGCGCATAACAGCCAAGCGCGCGGCAAAACTGTGGAGCGCGCCAGCATGGCGGCAGCCGCCGGGCCGCCCTCGCTGACGAGGCGCTCAGCCAGCGACCGCGGCGCCGCCCCGCAGAGCGCGAGTTTTTCGGCGACGATTATTTTTGTCGCTGAGTCGGTTTTGTCGAGAAGCCCCAGCGCGATTGTTTCGAACTGGCGTATTTCATCATAGCCGTGATGCGCGCGGCTGACGAACAAATCCGTCAAAACCCGCAGCAAAACCGGGCGCATATCGAGGCCGCCGCCGCTTCCCAAACGGGCGAGGCCCAAAAGATTTTCCGGCAGATCAGCGGGGAAAGGGGAAGCGGACACGGGAGGGCCTTGGGTGACGCTGACAGATAATTTCCAATTTAGCGCGCACGTGTTGACGCAACATTAACCATCCCTCCCCGTAATAGGGCCGTGAACTGCCTCGCCCCGGCAATTTCGCCGGTCCAATGCCTGGAGACGCGCATGGGCGATATTGTGACGTTCCGTCCCAGACCGCGCCCTGCCGGGACTGACCCGGCGCGCGAAGCATCCGGGGATGCGCAAATCGTTTTCTTTCCGGGCATCCGCTACGAGAGATACATTGAGGCGTCTCCCGAAACGGCGTTGGAGAGCAAGCCCCGCAAAACAACCGCGCGCCCAGCCGCCGCGCCGCGCGCGAGGCCGAGAAAACGCCCGGCCTGAGAAATTGATTCAGTTCCCCGCGGCCGGCGCGAGCGCGCAGCCGATGGCCATCACGCGTTTGCGCGTCTCGTCGAGATCGCCGGCCCGCTCCGCCAGCGCGCGCGCCAGAATGAAGCCCTGAAGGGTCGGCGCGAGAATGCGCAGCTCCTGCGGCAGCTCGTCCTCGCTGTCATTGGCCTCGACCGCCTCCAGCTGCGCCGGTGTGACGAGGAGAACGTCGAGTTTGCCGCGCGTCGCGCTGCGGTCGGTCATTGAATAATAAAGCTGGCCGAAACGCGCGTGAAAGGAAAACAGCGTCAGAACATCGGATGACAATTCAGCGCGCAGCCGCACGGGCCCGGCGGCGAGATCATAACGGCAGACGCCCTGGACCAGAGCCGGGTCCTCAAAGGGCGGCGAGCCGCCTTCAGGGGAGGCCGCCGGCAGCAAAGTCATGCGGTGGGCGGGCGCGAGCCGCTCCATCCGAGCGAAAGCATCCCGCGGGGCCAGGCGCGGCATCGCCAGAATTGAGACGATGTGAACGATCCCCGCGACGATCAGCACGCCGGCCGCCCACGGGCCGTTGGCGGCGATCCAATCGAGAATGGCCTCCCGGCGGGTCATTCGCAGCGCCCGCGTGAAATGACAGGCATGGATATTCCATCGAGCGCGGAAGCGGTGGCGCTGATGGTGGTGTCGTAAAGGCGCAGCGCCAGCACGAACGGACGGTCCGGCGCGACCGGCAGCCAGTTGCCGGGTCTCGCCGCGCGCGACACGGCGATGTCGAATCCGCCATTGGCGCCGCGCACGATTTCAGCGGATGTGAACCCGTAAATCCGCGCCGGATTTTCGATCAGCCGCCCTTCGGGCGTCATGGCCGAAAGCGTCCACCAGCGCGCGGCGGGAACCGGACCGCGCACGGAATAGTCACAGCGCGGATCCAGCAGCGCGCCGCTGCTGTCGCCGCGAGCCACAAACCCGAGGCCCTCGGCTGACCCGAGCGGGGTCTCACCGGTGCGCGACAGGACGGCGCGGGCATAAGGGTCGGCATCGCGCGAGCCGGTTTTGGGCCAGCCCGTCCAAGGCCCGGCGCGCACCGCGCCAAAGCCAAAGCCCCGCTCGACCGCCGCGAAGGTCGCCGCAAGGCCAAGCGCGGCGCCCAGCACGACAGCGGCAAGAGTTTTGAGCAAGCTAAGCACGGGCCAGTGTCTTCGATAGCGGAGCCAGATCCAGTCCGGGAGAATTTCGTTTGCACGGGCGGCGCGGGAGTTGCAAGCCATTCCGGTTTGATTGCGCGTTCGGGAATCCTACAAGCCCCAAGGCATTCGAACCCGTTCAACGCCGGCGGGAAAGCGCGCGCGCTCCAGCGGCTCGGCAAAAGTGAAAATCAGCCGCGAGCGAAAGGCCGGCGGACTCTCGGCGATCATCAGGGTTGCCAGCGCTTTCGAGGGCGGCATGAACACGGGCTCTTTCAGCGCAAAATGCGCGGGGCGGGCGGTCCAAGCCGGCACGCTCAAGCCCCAGCGCAGCGCCAGATGCTCGCCGACCGCGCCTATCCACGTGTCCGCTTCGGCGTTGCCGATGATAGGGGGCGCGGGATCGATATGCGCCTGCATCCGCGTTTTGTCGGGATAATCGAGGTAAAACGCGTCGCAGAATTCATCGAGGGCCATGCTGAAATAAGCCGGATCGCTGGCCGCGATGCCTGCGACTTCAGCGAGGGTTGCGGGGCGCATCAGACGGCCCCCAGCGCTTGAATCGCAAGCGCAAGCTCCGAGAGGCGGAGCCGGGCGCGGACCGCAAGAGGATCGGCGGGGAAAAACTTATCGTAGAGGCTCTCCAGCGCCTCCGGGGTGTGAACGCCAAGGCCCGCCGCCAGCATCTTTGAATCTTCAAAGTCCCGGTCATCCCGGGCGGCGCGCTGCAACGCGGCAAGTTTCATCGCCAGCAGATATTCAGGCCTGGCGGCGTTGACGCGCAAACCAGGGACTCCCGATTTTGGATACATTCCGACTGCAATCAGCCCATCGCTGTCATTTTTCGCCGATGTGTATTGCGCGACGGCTTCGCTAAGCCAGGAGCGCTCCAAGCCAAGATCGCGCGCGGCCCTGTCCGCCGCCTGCCGCACGAGACCATGGCTTGCGCCGCTGACAACGACCGCATCGACATCCCGGGTTGATCCGCGCCAGTCAAATTGCAGCATAATCGCGCTGCCGCCGTAGACCGCGATCTCGCCAATCGTTTTTCGCTCGCGGAGAAATTCACCCATGATGGAAAAGGCGCGTTCGATTTCATCAAGACCGAGCGTTTTCATGGCAAATGCGCCTGGCGCGAAGGGTTGGCGGAACGGGTTGGCGCTTCATTCTATCCTATGAAAGAGCCGAAGCGCCAAATTACCCCGCGCTATTCCACCAAAATCCGCCCGCCGACCTCGCGCGCGCCGCGCGGCGGGCGCGCTTCGGCGGCCGCCTGCACCGCGCCGCCCGCATCGGCGCGGCGCTTCGGGCCAGCCGCGCGCATCATTTCCTCAATGCCGCCGAGCGTTTCGGCGGAGCGGCGCGACAGGGTCGCCGGGCGCTGCGGGGAGCCGAGATCGCCTGATTTGCCCGGCGCTCCCGAGGCCACAGCCGCGGGCGGCGGCGTGTCGGTGATCCCATAGGGGTTTTTCAGCTCGATGCCCTGATGCGCGTAGGCCATTATCTCGTGCCAGGTGCGCGCCGGCAGCGTGCCGCCGGTCATGTTGTTCATCGAGCTGTCGTCGTCGTTGCCGAACCAGACGGTGCCGACGTAATTGCCGGTGAAGCCGTTGAACCATGCGTCGCGATAAGCATTGGTGGTGCCGGTCTTGCCGGCGGCCACCACGCCCTCCAGCTGCGCGGCGCGCGCGGTGCCGCCGGTGACGACCTCTTTCAGCATGTTGTTCATGATGGCGATTTTGTCGGCGGGGATGACCTGATCATAGGCCGGCCCGTCGCGGTCGCGGCGGTATATGACATCGCCGCGCGAGTTGCGGACCTCCACCGCCGCGAAGGGCGCGGCTTTTTTGCCGCCGTTGGCGAAGACCGCGTTGGCGGCGGCCATGTCGATCATCTTGACCTCGCCCGCCCCGAGCGGCAGCGACACGGTGTCGGTGAGCGGCGTGTTGACGACGCCCATGAGGCGCGCCGTCTCGACGATTTTGGCGCGGCCGAGCTGGGCGATGCGCCCGAGATGATAGGACTCGCCGCGCGGCCAGTAATTCTCGCCGATTTTAATCGACAGCCACACGGCAACCGTGTTGAGCGATTTTTGCAGCGCGTTGACCATCGGCAATTGGCCGGCCGAGGCGCCGCCGTAATTGTTGGGACACCAGTTGCCGATGCACAGGCCCGAGCCGTTGACGGTGGATTTGGCGTTGAATTTTCCCGTCATCACGGCGGTCAAATAGACGAAGGGCTTGAACGAGGAGCCGGGCTGGCGCGCCGCGTCGGTGGCGCGGTTGAACTGGCTCTGGCCATAATCGCGCCCGCCGACAATGGCGCGCACCGCGCCGTTGGGCTCCAGCACGACGGCGGCGCCCTGGCTGGCGTGAAACTGCTTGCCATGCTGCCGCAACGCATCCTCGACCGCCGCCTCCGAGCGGCGCTGAAGGTTTACATCAAGCGCGGTGCGCACGGTCAGCACCCGGTCGTTGCCGAGCTTGTTTTGGTCAGCGAGGCGCTTGATCTCCTCATAGGCCCAGTCGAGATACCAGTCGGGCGAGGATTCGCGTTTGCGGTCCACCGATGTCGCGGGGTTGCGGCGCGCCGCATAGACCTGCCCCTCCGTGACAAAGCCGGCATCCACCATGTTGGAAAGCACGTCGCTGGCGCGGGCCCGCGCCGCCGGCAGATTGATGTGGGGCGCGTATTTCGTCGGCGCTTTGAAAAGGCCCGCCAGCATCGCCGCCTCGGCCAGCGAAATATCGCGCACGGATTTGCCGAAATAGAATTCGGACGCCGCCTGAACGCCAAAAGCGCCGCCGCCCATATAGGCGCGGTCGAGATAGAGTTTGAGGATTTCGCGCTTGGACAGCCGCGTTTCCAGCCACAGCGCCAGAAAGGCCTCGCGGATTTTGCGCTCCAGCGTGCGCTCATTGGTAAGGAACAGGTTTTTGGCGAGCTGCTGGGTTATCGACGATCCCCCCTGCACCACGCCGGTGGAGCGCGCGTTGACCGTGAAAGCGCGCAGCGTGCCGATGGGATCGATGCCGAAATGATCGAAAAAGCGCCGGTCCTCGGTCGCCAGAGCGGCCTGGATCAAATAGTCCGGCAATTGCTCCAGCGGCACGGAATCGTCGTGCTTGATGCCGCGGCGCCCCGCCTCCGCCCCGTAGCGGTCGAGGAAAACGACGGCGAGATCCTGCTTCTTCAGCCAGTTATCATCGGAGGTTTCGCGAAAAGCGGGGATGGCGAGGCCGAGCATGACCACGGCGCCGCCGAGCCCCAGCGTCAGCCCCTCGCAGGCGATCTCCACCGCGAGCCAGCCGCCCCGGCGCACCGAAAAACGGTCCATAAAGGCGGCAAAGCCATCGTAGCGGCGGCGCAATGATTGCCAGGCGTCATGGATCGACGAGTTCACGAGGGCGTCGAACGCCAGCATCAACCGGCCCATCCGCTGGCCGAGCCTCGTTTTGTTGAACTCATCGAACACTAGTTTGGGCCTCCGCCCGGCACAGGAGAGCTTCCTTAACACAAGCCTAATTCACTTGACGACGGCCTTGGGCCAGCGCAAGGGGCGTGAACCGGATGGCGACCGGCCAAAGCGCCGAGCAAACATTGTGCCCGAGCCGCTGTGCCAAATTGAGGCGCCCCGGCGCCGGCCGGGAATTAAGCCATGCCCCCTAAAAGGCCGTCCGCCGAAGCCGAGCCTTTCTGGCGCAAGGGCCTGGAAGCGTTGAGTAAAAAGGAATGGGAAAGCCTATGCGACGGGTGCGGGCGCTGCTGCCTCGTCAAGCTGGAGGATGAGGATACCGGGAAAATCCATTTCACCGACATCGCCTGCAAGCTGTTCGACGGAGAATCGTGCCAGTGCCGCGATTACAAGAACCGCCAGAAATTCGTCCGCGATTGCATCAAATTGACGCCCGCCAAACTCAAAACCATTCCATGGCTGCCGCCGACCTGCGCCTACCGCCTGATCGACGAGGGCCACGACCTCAAATGGTGGCACCCGCTGATCTCCGGCTCGGCCGAAACCGTCCACGAGGCCGGCGTCTCCGTGCGCGGCCGCGTCGGCGCGGTCGAAGGGGAGATCAAGCTGCGCGATTACGTGGACAGGATTGTCGCCTGGCCGGGAAAGACCGCCGGGGGGAAGATCAAGGGCTAGATTGAGGCCCTATTTCCTGACGTTCGCCTTCATCCATTTGGCCGCCAGCGCGGCGATTTCCATGTTGTTTTTCTCCAGCATGAGCATGTGGCCGTTGCCGCGGATGCCGGCCTCGGCCAGGCGCACAAACGTCGTCTTCATCACGCCGGCCTGGCGCAGATATTTGGCGGTGCAGTGATCATAGGGGGCGTGATAGGAAGCCTCGGTCTGCACCACGAGCACGGGAATATTTTGCAGGTTCGCCAGTTTGCGCGCCGGCGCGGCCTGCTCCCAGCAGCGCACGAGCCCCTCGCCGTCGGCTTTGTCCTGGCGGATGAATTTCAAATCCTCCGGCTTTGCCAGCGGCGGCTCATAGCCGAGAGGCGGCGCGGTGAGGCCATAGGGTCTTGCCAGCGGCCCGTCCTCGAACCATTCGGGCGCGCCTTTGGTGAGATTGTCGCGCACCGGCGGACCCGAGGGCTCCATGGCGACAATGCCTTTGACAAGCGCCGGCCGCGCGTCGGCGACCAGCCAGCCGAAGGCGCCCGATTGCGAGTGCGTCAGCAAAATGGCGGGGCCGATTTTATCGAGCAGAGCGGCGCCGGCATCGCGGTTCAATTCCTGCTGGCGGGGGAAGCTCGCCAGCGAAGGAAACTGCTGGGCCATGAACTGATCGAAGACGGGATCGCCGGGCTCCCCCGCGCCCGGCCATTGCGTGTGGAGCTTTGCCTGCGGCCAAAGGTTTTTGCGCTCGGGCGAGGTGAATTGCTGCTGCGCGCGCTCAACCGGGGTGCGGCCCATGGCTCCGGTCTCGGGCTGATGGGCGGAACGCGCGCGCGAGGGCTGATCGAGCACATAGACCGCATAGCCCTGGCGCAGAAAATACTGCGCCCAGCCCTCGCGGCCGTCGGGCGTGCCGGTGTAATTCAGGCCGCTCTGGCTGCCGCCCGCAAACATCACCAGCGGGAACGGCTGCGTGAGCTTTTTGGGAATCTGGAATTCAACATACATATGTCCCGCCAGAAATTTTCCGTCGGGCGCGTCGAAA
>JANYFM010000063.1 GCA_025362655.1 Hyphomicrobiales bacterium | reverse complement strand
GAATGGGCGATCATAATGTGGTCGCGGACTTCGACAGCGTACATGGGGGGCCTTTCGGTCAGTTTTTACGTTTTGGCACGGCAACGCCGCCCTTCCTTTTGATTCCGGCTTAGATTTCGCCGCGGGGCGGTGTTGGATCGCGGCTTCCAGCAGCCCTCGGTCTCATGCCGGAAATTCTCATTGCATGCTTCAAAGCCATTTCCGCCGCAAGGCCATACAGAGCATCCACGAGATAACTTGCTGTTTGAGCACAAGCGGCAATTCTCTTTTTAGCCAACCGCCCCCCAATACCGCACCGCGCTCGCCAGTCCGCCCGCTCCCGGCGCCAGCAATCCCGGCATTGCCGCCGGCAAATCCCTAAACGGGACCTCGCCTGTGATCAGCGCGTCGAGCCGCTCATCCTCCAGCAGTTCCAGCGCTTTGCCGAGCCTTCGCGCGTAGTCCCAGCGGGGGCGCCTTGAGGGGGCGATTTGGCCCACCTGCGAGGAGATCAGATTCAGGCGGCGCGAGTGGAAGGCGCCTCCCAGGGGCGTGGCGGTTGAGCCTTCGCCGTGCCAGCTCATCTCCACAATCCGCGCCTCAAGCCCGCCCGCCGACAGCGCGAGGGCAAGTCCATCCGCCGTGGCGCTGGCGTGGAAGACGATATCGGCATCTTCGCGGCGACCGGCGCTGAATTGCGCGGGCGTCGCAAAACCCGCGCCGAAAACCTCGGCAATGGCCTGCCGCGCGGGATCGATGTCCACCACGGTCACATCCGCGCCGGGCATCCGCGCGGCAAGATAAGCCACGAGCAAGCCCACAAGGCCAGCGCCGACGATCACGATGCGGTCGCCCGGCCCCGCGGCGGAATCCCAGAGGGCGTTGAGCGCCGTCTCCATATTGGCGGCCAAAGTGGCGCGGCGGGCGGGCAAACCTGGGGGCAGCGCGGTCAAGCGCGCCGCCGGCGCGGTGAAAAAGTCCTGATGCGGATGCAGGCAAAACACTGTTTTGCCCGGCCAGTCCCCCGGCCCCGCCTCCACCAGCGCCACGGCGCTGTAGCCGTATTTCACCGGAAAGGGGAAATTCCCCTCCTGCATGGGAGCGCGCATGCGCTCATATTCGGAGGGCGGCACCCGGCCTGAGAATATCAGACGCTCTGTCCCCCGGCTGATGCCGCTCCACAGCATTTTGAGCCGCGCTTCGCCCGGTCCGGGCGGCTCCAGCGGCGCGGGGCGCAGCTCTGCCCGCCCGGCAGCCGTATACCAGAGGGCGCGCGCGCCGCTATTTGTCTCGACCGTCATGGCCGCTCCTATTATAGGATCGGCGGCGCTTATTCCATCGGGCGCGCCATTTTCACAAGCGCCCCCCCGCCAGGCTTCATGACCGCGACTTTCACACCCGCCGAAACCATGACGCCCGCCGGCATCCAGAGCGCGGCTGTCATGACGCGTCGGCGCTGGATCGCGGCGGCCGTCAACACAGCGGTTTATCTGGGCCTGCTGTGGTGGCTGGCGTCCATTCTGGCCGTCGGCGGCTGGAGCGTCATCGATGTTCTGATTTTCGTCTGCTTTGCGGTTGCCGCGCCGTGGAGCGTGCTGGGCGTTTGGAACGCGCTGCTGGGCCTCGCGCTGCTGCGGTTCTCGCGTGACCCGCTTGGCGCTGTCGCGCCTTTCGCCAGGGCGGCGGACGAGCGCGCGCCGCTGACCCAGTCGACCGCCGTGCTGATGACGCTGCGCAACGAGGACCCGGCGCGCGCCTTCGCGCGGATGCGCACGGTAAAGCAAAGCGTCGATGCCACCGGCGAAGGCGCGCGTTTTTCATGGTTCATCCTCAGCGACACCGATGACGGCGGCGTCGGCGCGCGCGAGGAGCGGCTGTTCGAGCAGTGGCGGGCCGGCGCGGGCGCGGATGCGGCGCGGCTTTTTTACCGGCGGAGAACCAATAACGATGGCTACAAAGCCGGCAACGTCCGCGATTTCTGCGCGCGCTGGGGCGCGTCGTTTGAGTTTATGCTGCCGCTGGACGCGGATTCCCTGATGGACGGCAAGACCATCCTGCGCATGGCGCGCATCGGGCAGGCCTATCCGAGGCTCGGGATATTGCAGAGCCTCGTTGTCGGCGCGCCCTCAAGCTCGGCCTTTGCGCGCATTTTTCAATTCGGCATGCGGCAGGGCATGCGGCCCTACACGATGGGCAGCGCGTGGTGGGCCGGCGATTGCGGGCCGTTCTGGGGGCATAACGCGCTGGTGCGCGTCGCTCCCTTTGTCAGCGAATGCCATTTGCCGGCGCTGCCGGGCGGCCCGCCTTTGGGAGGCGCCATTCTCAGCCACGATCAGGTCGAAGCGGTGCTGATGCGCCGCGCCGGCTTTGAGGCGCGCGTGTTGCCGGAGGAATGCGGCAGCTATGAGGATAATCCGCCGACTCTTCTGGAATTCACCCGCCGCGATCTGCGCTGGTGCCAGGGCAATATGCAATATATGCGGCTGCTCGGCATGAAAGGCATTTTGCCGATGAGCCGGTTCCAACTTGTTTGGGCGATCATGATGTTCGTCGGCGTGCCCGCCTGGACCGCGATCATTTTTCTCGCCGCGATCAAGCCGCTTGACGGCAAGAGCCCTATGAATTTCCCCGCCGCCTCCGCCGCCGGGCTCTATATCGTGTTTCTGCTGATGTATCTGGCGCCGAAGCTGGCGGGCTTTGTCGATATCGCAATGACAACAGGCGGATTGAAGCGCTACGGCGGCGCGGCGCGGTTTTCTTTGGGATGCCTCATGGAGCTTGGCTTTTCGTTTCTGCAAGGCGCCTCCACCACGATGCGCACCAGCCTGTTCATGATAGGCCTCCTGTTCGGACGCTCGGTGACATGGAACGGCCAGGCGCGCGACACCCACGCGCTGCCGCTCGGCGTGGCGCTGCGCGGCATGTGGCCGCAAATGCTGTTTGGCGTGGTTGTTCTGGGTTTTGCCTCGGCGCTGGCGCCCGGGCTGATCCTGTGGTCGCTGCCGCTGACGGCGGGGTATATTCTCGCGGTGCCCTTCGCGATGGCGACAGCGTCGCCCGGCGCGGGGGCGTGGCTGGCGCGGGCGCGGCTTTGCGCGCTGCCGGAGGAGTTCGAGCCCTCGCCTATTCTCGATGCGCTCGCCGCGGAGCTGGCAACAGCCGCGCTGAAACCCAAACCGGAGGCTTTGGCGCCCGCATGAAATCCTGGTCCGCGGCGCTTCTCCTCGCGTTGGCCCTTTGCGCCCCAGCGCTGGCGCAATATCCGGCGCCCCCGCATGTGCCGTTCACGCCCTCCAACGGCATCGACGCGAATGAGCTGGCGGTGGAAATCGCCAACAAAAGCGGGCCGGTTTTGTGCGCGGAAAAGGACAATGTCCACCTCGATTTCACTTCCTCCGCAGTGCGGGGAATGCGGATACAAGCGGTGCATCCCGCCTATATCGGCTCCATCGTGACGGACAAATGGGCCCCCGACTGGACCGCCTGCGATATGACGCGCGACCCCAATTTCCGCGCCGACAATTCGCGCCGCGTCACCTTTTGGGAGACGCCGGATTTCTGGCTGACGGGCTACACATTCCCCTCGTTCTGGCGGCCGGGCACGGTGCCGGTGCGCGCCGGCGGGCGCACCGAGACGGGTCTCCATCTGGTGCAGCTTTGGATGCGCTTTCGCGAGCGCGCCGAGGAGGTGCTGGTGTTCTACCCGCCCGACGGATACTGGCGCGCGCGGCCCCTTCCCTTTGCGGATTTGCGCTGGACGGCCTACGGCTCGTCATTCCTCGTCGGCCCCGTTGAGGTCCAGGAGCGGCCTATTGTCGCTTTGAAGGAGGTTTCCTTCGATCCCGCCACAATGACCTTTACGCTGGAGTTCGCGCGCGGCGGCTCGGCGAGGCTGAAAATCGAAAAAATAGATCAGGACCGCATCGCGCTGGATGTGACGTATTCCGGGGCGATGCCCGCCGGTCTCCCGTTCGCGGCGATGCGCTCGATGTATGCGACGGAGTTCAACGCCGATGTCGCCAAAGTCGCGTGGCGCGGCAAGGGGGGCGAGGGCTGGAATGAATCGCCGGTCATGATGTTCAAGGGCGGCCCGGCGACGGAAATCTGGGCGGGGCGCACCGCTCCCTCGAACCACAACCTCTCGGCGCCGGACATGGTGTTCAGCCGGTTTTCCGGCGGGCGGCAGTGATCAGGCGGGCGCGGATCACGACGCGGGCTAGGTCTTGGCGGTCAGCTCAACACGGGTTTCGTTAATCCCGCTTTTCGGCGTATACACCGCGCACACATTTTAAATTACGGGTATCGCGCATGTCCCTCCGCCTCCTTGCCGCCGGCGCGGCGCTGTTTGCCGGTCTCCACAGCGCTTCCGCGCAGGTGCCGGATTTTTTGTCGCCCAACCCCTTGGGCGGCGGGCCGATCCAGCCTGCGGCGCCCGCTCCCGTTCCAAGCCTATCTCCCGCCCCCGCCACTCCCGCCGCGGCGGCGAAGCCAAAGGCGCGCCGTCCGACGCCCGTTGCCGCCAAAGAGACGCAAATCCCCAACGATCCCACGCCGACTTTCGAGCCGGAGACATTCTTTGCCACCGCCAAGGCGGCCGAGCGCTACGCGGCGATTGCGGATGCCGGCGGCTGGCCTTCGGTTTCCGCGGGTGTTGGCCCTGGGACCAAGGGCAAGGGCGTCGCCGCGCTGCGAAAACGCCTCGCGGCGGAGGGCGATCTTTCCGCCGGCGGGGCCGATGACGAGACGTTTGGCGCTGATGTCACGGCGGGGCTCAAAAAATTCCAGACGCGCATGGGACTCCGCCAGTCGGGGACCCTGACTCCCGCCACGCTGAAAGCCATGAACATTCCGGCGGCGACCCGCTTCCGCCAGCTTGCCTCCAGCGCCCAGCGCATCGCGGGTTCGAGCTTTCCCTTCGGCGACCGCTGGGTGGTCGTCAACATTCCCTCCGCCAGCGCCGAGGCCATCGACAATGGCCGCGTTGTGCGCCGCTACACCGCTGTCGTTGGCGATCCCGACCACCGCTCGCCCGAGGTGATGACGAAAATCCAAGCGGTCAATCTCAATCCGACGTGGACCGTGCCGCAATCCATCATCAAGAACGAGATTATCCCGAAAATGCGGCGCGATCCCGGCTATCTCAGCCGCGCGAAAATCCGCATCCTCGATGGGCGCGGCGAGGAGATCAATCCGCGCGCGGTCGATTGGAATTCGGAGAAAGCCGTCAATTACACCCTGCGGCAGGATTCGGGGGCGGGCAACGCGCTCGGCAATATCCGCCTCAACATGCCCAATGCGCACGCGGTCTACATGCATGACACGCCGTCCAAGCGCTATTTCGCCGGCGACTACCGATTCCTCTCGCATGGCTGCGTGCGCGTTGAAGGCGTGTTCGATCTCGCGGCCTGGGTGCTGGAGGGAACCGCCGGCGCGCCGGGCGGCAAATGGGACCGGGCGGCTTTGCAGGGCAAGGTCGCATCGGCGGAACGCATTGAGGTCCGCGTGGCCAAGCCGGTGCCGGTGATTTGGGTTTACATGACCGGCTGGGCCTCCAGCGACGGCACGGTGCATTTCCGCGACGATGTTTACGATGTCGATAAAGTCGGCGGGCGCACGCGCTCGGCGATGCGGTAACCGGGCATGGCGGGCGAACCGGTCCGCGCTTCGACACGCGCCTGGCGCGGCGCGGTTTCGCTCATGCTGCCCGGCGTCTTCGTTCTGTTGTGGTCCACGGGCTTCGTTTTCGCCAAACTGGGCCTGCCGTTTATTGGCCCCTTCACGTTTCTGGAAATCCGCTATGTTATCGTCGCCGCGCTGCTGACGCTGCTGTCGCTGGCGACTTCCGCGCCGTGGCCGAAGCGCGATCAGATATTGCCGATTTCCATCGGCGGTCTTTTGGTTCACGCCGGATATCTGGGCGGAGTCTTCGCGGCGATTTCCGGCGGCGTTGAGGCGGGCGTCGCGGCGCTGGTTGCCGGATTGCAGCCGGTGCTGACGGCGGCGCTGGCGGGACCTTTTCTGGGAGAGCGCGTATCGCCGCGCCAATGGCTGGGCCTGGCGCTGGGGTTTTGCGGCGTGATGCTGGTGGTTCACACCAAGCTCGGGATGGGCCTCGGCACGCCGTGGGGCATGGCGCTATCGGCTTTCGCGATGGCGTCGATCACCGCGGGCACGCTCTGGCAAAAGCGCTATTGCGGCGGCATGGATTTGCGCACGGGCTCTGTGGTGCAATTCGCCGCTTCGGCGCTGGTAACGCTTCCCCTCGCCATCGGGCTTGAGGGGATGCGCGTCGAATGGGCGCCGAACCTGATCTTCGCGCTCGCATGGCTGTGCCTCGTGCTGTCCATTGGCGCGATCACCGCGATGTTCATTTTGATCCGCCGCGGCAAAGCGTCCGAGGTCTCCAGTCTGTTCTTTCTCGTGCCGCCGACGACCGCTGTCATCGCCTGGTTCATGTTCCACGAAAAGCTGGAGCCGCTGTCAATCGCGGGCATGGCGCTGGTCATGGCCGCGGTGGCGATGGTGACATGGAAGCCGGCGCGGGGGTGAGGCGGGGGAGACTATGGGCTCCCCGGCGCGCCGGCGTGTTTGCGCCCGCGGACCAGCAACACAAAGCGGCGCTTCGCTTCGGCAAACAACGCGGGCGGCCGGACCTCATCCGGCAGCATGAGGTTCCATCTCGGCATCAAGATGCTCATGACCCGGGGCCATCCTCGAGCGTTCAACCGCCGCAACCTCATCCTCGGTCAAATCAGCGGTAAGCTCCGCACGGCGATCCCATTTGGACAACCGCATAAAATCCTCATACGCCATAAGCACAGTGCGGGGCCGGCCATTTTTCGTAATGATCACCGGCGCGCGGACGGCGGCATCCTGAAAGGCTCCAAAGTTTTTAGAAACTTCGGCTGATGTCACGATTGAAGTCAATGGTCATACTCCGGTTTCGCCGGATAATACGGAAAAACCGCATATCCCGCAAGAGGCGGTGATGCCCGGCAGCAATTCTAAATCATCTCCCCTCCACGATTTCAGCCGATGACCTGCTTGGCGATTTCGGGAGGCGGCTTTGACCTGATGAGGGTTGTCATCAGAGTATTCCAGTCGGGAAAGACGAGATAGGCGGTGATCGTCCTGATGTGCTCGAAGAAGCGCTTGCGGGCGCGTTTGGCCTCGCGGGCCTCGGTCCACAGGCCTTCGAGGCAGTCGCAGACGGCGTGGAAGGCGAAGGCCAGCAGGTTCAGGGCGGCGAAGGTCGTGGCGAGGCTCTGCTTGCCGTGGCCGAAATTGTGTTCGAGGTGATAGCCGTTGTTCTTGAGGACGTTGAAGGTCTCGTTCTCGACTTTCCAGCGCGCCCGCGCGCAGGCGGCGACTTCCGCGACGTTTTCGGGCGTGATCGCCAGCGAGGTCACGAAAGCGCCGTCGTAAGTGACCTTTCCCTTCGCGTCGCTGATGGCGACGCCGAGCCAGTCGACGAGCATCCCGTCCTTGCCATCGCGCAGGGGCGCGCCTTTGAACCAGCGGTAGCGGTGGGTCAGCTTCTTGTTGCCGGCTTCCTTGCGCGTCACCGTCAACTCCGCGAGCTCCGCGCCCTGCATGAAGTCGTAGAGGGCGGCGTGGGAGTCGCGTTTCGCCGTCATCAGGAAATCGCCGCCGGCGGCGGTCACGGCCTGGCAGATCGGCTGACAGGCGAAGAGGTCGTCGCCGAGATAGATCGGGCGCAACTCTCTCACCCGCTCGCCATGCGTCAAAAGCCAGCGCTTGCAGGCCTCGCGCTCGCAATCCTGCTTTTCCGCGCCGTCCCGCTTGGCGATGAATTCGGGCATCAGCGGCAGCGCCATGTTGTGGCCGGGCGCGACGATGCTGGCGGCCAGCATGGAATGATAGAAGTCGGTCTTGCCGTTGGAGCGCTTGCGCGTCTGGCAATGGGCGCAGCCGAGTTTTTGGGAGCAAAAGAACTCGGTTCCGTCGAAGACGATCAGGGCGCGTCCGCCGAGCCGCTCGAAGGCCTTCATGCCGCCGCCCTCGCGCATGACCGCGAGAGCCTCGTCGAAGCTGGGTTGCAGACAGGCGGGCGGCACGCGGTCGAGGAGCGAGCGGATCGTCGCGTCGGTGGGGATTTTCGCCATGCCGAACAGGGTGCGGCAATTGGAGGTCTGGCGCTCGTCCTGGAGCCCGCGCTGATAGGCGAGAAAGGATTCCGACTGCGTGAAAAACAGCGAAAAGGCGGACATGCCGACATCCGCCATCGCATAGGTCACCTCGCCTTTCCGCGCATCGGGAAATGCGGCGCAGGCACTTCGCAGACCAGCGAGGAGGCGATCGAGAATCAGCACCCCGACCTTGAATCAGAAACAGGACTCGCCGGATACAAGAAAAATCGCTGGCGGGCGGTCATTTAGAATTGCTGATTCTGCATTCGACAAGTTGACAATGCCCCGGCCTCCCCCTAAGGTGACCGCCGCAGCGGCGGAGCAAGTGTGGGCCTGCAACGGGGTTGCGTACTTGCCCGGAATGACATCTTGCGCGATATATCGAAGGCCCATAGGTTCCGCGAACTGGCCCGAAACTGGGCGGTGCCGGTAGGTCTAACGGAGTTTGAGGATGAAAATGTTTGTTACCGGCGTGTTCACCGCTCTTGCGCTTGCTTGCGGGGTAACGCTAGCTTTTGCCGGCAGTTCCGATTGGTACGTAGTGTTA
>JANYFM010000039.1 GCA_025362655.1 Hyphomicrobiales bacterium | reverse complement strand
AATGGTCTTCGCCCGCGATGGCTACGCGCTGGCGGTGGGCGGCCTGGGGGACCGCACCCCGGAAAAATGGCGCTGGAGCGTCGACGCCAAACTGCTGGGCCGCCAAAAGCTTGACGGGCAGGAAGAGCGCCTGCGGCTGGCGGACAGAATTTATCACGGCAAGTGAGCAGCGGGCCGGCCAACGCCGCTTGACGCCCGCGCCATTCTGGCCTCTGTCTGACTGTTCGCGCCGCCGGGAAACCCGTTATGATCGCAGAGGCCCGGGCGTCGCACGCGGCGCCCCCAAGGGAACTCCCCGCCGAAACGACGCAGGCGCGGCGTTTCGGCAAAACGCGCACGGCGCAGTCGACGGCGCTGATGGAGGATTATGTCGAGCTGATCGCTGATCTGCTGGCGGCGCAGAGCGAGGCGCGTCCGACCGATGTGGCGCGCCGCCTCGGCGTGTCCCATGCCACCGCCATCAAAGCCATCGCCCGGCTGAAACGCGAGGGGCTTGCGACATCAAAACCTTACCGCGGCGTGTTCCTCACCGAATCAGGCCATGAACTCGCGGGCCGGGTGCGCGCCCGCCACCGCCTCGTGGTTGATCTTCTGGTGGCGGTCGGCGTGCCGCGCGAGGCGGCGGAATCCGACGCCGAGGGTATCGAGCATCACGTGTGCGAGGCAACTCTGGCGGCTTTCTCGCGTTTCATCCTTAAGTCGAAGCCGTGAGGCGGTTGCAACCGCGCATCGATTTGCGTTTTCGTGTATCGTCAGGCCGTTCAACGGGGGTCGAACCATCATGAAAAACGTTCTGGTTCCGGTCGAGACCCACTCGTCCATCGATTCCGTCCTCGCCACAGCGCTGCTGTTCGCGCGGCGTTTCGGCTCTTATGTCGAGGGCGTGCCGCTCGGCCCCGACCTGCCCGACCTCGTCGCCTTCGACATGCCGGTCAGCTGGACGCTGGCGGATCAGAACACCTGGCGCGAACTGGCCGAGGACGGGCGCAAAAAATTCAGCGCTTTCATGGACACAGCGGGGGTCGCCGAACATGAAAAATTCCCCGATCAGCTTTCGTGGGGCTGGGCCGGCGAGACCGCGCTGGGCGATTCGCACGTGTCGAGCTATGCGCGGATTTTCGACGTGACGGTGCTGGGCCGGCCCGGCCCCGAGCGCGGCGACGCGCGGATGGCCACCGCCGAGGCGACGCTGTTTGAGAGCGGCCGGCCCGTGCTGCTGGCGCCGCCGAACGCGCCCTCGATTCTCGGCGACACCATCCTCATCGCCTGGAACCAGAGCAGTGAAACCGCGCGCGCCGTGGCTTTGGCGATGCCGCTGCTGAAACTGGCGCGCAAAGTCATCATTCTATCGATCCCCGAACGCACCGTGGAGGGTCCGACCGGCGAGCGCCTCGCCCACAATCTGCGTGCCAACGGCGTGCCCGCCGAAGCCGTCGACCGCAGCGGCAAAGGCAAATCCCACGGCGAGGCGATCCTCGATCACGCCAGCGCGCTGGGCGCGGACCTGCTGGTCAAAGGCGCCTATACCCAAAGCCGCCTGCGCCAAATGATTTTCGGCGGCGCGACGAGCTATATTCTGGGCAGGGCGGCCATGCCCGTGCTGATGGCGAATTAGCGGACCTGCGGCCCAGTCACAGCGGCTCCGTCCCCTCAAGGGAATATCCTTTGCTTACGGATTATGTAAACAAAGGATGTAGGCAAATCCTTTTTTAGACAGCTGGGTTCCAAATTCAATTCCGGTCCGCCCCGCGTTACCCGCCCAACACCCCTGTTCCCAAACCCGTTGTTTTCCTGTATGGCACCGCAGCAATGCGGGGACTACCCGCCTGTTTTCCTTCATTTGCGTCCGCCGCACGCCCGTCACGAGGACAGGGCCCGGCGCCGCATTCCCGGTCCTTGGGCCGGTTCCGGTCAGAAAAGCCAATAGAATCATGAAGCTGCGCAACATCGCCATAATCGCCCACGTCGATCACGGCAAAACCACCCTCGTGGACAAATTGCTTCAGCAGTCCGGGGCGTTCCGCGAAAACCAGCGGGTCACCGATCGTGTCATGGATTCGAACGATCTCGAAAAAGAGCGCGGCATCACGATCATGGCGAAAGCCACCTCGGTCGATTGGAAGGGCGTGCGCGTCAATATCGTGGACACGCCGGGCCATGCCGACTTCGGCGGCGAGGTCGAGCGCATCCTATCCATGGTCGATAGCGCCATCGTTCTGGTGGACGCCGCCGAAGGCCCCATGCCGCAGACCAAATTTGTTGTCGGCAAAGCGCTGAAAATCGGCCTCAAGCCCATCGTCTGCATCAACAAGGTGGACCGGCCCGACGCCCGCATCACCGAAGTCGTCAACGAGGTCTTCGATCTCTTTGCCGCCCTCGACGCGACCGACGAACAGCTCGATTTCCCCATCATTTACGGTTCCGCCAAACAGGGCTGGATGGCCAATGCGCCCGAGGGACCGAAGGATAAGGGCATGGGTCCGCTGCTGGACCTTGTTTTGAGCTATGTCGCCGAACCCAAAATCGAAGAGGGCTCGTTCCGCCTGCTGGGCACGCTGCTGGAGGCCAATCCCTATCTCGGCCGCGTCATCACCGGCCGCGTCTTCGCCGGCAGCGTCAAGCCCAACCAGCCGGTCAAAGTGCTCGACCACAAAGGCAATCTCGTCGAGCAGGGCCGCGTCTCCAAGATTCTCGCCTTTCGCGGCATCGAGCGCCAACCTATCGAGGAAGCCGAAGCCGGCGACATCATTGCCATCGCGGGCCTCTCCAAGTTCAACGTCGCCGACACGCTTTGCGCGCTCGACGTGACCGTGCCGCTCCAAGCCCAGCCGATCGATCCGCCGACGCTCTCCATGACCTTCATGGTCAATGACAGTCCGCTGGCGGGCACCGAGGGCGACAAGGTGACAAGCCGCGTGATCCGCGACCGCCTGCTGAAGGAAGCCGAAGGCAACGTCGCCCTCAAGGTTGAGCCCGCCCCCAATTCCGACGCCTATGTGGTCTCGGGCCGCGGCGAATTGCAGCTCGGCATTCTCATCGAGACGATGCGCCGCGAGGGCTTTGAGCTCAGCATTTCGCGCCCCCGCGTGGTGTTTAAACGCGGCGAGGACGGCGAGCTTCTGGAGCCGGTCGAGGAAGTCATCATCGACGTTGATGAGGAGCATTCCGGCGTCGTCGTCCAGAAAATGGCCGAGCGCAAAGCCGAGATGCTGGAAATGCGCCCCTCCGGCGGCAACCGGCTGCGGCTTGTGTTCCATTCGCCCACCCGCGGCCTCATCGGTTATCAGGGCGAACTGGCCACCGACACGCGCGGCACCGCCATCATGAACCGCCTGTTCCATGAATATGCGCCCTACCGCGGCGACATTCAGGGCCGCCGCAACGGCGTGCTGATCTCCAATGATTCCGGCGAGGCTGTCGCCTACGCCATGTGGAAACTGGAGGACCGCGGTCCGATGATGATCGAGCCGGGCTGGAAGGTTTACCGCGGCATGATCGTCGGCGAGCATACCCGCGACAACGATCTTGAGATCAATGTGCTAAAGGGCAAGCAGCTCACCAACATCCGCACCCAGAGCAAGGATGAGGCCGTGCGCCTGACGCCGCCGATCCGCATGACCCTGGAAAAGGCGCTCGCCTATATCGAGGACGATGAGCGCGTCGAAGTGACGCCCAAATCAATACGGCTGCGCAAATCCTATCTCGATCCCAATGAGCGCAAGAAGCACGTCAAGGCGAGGGAAGCCGTGGTCGTGGGGTAGCGGGCTTCCGGGCGGCGGCGGTTTTCCGCGCCGCCTTTTCCGCTTGACCCCGCCGCCGCGCCCGGTATCCCTGCGCATCCACAGGGCAGGGGAAGCACCATGAAAATCGTCGCGTTTGACCGCAAGGACGGGCCGGGTCTCGGCATTCTCGAAGACGGTCATTTGATCGACCTCAGCGCGGTCGATGCCCATGCGCCCCGCGAATTGGGCGCCGTGCTGCGCGGGGCCGGCATCGCCGCGCTCGGCGAACTGGCCAAGCGCGCTGGAGCTGCGCACCGCATTCCCGCGGCGCCATTGTCCTATCGCATGCCCGTGGAGACGCCCGGCAAAATCATCTGCCTCGGCCTTAATTACATCGAGCATGTCAACGAAGGCCCGTTCCAGAAGCCTGATTATCCGACACTGTTCATGCGCGGCATGACCTCGCTGGTGGCGCATAACACGCCGCTGGAGCGCCCTCTGGGCTCTATCCAGCTCGATTATGAGGCCGAGCTTGTCGCCATTATCGGCAAACGCGCGCGCCATCTCACCGTGGAGAATTGTCTGGACGCGGTGGCGGGCTATTCGTGTTTCAACGACGGCTCCGTGCGCGATTTTCAGCGCCACACGATTCAATGGACCATGGGCAAGAACTTTGACCGCTCCGGCAGCTTCGGCCCGTATTTCGTCAGCGCTGACGAATTGCCGCCGGGCGCCTCGGGTCTCAAAATCGAATGCCGCCTCAACGGACAGGTTGTGCAGACCGACAATACCCGCAACATGTCCTTCAACGTGATCGAAACCCTCGTCTACGTCACCAGGGGCATCACGCTGGAGCCGGGCGATCTTCTGGTCATGGGCACGCCCGCCGGCGTCGGCCATGGCCGCAAGCCGCAATTGTGGATGAAGGCGGGCGACACGGTCGAGGTCGAAATCGAAAAAGTGGGCCTGCTCAGCAACGGCATCGCGGACGAGGCGCGCTGACCATTGCCGGCGCGCAAGGGCGCGCTTGCGCCCTTGTGAATGCGTGCGGGCATGATCAAATAAGGGCGAGCGCTGACGCATCGAAAACGCTTCAATGAGGCTCTCCATGTCTTTAAATTCCATGCCCTTGAATTCCATGCCCCTTAAATCCGTAACCCAAATCATCGCCGCGCCGCCGCCCCATTGGGTTGGCGATGGGTTTCTTGTTTCCCCCCTGTTCGCCGATCACGCTTTCCAAAACGGGATCAGCCCGTTTCTGATGCTCGACTATGCGGCGCCGAGGCAATTCAAGCCCTCGCCGAAACCGCCCGGCGTCGGCGTGCATCCGCATAAGGGATTTGAAACCGTCACCATCGTTTATGACGGCGAGGTCGAACACCGCGATTCCGCCGGCAATTCGGGCGTCATCGGCCCCGGCGATGTGCAATGGATGACGGCGGGACGCGGAATCCTGCATGAGGAGTTCCACTCGCGCGAGGCCGCCAAACGCGGCGGCGTTGTCTCCATGGCGCAGCTATGGGTCAACCTGCGCGCCGGCGACAAAAGCGCCGCGCCCGGCTATCAGGATATCCGCAACGCCGATATTCCCCGCGTCCAGCTTGAAGGCGGCGAGACGCGCATCATCGCCGGCGATCACAACGGGGTTAAAGGCCCGGCGAAGACCTTCACGCGGATGAACGTATGGGATATCCGCCTGACAGCCGGCGGACGCGCGGAGCTTCCGCTTTTCGAGGGCGATCCTGCAATCCTCGCCGTGTTTTCCGGCGCTGTGGCGGTCAATGGTGAAAAGCTTGTCGGCGCCTCGCACGTCGTGATGTTCGCCCGCGGCGGCAACCGTATTGCCATCGAGGCGAAAGAAGACTCGCAATTGCTGCTGTTGTCCGGCGAGCCCATTGATGAGCCGATCGCCGCCTACGGCCCCTTCGTGATGAACACGCAGAATGAAATCCGTCAGGCGATGGAGGAGTTCCGCGCCGGCGCGATGGGGGTTCTGTAGACTCAGTCCGCGGTTCCCGCAAAACCGGGAAACACCATCAGCGCGTCCAAGACTTCGCTCATCGCGGCGGCGTCTATTTCCGGACGTGTGGCAAACGGGAGCCGTCTTGGAACGTGTTGATACCATCGTTGTGGGTGCCGGCGTGGTCGGCCTCGCCGCCGCGCGCGCGCTGGCTCTGGCGGGGCGCGAGGTGCTCATCCTTGAACGCGCCGGGACTTTCGGCACGGAGACTTCCTCGCGCAACAGCGAGGTCATTCATGCCGGCATTTATTACGCGCAAAACTCCCTCATGGCGCGGTTTTGCGTCGCCGGGCGCAAGGCGCTTTACGATTATTTGCGGGAGCGCGGCCTTCCGCACGCGAACTGCGGCAAACTGATCGTCGCGGCTGACGCGGAGGAGCTTGCCGGTCTCCAAGGCATTCGCGCCCGCGCCGCCGCCAACGGCGTCGACGACCTCAGGGTTCTGACCAGCGTGGAAGCGCGCGCGCTGGAGCCCGCTCTCGCCTGCTCGGGCGCGCTGCTATCGCCATCCACCGGCATCATCGACAGCCACGCCTATATGCTTTCGCTGCTGGGCGAGGCGGAGAATGCCGGCGCGACGCTTGCCTGCCGCGCGCCGGTTGAAGGCGCGCGGGTGATGGACGGCATCGAGATAGACGTCGCCGGCGCGGAGCCGATGCGGCTTGCCTGCCGCCTGCTGGTCAATTGCGCGGGGCTGCGCGCCCCCGCCCTCGCCCGCTCAATCATCGGCATGCCTCCCGCCCTTGTGCCGCGCGAATATTTCGCCAAAGGCAATTATTTCACGCTGGCCGGCCGCTCGCCGTTTTCGCGACTGATTTATCCCGTGCCCGTCCCCGGCGGGCTCGGCACCCACCTCACGCTGGATCTCGCGGGGCAGGCGCGTTTTGGCCCGGATGTCGAATGGGTCGACGAAGTCGGCTACGGCGTCGATCCCGGCCGGGGCGAAGCGTTTTACGCCGCCATCCGCCGCTATTGGCCCGATTTGCCCGATGGCGCCTTGCATCCCGGCTATTCCGGCGTCCGTCCTAAAATTGTGCCGCCGGGGGCGCCGGGACAGGATTTCATTGTGCAGGGCCCCCGCGATCATGGCGTGGAGGGGCTGATCAATCTATTCGGGATTGAATCGCCGGGGCTGACGGCATCGCTGGCGCTGGCGGCGCATGTGGCTGACATTGCGGCGCTGTGACACCATCTGTTATCTGGCGCGGGTTCCACGCGCGTTGAAAGCGATCCCATGCAAAGACTCCGCCCCGTCATGCTCGTTATTCTCGATGGATGGGGCTGGCGCGAGGATTCCGCGGACAATGCCGTTCGCCTAGCGCGCACGCCGGTCTTCAATGACCTCTGGGCCAATTCGCCCCACGCTTTTCTCGACACGTCCGGCAAGGACGTCGGCCTGCCCGCCGGCCAGATGGGCAATTCCGAGGTGGGCCATCTGAACATCGGCGCTGGCCGCGTTGTCATGCAGGATCTGCCGCGCATATCAGATACGATCGCGGCCGGCGGCCTCGGTGATATCCCGGAGCTGCGCGCCTTCATCGAAAAGCTGCGCGTCTCCGGCGGCGCCTGTCATCTGCTCGGGCTCATTTCGCCCGGCGGCGTGCATTCGCATCAGGACCATGCGGCGGCGCTGGCGCGCTTCATCGCCTCCGCCGGTGTTCCCGTGCTGATCCACGCGCTGACCGACGGGCGCGACACGCCGCCGCGCTCCGCCGGGGAGGACCTTGCGCGCCTCGCCGCCGCGCTGCCGCCATCGGTTCACATAGCCACAGTCTGCGGACGCTACTGGGCGATGGACCGCGACAACCGCTGGGAGCGCGTATCGCGCGCCTATGCCGCGATTGCGGAGGCGCGGTCGCCGCGCTTTGACACGCCCGCCGGCGTTGTCGAGGCCTCCTATGCCAAAGGGGTCAGCGACGAATTCATCGACCCCGCTGTTATCGGCGGCTACACGGGCATGCGCGACGGCGACGGCGTGCTCTGTTTCAATTTCCGCTCCGACCGCGCCCGCGAGATCATGGGCGCCCTCGTCGATCCCGCATTCGCGGGCTTTGAGCGCGCCCGCATTGTCCATTTTGCCGCCGCCGCCGGCATGACGCAATATTCAGCGCATCTCGACCCATTCCTCGCCACGCTGTTCCAGCCGCAAAACCTCGACAACGTCATCGGCAAAGTTGTCGCCGCCGCCGGCCGCACGCAATTGCGGATTGCGGAGACCGAAAAATACCCGCACGTCACTTACTTTCTCAATGGCGGCGAAGAGGCTCCCTACAAAGGCGAGGACCGCATCATGGTGCCCTCGCCCAAAGTCGCGACCTATGATTTGCAGCCGGAAATGTCGGCGCCCGAATTGACGGACAAAGCGGTCGAGGCCATAGCCTCGGCCAAATATGATTTGATCGTGCTGAACTTCGCCAACCCCGACATGGTCGGCCACACAGGATCGCTGCCCGCCGCCATCAAAGCGGTGGAGACCGTGGACGCATGCCTTGGCCGTATCGCGGCGGCGCTCAAGAAGGCTGGCGGCGCGCTCGTCGTCACCGCCGACCATGGCAATGCCGAGACCATGCGCGACGCGGCGACCGGCGAGCCGCACACAGCGCACACCACCAATCCCGTGCCCGTCATTGTGTGGAACAGCGGCGCCAACGCCATCCACGCCGGGCGCCTCGCCGATCTCGCGCCGACCCTGCTGGCGCTGATGGAAATTCCCTGCCCGCGGGAAATGACCGGGGAGCCGTTGCTGGGATGAGCGCGCTCCGCGGCATTCTCGTCACCGCCCCGAATTTTGATGAGCCGGCGCGCGCCTTTCTCGCGGCGCATGGCTGCCGCGCGGTTATGCCGGCGCAGGCGGAAGGCGGGCTCAGCGAGGGGGAACTGATCGCGCTTCTGCGCGGCGTCCATGGCTGGATCATCGGCCCGCAGGCAGATGTCACGCGCGCGCTGATCGCGGCCGCCCCCTCGTGCCTCGTGTTTTCGCGGCGCGGCGTTGGCTTTGAGCGGCTCGATGTCGGCGCGCTGGCGGACCTCGAACGCGTCGGCGTCATTGCGTCCGGCGGCAACGGAGATTCCGTTGCCGACCATGTCATAGGCCTGATGCTCGGCGCAGGGCGCCGCATGCGCGAGCTGCAAAACGCCATGCTCCAGGGCGACTGGTCGATCCGCGTCGGCGGCGATCTCTTTCAAAAGACCGTCGGCATCATCGGCCTTGGCCGCACGGGCAGGGCGCTGGCGCGGCGCCTGCGCGGCTTTGAGGCGCGCATCCTCGTTTGCGCGCCGCGTCCGGATTTGGAATTCTGCGCGGCGAACGGCATCACGATTGTTGATTTTCCCGCGCTGCTGCGCGGGTGCGATTATATCAGCCTGCACGCGCCGCTGACGCGGCACACGCGGCACATGATGGGCGCGCCGGAGCTCGCGGCCATGAAACCATCGGCTATTCTCATCAACACGGCGCGGGGCGGGCTCGTGGATGACGCGGCGCTGCTGGCGGCGCTGCGGGCGGGCGTGATCGCCGGCGCCGGTCTTGATGTGTTCGAAGGCGAGGGGGACGCCGCGCTGATGGGCATTGCGCGGGAGCTTTCGGCTTTGCCCAGCGTCGTCGCAACGCCCCATGTCGCGGGCTCGACGCGCGAGGGGCTTGCGCGAACCAATCTTATCGCCGCCCAAAATGTTGTCGCCGCGCTGGACGGCCTCGAAATTCCCAATGATTGCATCATCGCCGACGGCAGGCCGCGCGATGCGCATGATAATTGACGCACCGGCGCCTCAACGCCCGGCCTTCGTGACCGGCGTCTCCGCATCCAGCCCCTTGCGCTGGCGCGCCAGCGTCTCCAGCCCGTTGGCCTCCCACTCGCCGCGCGCCGCGCGCCGCGCAAAGCGCTCCCAGTCATCGCTCCATTTGCCCAGCGTGTAGCCGTGCCAGGGCGACGGGGTCTTCAGGGCCGGCAATCCCAGCTCGTCCCAGAGCCTTCGCGCGTCCTCCATGAATTGCCGCGCCGGCAGCGCCAGCGGCGGCATCGGCGCTTTGCGGGTCGCATCGATCAGCAGCGATGAATCGGTTTTTTCCGCGCCGTATTGCGTGCCCTGGCCTCCGCGGCGGAACGGCAGCATCAGCGCGTCCTCCAGCGGGTTGGACCGATAAGCGATGGACCAAAGCACCGCATCGACAGAGGTTGGATCGATATCATCGCTGACCGCGAAGACGATCTTGCCCTGGCCCGCGACGAAGGAGGACGCGCCATGCAGCGCCCGCCAGACCTCGGTCTTCGGCGCGCCGTATTTCAACTGCACGAAAATCACCGGGCGCAGATTGGTCAGCGGCTCGTGCATGACAACGCGCAGCACGTCCTTGATGCCAAGCTGCGTTTTCAAATGGCGCAGATACAGAGGCTCATAGGCCACTTTCTTGATGACGCTCGATTCCGACGGCGTCACCTGGCTGAGAATGGCGTTAAACACGGGCGCGCGGCGGTGGGTGATCGCGGTGACGCGCATCGGCATGTTGAAAGCCTCCAGCGCGACGTATCCGTTGCTCTCGCCGAACGGCGCCTCGGGCTCCAGCGTGTCGGCCTCGATCCAACCCTCGATGATGATTTCAGCGCGCGCGGGAACCTCCAGCGGCACGGTCAGGCATTTCACCAGTTCCACCGGCGCGCCGGCGAGCGCGCCCGCCACGGCGAATTCGTCGAGATCCTCCGCCAGCTTTTGCGGCGAGGCGAAGACCACCGGCGGCGCGGCGCCTATGGCGATGGCGATCGGCATGGGCTCGCCGCGTTCGCGGTATTTCATCCAATGCGTCCAGCCGCCGGCGCCGCCCGGGCGCGCCGCCATGCGCACAACGAGCCGGTCCGTCGCCTTCAGCGCGGCGCGGTACATGCCGGTGTTGCGCGCGCCCGTGTCCGGGTCTTTGGTGATGCACAGCGTCGCCGTCAGATAGGGCGCGGCGTCAAAGCCCGGCGTTGACACCGGCACCGGCAGGCGCGCGAGGCCGCCGCCGGGTTTTCTAAGATCATCGCCGGTTTCGACGGCCTCCTGGCACGGGGCGTTGACAACCATCACGGGCGCAACCGGATTGGCGATGGCTTCGTTCCACGCGCCGCCGATATCCTCAACCGCGCATCCAAGGCCCAGCGCGTACATTCTGGGCGACGCCGAGAGCGCGCCCAGCGCGACGGGCATGTCATATTTGCGGCCCTTGGAATCGACAACGTTGGTGAACAGAAACGCCCGCCGCTCGTCCTCGGGGATGCCGCCGATGAATTGCCAGCGCGCCAGCGGATGCAGCTGCGTGTCCTTGTCGATGGGAGCGTCGATGCGCGTCAGCAGGCCCGCCGCGTCCAGCCTTTTCAGGTGCTCCTGAAAATCCAGCGCCGGGGGAACGCGCATCATGCGGTCTCCCCGCGCGGCAATCCCGCAACGAATTCGCTTACCATGGCGGCAAATTCCTGCGGCTCCTCCAGCGGCGAAAGATGCCCGGCGCCGGCGATCTCCCGGTATTGCGCATGCGGCAGGTCGTCCGCCATTTTGCGCACCGCCGCCGGCGGCGCTGACTGATCATCGGAGCCGCCGACGCAAAGGATGGGCGCGCCGGATTTCCGCAAAGCTTCCGCGAAATTCAGATCGCGGATCGCGCGCCATGCCATCGCATGCGCGGCGGGATCGTTGGAGAGCAGCCAGTCCCGCGCGCGCAGCACAAGATCGGGGCGGTTGAGCTGGCATTGCGCGCTGAACCAGCGCGCCAGCGTCGATTGCACGATGACAGGCATGCCCTTTTCGGCCTGGACGGCGCGTTGTTCGAGCATGGCGCGGCCCGGCCCGTCGCGGGTGTGCGTTGTGTTGGCGATCACGATGGCGCGAACCGCGTCCGGAGCAACAGCGGCGGCGCCCTGCGCCACCATGCCGCCCATGGAGCAGCCGGCGAAAACCGCCGGGCCGGGGCACACAGCGCGCACGAGTTCGACGGCATCGCGCGCCAGGTCCTCCAGCGTGAAGGGGCCGGAAAAATCGCTTTCGCCGTGGCCGCGCGCGTCGATGGCGATGAGGCGGTGCCGGTGCTCAAGCTCCGCCATGACAGGCAGCCAAAATTCCGCCCGCAGCCCGATGGGATGCAGCAAAACCATGGGCGATCCGGCGCCGCGCGAGAGATAGCGCATCGACAGCCCGGATTTGAGACGAAACCGCATGCCGACCCCCCCGGCGCGGACCCCCCAAGCGGGCCGATTCCTTATGCGCTTGGGAAACTATCGTCCGGGCGGCCCGCCGGCGTCAACGGCGGACCGCTCGCGGACCAACGGGCGCCAAAAATGGAAAACGCCGGGCGTACATCCGGCCCGGCGTCGGTCGCTTTCGGCGGCTGCGCGGGACGCGCGCCAATCACGATTGATCCGACAATAGAAAATCATCGTGAAGAAATTATGAAAGAGCCGGGCGGTTTTATTCCGCCGCGCGATTTCCCCGCCGCGCCGCCTCTTCGTCCAGAAGCCGCCGCACAATACGCCGCGCGCCGATCCCTGAGCGGTCAAACGGGAACGCGCGCAGCGGCGCTCCGCTGGTGTCCGAATCAATCAGCTTCTGCTGACGCTCGACGATGGACATGTCCTCGGCGAAGGCAAGGTCGATCATCGATTTGTAGAGCGCGTCGGCCTTGGCGTCGCCGAGGCCCCATGGGCGCGCTGTCGACCAGAAATAATGCAGGCTCCTGTCAGTCTCCGGCGTGAAGCCATTGACGACAACATGCGTTGGCTGGCCCTCCGCCTCCAGGGCGGAGCCGGCCTCGCGGGCCCCCAGAATGACTTTGACGAAAGACGGCGGCTGCCATTCAAATATCTGCCAGCGGTCGATTTTGCCGTGCAGGCCCTTGGCCGCCTTGTAGATCGGCGCGGTGTCCACATTGAACATCATGCGGCGCGCGAAAATGCGGTCGCCTTTCACTTCGACCGCAAGCGGCGTCTCCGCGACGCCGCCGCCCGCCAGCGTCGTTTTATGCACGAAGACGACATGGGTGAGATCGAGGATATTGTCGATCATCAATTCGTAATTGGCCTCGATATGCAGATAGCCGGGCACCGGCGCCCAGGCGGGATCGTCGTTTTCGAAAAAGTCGGGCAATAAGGATTCATCCGGCGCCGCCTCTCCCATCCACATGTAAATAAAGCCGTGGCGCTCGATGGAAGGGAAGGCGCGCGCGCGAAAATCAGCCGGCGCGGGAATATCGCCGGGAATATGCGCGCAGGCTCCGTCGCGCCCGAAGCGGATGCCGTGATAGCCGCAGCGGATGTCATTGCCGATGACCTCGCCGCTGGACAGCGGGGCTTTGCGGTGCGGGCAGCGGTCAGTGAGGACGCCCGCCTTGCCGTCCGCCCCGCGGAAAATCACCACGGGCTCGCCGCAGATCATGCGCGCCAGCGGCGCAGACGTGATTTCGCCGGCGGCGGCTGCGATGTACCATTGATCGCGCAGGAAAACAGTATCGGCCATGGCGCCTCTCCCTTATTCCGGGGGCGTCCCCTTAAAACTAACGCTCCCGCCCGTATTCTAAGCCGGATAAGCTTATTTTGAAAGGTCTGACGCGCGATCGCCGCGCCGCGCCGGTGACGCGTCCGCCCCCCGGCGCGTGATACCGATAGACGGCGCCGCGGCCGCTCAAAGGTTCAGGCGAGCACCGCCACATGCGTGCCGACGGAAGCGCGCGTGTAGAGATGCGCGATGTCCTGATTGATCATCCGCACGCATCCGGAGGAGACATTGGCGCCGATGGTTTCGGGCTCGGTCGTGCCGTGAATGCGGTAGCCAAGGTCGCGCCCGCCGGCGAAAAGATACATGGCCCGCGCGCCAAGCGGGCTTTTGGAGCCGCCGCGCACGCCCATCCCGCGGGGTGTCGGCTCCAATTGGGCGCGGATTTCCGGACTGCGCTCCACCATCTCATGAGGCGGAATCCAATCGGGCCAATCGCGTTTCAGATTGACGGTGGCAAGCCCCGACCATAGAAATCCCTCGCGCCCGACGCCGACCCCGTAACGCGTCGCTTTCCCGGGCGATTCCACGAAATACAGATGCCGCGAGGCGGGATCGACGATGATCGAGCCGGGCGCATCGGTCCATGGAAACTCGACGCTTTGACGCCGGTAACGCTCCTCGATGAGGTTATAGTCAAACGCCGCCACCGGGAATTTTTCGCCGGGCCAGGCGCCATAAACCGCATTATAGTCAGGGCGCTGAAGCGTGCGCGTCAGCGGGCGCGGGCCGTTGGAGGCGCTCGCCGAAGGCTGGCGCGGGGCGCCCTCGACATCGGGCAGCATGGAGCTGACGCTGGAGCAGCCTGAAGCGGCGGAAGCCAGCGCGGCTGCGGCGGCAAAGGAGAATTGACGGCGGGCGATCATGATTTTCATTTCTTGAACTGGCTAAAGCGGGATCGTCAGCGAAAATGGTTAACGCCGGATTTCCGCCCGCCGTTGCCGGGGCCCCGCGGCCCGCCTTTTTGCCAGCGGCGGCCCGGCGGTATAGACGGGCCGCTGGATTGTTCCGGAGCCTCCCATGAGCGATATGCGCATTGTCATCGCCGGCGCCGCCGGGCGCATGGGGCGGGCGCTTGTGGCGCTCGTTCACGCCGCGCCGGGCGCTGTTGTCGGCGGGGCGCTGGAGCGTCCGGGCTCGCCCCATATCGGCGGGGATGCGGGCGAGCTGGCGGGCGTCGGCCGGCTTGGCATCGCCATCTCCGATCAGCCGCTGGAGACGCTCCTGCATGCCGACGCGGTCATCGATTTCACCGCCCCCGCCAGCACCGTGCAATTGGCTGAGCTCGCGGCGCAGGCGCGCATTGTTCACATTATTGGCACAACCGGGCTCCAGCCGGATGATATCAAAGAGATCGACGCCGCCGCGCGCCACGCGGTCATCGTGCGCTCGGGCAATATGAGTCTGGGCGTTAATCTGCTCGCCGGCCTCGTTCAAAAGGTCGCGGCGGCGCTGGGGCCGGAATACGACATCGAAATTCTCGAAATGCACCACCGGATGAAAGTCGATGCGCCCTCGGGCACCGCGCTGTTGCTTGGGGATGCGGCGGCGCGCGGCCGGGGCATTGATTTGGCCGCCCATTCCCAGCGCGTCCGCGATGGCCATACCGGCGCCCGCAAGCCCGGCGATATTGGTTTTGCCGCGCTGCGCGGCGGCACCGTGGTCGGCGATCACGATGTGATTTTCGCCGGCCCCGGGGAACGTCTCGTGCTAACCCACAAAGCCGAGGACCGCGGCATTTTCGCGCGCGGCGCATTGCGCGCGGCAATGTGGGGCGCCGGCAAAAAACCCGGCCATTATTCCATGGCCGACGTGCTGGGCCTGTGAGGCGCCATGCCCGAGCTGGCGCCCGGTCTGGTTTATTTCCCGGATTTCTTTGACCGCGCCGCGCAGGAGCGGCTCGTCGCCGGTATCCGCGATGCTGTGCGCGCCGCGCCGCTGTTCACGCCGCGCATGCCGCGCACCGGCAAGGAATTTTCCGTGCGCATGACCAATTGCGGCGAACTGGGCTGGGTGTCGGACACCAAACGCGGCTACCGTTATCAGCCCGATCATCCGGTAAGCGGCGCGCCCTGGCCGCCGATCCCGGATCTGGCCTTGCGCGCCTGGCGCGAGGCCGGCGGCTATCGCCTCGCCCCGGAAGCCTGCCTTGTGAATTTCTACGATGCCGGCGCGCGCATGGGCCTGCACCAGGACCGCGATGAGGCCGCGCTCGACGCGCCGGTGGTGTCGATATCGCTGGGGGATAGCTGCGTGTTTCGTTTCGGCGGGCGGGAGCGTTCCGGCAAAACGAAATCCGTGCGCCTGCATTCCGGCGATGTCGTCGTCATCGGCGGCGCCTCGCGGCTCGCTTTTCACGGCGTGGACCGGATCATGGCGGGCACCTCGACGCTGCTGCCGCAGGGCGGGCGGATCAATCTAACGCTGCGGCGGGTCAGCGCGGGGTGATGGATAAGTCCCTTCAATTGTCGATTCAATCCTCCAGGCGGCGATACCCGACTTGCCCGTCCCTCACCCCGCCTTCGGGCCGCCCCTCGCCACGCCCACTTTCGCCGGGCGCAGGCAGCGCTCGCCGATGGAATATCCGTCCTCGACCACCTGCATGATTGTGCCGGCGGGCACGCTGGCATCCGGCACCTCGAACAGCGCTTCGTGCATGTTTGGGTCGAACTTCTGGCCCTGCGGCTCCAGAATCTTCACGCCATGGCGCGCCAGCCTCGACAGGAAGTCGCGCTCGGTCAGCTCAATGCCCTCGACGAAGCTTTTCAGCGCCGGATCGGCGGCGGCAAGCGCTTCGGCCGGCACATTGGCTATCGCGCGGCGAAGATTATCGGCGAAGGTCAGCATATCCCGCGCGAAATTTGTCACGCCGTAGAGTTTGGCGTCGCTGACCTCGCGCTCGGTGCGGCGGCGCAGATTTTCCATATCGGCCAGCCCGCGCAGCGCCTTGTCCTTCAGCGCGGCATTTTCTGTATGGAGCGCCTCCAGCACCGCAAAGGGATCGGGCGCCTCCGCCGGAGCCTCCGGCGCCATGGCATCGGGAAACACCTCGTAGAGCCTGGCTGTATTGGCGTTTTCGGCGTGATCGTGCTTTTCGTCGTTCATGTGCGTTCAAATCCAAGTGGGGGTTAACGCCGATATCAGGCTCTCGGCCGCAAAAATCAAGGCCGAAGGCTGGTTTGCCGCCGGCGGGCCTGCGGCCGCGCTAAAGGGCGGCGCCGCTTTTGGCGTTCTGGCGCGGCGCGGGCTGGGCTTCTGCGATGGCATCGGCATCGAAAATTTTCAGCAAATCACGGCGGATCGCTCCTTGTCGGGCGGGATTGACGATTTTCGCGCCGGTCAAATCGGTCACATAGAACGCGTCCACGGCTTTCTCGCCGAAGGTCACAATATGGGCCGAGCCGATATTCAGATTGAGGCGCGACAAAGCGGCGGTCAGGTCTGACAGCAGGCCCAGCCGGTCGAGTCCCGAGACCTCCAGCACCGTATAGCGGTCCGAAAGATTGTTATCGATGGTGACCTCCGGCGCGACGTTGAAGGTTTTTTCCCGCCCCTTGTTGGGATCGGGCCGCGCCGCCAGCGCCTCGCCCAGCCGCAATTCGCCGCGCAATGCTTTTTCGATGGTTTGCGCCACGCGCGCGGCGCGGCGCAATTCGTCGGCGTCCTCGCTGAACGCGCGGGTGACGAAAATCGTGTCCAGCGCCAGCCCGTCCGTCGTCGTGAATATCTGCGCATCGACGATATTGGCGCCCGCCGCCGCGCAGGCGCTGGCGATGATCGACAGCAGCCTCGGATGATCGGGAGCCACGACGGTCAGCTCCGTCACCCCTCTGAAAGCGTCGGTGGTGAATTCCGTCATCAGCGCGCGCACCTGCGCGTCGCCCATCCGCAGCAATTGCGCGTGGGCAATCTTGTGCGCAAGGTCCGCTTTCAGCCAATAGGCGGGATAATGGCGCGCCGCATAAGCGTCGAAGTCCGGATCGGACCAGGTCGCCAGCGCGCGCCGCAAATCATCCTGGGCTTTGACGACGCGCTGCTTGCGGTCAATGGCGGAATGCCCGCCCGCCAGCACCACTTCGGTCTCCCAGTACAATGTGCGCAGCAATTGTCCTTTCCAGCCGTTCCACACGCCGGGGCCAACGGCGGAAATATCGCAGACCGTCAGCACCAGCAGCATGCGCAGGCGGTCCAGTGTCTGCACAAGGCCCGCGAAGGCCTTGATCGTCGCGGGGTCGGCGAGATCGCGCCCCTGCGCCATGTTCGACATGACCAGATGGTTTTCGACGAGCCAGGCGCAGGTCTCCGTCGCCGCCGCCGAAAGGCCAAGCCGGGGCCCCAGCTGCCGGGCAATGCGCGCGCCGGCGATCGAATGATCCTCCTCGCGCCCCTTGGCAATGTCATGCAGAAAGATCGCCGCGTAGAGCGCCGGGCGGTTGGCGATGGTCGTGATGATTTCCTGACAGAGCGGATGCTCCTTTGCCAGCCGTCCCGCCTCAATCGCGGAGAGCACGCCGATGCAGCGCAGCAGGTGCTCATCGACGGTGTAATGGTGATACATGTTGAACTGCATCATCGCGACAATGCGCCCGAAATCGGGAATGAACCGGCCTAGCACGCCCGCCTCGTTCATCAGCCGCAGCACCGTTTCCGGCGCGTTGCGCGAGCAGATGATATCGAGCAGCAGCCGGTTCGCCTCCGGGTCGGCGCGCAGCTTCGCATCGATGCGTTTCAGCGAGCGCGTCACGAGGTGGGTCGCATCCGGGTGGATGGCGAGCTGGTTCTTGTCGGCGGCGTGAAACAGCCGGATCAGGTTGACGGGATCGCGCTCAAACACATCGCGGGCGGCGACGGTGATGCGGTTGAACTCAATGGCGAAGTCTCCATCCCCCAGCGTTTTGCGCGCGCGGCGGAAGCCGCCGAGAAAACGGTTCAGCACGGGACGGTCCTTGGCCTGGCGCTCCTCCAGCGCCGCGCAGACGATCACCGTGAGGTCGCCGACATCCTTGGCGACCAGAAAATAATGCTTCATGAAACGCTCGGGGCCGGTCAGCCCCGCATGCGCCGTGTAATGCAGCCGGTCCGCGATGATGCGCTGCTGGTCGAAGGAAAGCCGGTCCTCGGCGCGCCCGGTGACAAAATGCAGATGGCAGCGCGCGCGCCAGAGAAACTCCTCGCAGCGCCGGAACAAATTCAATTCGCGCGGCGTGAACAGGCCGGCGGCGACAAGCTCCTCCGCTTCGCGCACGCGGTAGACGTACTTGCCGATCCAGAACAGCGTGTTGAGATCGCGCAATCCGCCCTTGCTCTCTTTCACGTTGGGTTCGACGAGGTAGCGCGAGGCGCCGGCTTTGGCGAGGCGCGAGTCGCGCTCGGCAAGCTTCGCGGCGACGAATTCGCGCGGCGTCGAACGCACAATCTCTTTGTCGAAACGCTGGCGCATCTCTTCAAACAAAGCTTCGTCGCCGAGGATGAAACGCGCTTCGAGCTGGGCTGTGCGCACGGTCATGTCGGCGCGCGACTGGCGCAGGCATTCATCGATGGAGCGCGTGGCGTGGCCGACTTTCTGGCGCAGATCCCAAAGGATATAGAGGATCGCCTCGACCACGCTTTCGCCCCACGGCGTCTGTTTGTAAGGCAGCAAAAACAGCAAATCGATGTCGGAGCCGGGCGCCAGCGTTCCCCGGCCATAGCCGCCGACGGCGGAAATACAGATGCGCTCGCCGGAGGAGCGGTTGGCCGAGGGATAGACGTATTGCGTGACATAGGCATAAATCGCGCGGATCAGATCATCCTCGATCCCCGACAGGCCGCGCGCGCATTCAAGCCCGCCGCCGCCCGCCTCCAAGGCGGCGCGCGCCATCCCCTGGCCGCCCTCCAGCGCTTCGCGGAACACTTCCACCGCGGCTTTGCGAAGCGCGCCGCCATCGCTTTTGTGCAGGCCGGCGAGTTCCGCCAGCCGGACGGCGACGGCGTCGCGGTCCAGCAGCGCCGCCGCCGGGGCGGAGCCGCCGCGTTTGCGCGGCGCGACAGGGGCGCCGCCCGCCGCGCGATGATCCGCCAGTAAACTCATGAGCCGTCTTTAGCACTGAATCCGGGGTCAGGCATCCGTCTCATTGGCAGCCGAGGGCGCGGCCTTCAATCCGGCACGTGTCGAGGATTTTGCCCGCCATGTCGTGATTGGTCATCCGCCAGTCCCCGCCCGCCCGTTCCAGAAGCACGAAGCCGAACACACCGGGCCTGCCGATGCCGTAACGCACTTTCACGCCATCGATTTCAAGACCGGTCGGGTTGGCGGGCGCGCTCGTGTGCAATTCATCGCCGCCGTGGCCGGAGACGATTTGCATGGGCAAATCCTGCTCATAGGAAAGCGCCTGAAACGTGTGGATATGGCCGGACAGCAAGGCTTGGACATTGGCCGGCAGCGTCTCCCTCGCCGCCGCCGCCAGCGTTTTATTGTCACCCAGCACAAACCCGAGAGCCGAACCGCCAACCGCCCAGATCGGCCGATGGAACGTTACCCATACCGGTCCCGCCGGCGCGAGCGATGCAATCGAGGCGAATTGCTGGCGGTAGGCCTCCGCCTGCTTCGCGTTGACGCGCAGTTCCGTTGCGGTTGACACATCCATCACCACGAGCTTGGGCGAGCCGAGATCGGCGACATAGGGCGCGCCCTGTCCGAGGCAGCCTGATTTCCCCTCCGTCTGTGTGAAAGGGTAGGGGTCCAGCGTGCGGCTCCAGCCTTTGCCGCCGCGCTCGCATTCCTCGTGGTTGCCGCGCACGAACACGAATGGCGAGGCCTCCAGCAGGGGTTTGGCGGGTTTGAAGAAATCCGCTTCCCACACCGCCCAGCTGTCGCCATGGGGCGAGCCCGCGCATGCCTTGTTGAAGGGCCGGCAGCCGCTTTCCCGATAATGGAAATCGCCGACATGGATCGTCAGGTCAGGCTTCAGCCCGGCTTCGACAACCGCGCCCGGCGCGAAGGGCCATTCCTCCGCCTCGTTGCAGCCCTGATTGATGATGTCGGTGATGCGGCAGCCGGTGTCGCCGATCAGCAGAACGCGCGCCGGGTTGAGCTTCGGCAAAACCAGCGCCGCGCCGTCGATGGCGGCGTTTGCCGCGGAAGCGGGTATCGTCAGCGCGCAGACGCGGATCGGGTAATCGGGGCCGGGGGCGGCCCGCAGCCGCATAGCGGCGGGAGCGCCGTCTATGCGCGCCTGCGGGCACGAGTCCGCCGTTGTGACGGCCCGCGCCTCAATGCCGCCGGGGACATATTGCACCCAGCGGTAGAGCGCTTGCTGGGCCTGCGCCGGGGCGAGGCCGGCGCCCAGAAGGATGGCGGCGGCGCGGATGATGAGCATGGCGAGTATCCCTTGGAGGTCATCCTTTGGCGGGCTGGCGTTTGACCTCGATCACATCCCAGATCGGCGCTGCCAGATCGGGTCCGCCGAGCTTCTTGATGGCGCGCAGCCCCGTCGGGGAGGTGACATTGATCTCGGTCAGATGCCCGTCGATCACGTCAATGCCGACAAAAATCAGCCCGCGCTTTTTCAATTCCGGGCCGATCGCCGCGCAAATCTCCAGTTCCCGCGCGCTGAGGTCCGTCGGGCGCGCCGCGCCGCCGCGCACCATATTCGAACGAATGTCGTTTTCCGCCGGCACCCGGTTGACCGCGCCCGCCGGCTCGCCATCAATCAGAATGATGCGCTTGTCGCCCTCGGTCACTTTCGACAGGAACCGCTGGATGACCCAGGGCTCGCGAAACGTCACGCAGAACAAATCGTACAGCGAGCCGAAGTTGGGGTCTTTACGCGATACCTTAAAGACCGCCGCGCCGCCGTTGCCGTAAAGCGGCTTCATCACGACATCCCCGTGCTCCTCCCGGAACGCCTCAATCGCCGCCCGGTCGCGGCTGATCAGCGTCGCCGGCATAAGCTGCGGATATTGCAACACAAACAGCTTTTCCGGCGCGTTGCGCACGCTGGCGGGGTCGTTGACGACGAGGGTGCGGGGATGGATCGCCTCCAGAATATGCGTCGAGGTGATATAGGCCATATCAAATGGCGGGTCCTGCCGCAGCAGCACCACGTCCGCGCTGCCTAAATCCGTTAAGACCGGCTCCCCGGCGGTGAAATGATCGCCGGGCGTGTCGCGCACTGTGACGTGCCTCGTCACCGCCACAGCCTTTTGGCCGCGAAATGACAAACTGTCGGGCGTGTAAACCAGCAGCCGATGGCCGCGCGCCTGCGCCTCCAGCATCAGCGCAAAGGTCGAATCCCCGGCGATGTTAATGCGTTCGATGGGGTCCATCTGAACGGCGACGGTCAAGCTCATGGGGCGCCTCTGATACCCGGGCTTCGTAGCCGGGACGCGGACGCCGGGCAAGGCTGGCCCCTATTCGAGCCTCTGGCGGCGTTGCAAGCCTGTTTTATCCTTCGGCATTAACCAAGTTTGAACAGCATGCGCCTAAAGTTACAGGGATTTCAGCCGTCAGGCAGGTGCATCCATGGGCAAAGTTTCGGTCGGCGGCGGTCTTGTGATTCGCCAATTCCTCTTTTTGGGGCTGATTTTGGCCTTCGGCATAGGAGCGCTGATGGCCGCCTCCGCCGTGCGCGATCAGGCCCGGGATATGCTGCAAAGCGATCCGCGCAATTTGATGCAGCTTGCCGGCGGGGTGGCCATGGCCGCCGACCGCCTCGTCACCCACCTGCTCATTGGCACCGCCTTCGCGGCGTTTCTGATCCTCGGCGTGTCGATGCCGGTCATGCACCGCACCCTCTCCATGCCGTTCAAGCGCCTGGCCGCCCAGATGAGCGAATTGGCCGCCGGCAACACTTCGATCCAGATTTCCGGCGCCTCCCGCACCGACGAGATCGGCGTCATCGCCCGCGGCCTGATGGTGGTGCGCGACGCCGTTGCCCATAACAACCAGCTTATGGCCGAGCTGAAGACCCGCGAGGACCGCGAGGCGCAATTGCTGCGCGAGGCCAGCGTGCGCGCCCGCGTCGAGGAATTCAGCGAGGAACTGACCCGCACCGTCGGGCGCCTCGGCGACATGACCAAGCGGATGATGCAGGCTTCCGACTCGATGATCGCCACCGCCCGCCGCGCCACGGAAAACTCCTCCCACGCCCGCGACGCCTCGCGCAACGCGGCGAGCGACGTGTCCTCGGTGGCGCAGGCCTCGGAGCAGCTTCTCGAATCCATCGGCGAGATCAACCGCCAGGTGGTGCAGTCCACCACCGTCGTCCAGCGCGCGGTGGAGGAGACCCAGCAGTCCTCGCAGGGCATGACCCGCCTTTCCGCCGCCGCCCGCCGCGTGGGCGATGTCGTCAGCCTGATTTCGCGCATCGCCGCGCAAACCAATTTGCTGGCGCTCAACGCCACCATCGAGGCGGCGCGGGCGGGCGAGGCCGGCCGCGGCTTTGCCGTCGTCGCGCAGGAGGTGAAGAACCTCGCCACCCAGACCGCCAAGGCGACGCAGGATATCGCCGACCAGATATCAGAGATGCAGGCGGCGACCCACGTCTCTGTCGACGCCATCGAAATGATCGGCAAAAAAATCGGCGAGGTCGAGCAAATCTCCACCATCATCGCCGCCGCCGTGCATGAGCAGGGCGCCTCGACGCAGGAAATTGCCCGCAACGTGCGCTCCGCCGCGTCCGGCGCGGCAAGCATGTCCACACACGTCGAAAACGTCGAATCCGCCGTGCACCAAACCGGCGCGAGCGTCGAATCCGTCGTCGAGCTCGCCCATGAGCTGGATGAGATGGCGGGCCGGATGCGCGGCCGCGTGGAGGAGTTCGCCAACACGCTGGCGGCGTGAGGTTGCTTCTGGGGCCGCGTCGATTACCTTGTCGGCATGGTGATCGATTCTGTTATTTTGTATGCGCGCCGCATCCGTGAACTGCGGCGGGCGGGGCCAACCAATCTTGAGCAGGCCCTTGCGCCGGCATTTCAGCGATTGCTCGAAGCCGTATTGCCCGGGATCGCCGCCAATGACCTCCGACATTAGCACTCCGCAGGGCGACCTTTTCGCCAACGAGGCGCCGCGCAATAACGGCGTCGGAATAGCGGTCCCCGACGACATTCGCGCCCGCCTGCACAAGCTGCTCGCGCTGGCGAAGGCCGCGCAATCCACGCCGCCGTGGAACGAACGAACCACGCGCATGTGGCGGGATGTTTTTCCGCAAATGGCGAACTGGCTGCCGCAGGACGAGGCTGAGCAATTGCGCCTTGAATTCCGGACGGAACTTGAGCGGCTGGCGCCTGCCCTCAAATCCGCCTAGCGCCTCACAGCAAATTCAGCTCGTAAACATTGGCTTCATGCACCGGCCACTTCCGCGGCGCGATGAAAATCGCGTCGCCGCGCAATGTGTATTGCGCCGCCCAGCGGTTTCGCGTCAGCCAATGCGCCGCGGCGCGTGAAATTCTCCGGCGTTTTTCCGGCGTGACCGCAATGCGCGCCTCGTCGAGACTGGCGCGGGCTTTGACTTCAACGAAGAGGATCGTGCCGCGTTTGGCCGCGATCAGATCAATCTCGCCGCCTCTAATGAGGTAATTGCGCGCCAGCACCCGGTGCCCTGTTGCCAGCAGGAAGGCCAGCGCCGCCCATTCCGCGCGGATGCCAAAGCCGCGCGCCCGCCGGCGTTTTGCCAGCCCGCCGCCGGGAGGGCTCATGGTTTGTCCATGGCCGCGATTTCGATGGCCCGCGCGTAAACCTGCCGGCGCGGCTGGCCGGTCTGCGCCGCCACAACGCTCGCCGCGTCTTTGACCGAATGTATGGCCAGCGCGGCGCGCAAGGCTGCGTCCAGACCGCCGCCGGCGCCGGCGCCGGCATCGCCTGAGGGCGGCCCCACCAGCAGCACGATCTCACCGCGCGGCGCCGGCTCGCCGGCCAATTCCGCCGCCAGAGAAACCAAATCGCCGCGCCGCACCGTCTCGAAATGCTTGGTCAGCTCGCGCGCAATGGAGGCAGCGCGGCCCCCGAGCACGGCGGCGAGGTCCTGAACCGTTTCCGCCAGCCGCCGCGGCGATTCAAAGAATACCAGCGTCCCTGGAATTCCCGCCAGTTCCGCAATTCGCTGGCGCCGCGCGGCGCTTTTGGGCGGCAGAAACCCCT
>JANYFM010000010.1 GCA_025362655.1 Hyphomicrobiales bacterium | reverse complement strand
ACGTGATGGGGAAATTGTAGGTCATGTCCGTCTTCATGAAACGATCGGCCTATGCCGACATGTTCGGCCCGACCACGGGCGACAAGGTGCGGCTCGCGGACACGCAGCTCTTCATCGAGGTCGAACGCGACTTCACCATCTATGGCGAGGAGGTGAAATTCGGCGGCGGCAAGGTCATCCGCGACGGCATGGGCCAGTCGCAGATGTCGCGCAAACAGGGCGCGATGGACACGGTCATCACCAACGCCGTGATCATTGACCATTGGGGCATTGTCAAAGCCGATGTCGGCCTGCGCGGCGGGCGCATCGCCGCCATCGGCAAGGCCGGCAATCCCGAGATACAATCGGGCGTGACCATCATCATCGGCCCCGGCACGGAAATCATCGCGGGAGAGGGCAAAATTCTCACCGCCGGCGGGTTCGACACGCATATTCATTTCATCTGCCCGCAGCAGATCGAGGAGGCGCTGATGTCCGGCGTCACTTCCATGCTGGGCGGCGGCACCGGGCCGGCGACGGGCACGCTCGCCACCACCTGCACGCCCGGCCCTTGGCACATCGCCCGCATGATCGAGGCGGCGGATTCGTTTCCGATGAATCTGGGGTTTGCCGGCAAGGGCAACGCGGCGACGCCGAAAGGCCTTGTGGAACAGGTGGAAGCCGGCGCCTGCGCGCTGAAACTGCACGAGGACTGGGGCACGACGCCCGCCGCCATCGATTGCTGCCTCTGCGTCGCCGACGATCACGATGTTCAGGTGATGCTGCACAGCGACACGCTGAACGAGAGCGGCTTTGTCGGCGACACCGTGAAGGCGTTCAAAGGCCGCACGATCCATGCTTTCCACACCGAGGGCGCGGGCGGCGGCCATGCGCCCGACATTATGAGCATCGCGGGGCTTCCAAACGTTCTGCCCTCTTCGACCAACCCGACGCGGCCCTTCACGCGCAACACGCTCGACGAGCATTTGGACATGCTGATGGTTTGCCACCATCTCGACAGCTCGATCCCCGAGGACCTGGCTTTCGCCGAAAGCCGCATCCGCAAGGAAACCATCGCGGCGGAGGATATTCTGCACGATCTGGGCGCGCTCTCGATGATGTCATCAGACTCGCAGGCCATGGGCCGCGTCGGCGAGGTCATCATCCGCACCTGGCAGACCGCCGACAAAATGAAGCGCCAGCGCGGCGCGCTGCCGGGAGAGGCCGGCGACAGCGATAATTTCCGCGTCAAACGCTACATCGCGAAATACACGATCAACCCCGCCATCGCGCACGGCGTTTCCAAACACATCGGCTCCATCGCCAAGGGCAAGCTCGCCGATCTCGTTCTATGGAGTCCGGCCTTCTTCGGCGTGAAGCCGGATCTCATCATCAAGGGCGGCATGATCGCGGCGGCGCCGATGGGCGATCCCAACGCCTCCATCCCGACGCCGCAGCCCGCGCATTACCGGCCCATGTTCGGCGCTTTCGGGCGGTCCATCGCCGCGACCTCGCTAACTTTTGTGTCGCGGACATCGCTCGACAAGGGTCTGGCGCGAAAATTGAAAGTATCGAAGCCGCTGATCGCCGTGGAAAACACGCGCGGAAACATCTCCAAGAAAAGCATGATCCACAACGGCGCGACGCCGGATATCAAGGTCGATCCCGAGACCTATTCCGTCACCGCCGACGGCGTCCTTCTGGTCTGCGAGCCCGCCGATGCGCTGCCGATGGCGCAGAGGTATTTTTTGTTTTGAATCGCGATTTTATTTGGTTCCTGCGATGGGCCTCCGGCAGTGAATGCCGCGCCCGCCGTGTGGATCGCCGGATGCTGAATCGGCGGCGCCGTTGAACTTCAAAGCGCCGCCCCATGCCGCGGGGCTGTTCCAAGCTGGAAGAAATATGATAAACTCCAATCGTTCATCGGTTCCCAACAACTCCAGCCGGGAGGAGCCGCTTTGCGCCGATGGGTGAAGGAAAACGGCCATGGATGACACTAAGGTTAAGGCGCTGCCGAACGATCTTTATGAGGCGGACTTCCACGCTTGGACGCAGCAACAGGCGGAATTGCTGCGCCAGAAGCGTTTCGGGGATATCGATCTGGAAAATCTTATCGACGAGGTGGCGAGCGTGGGAGCCTCACAAAAAAAAGAAATACGCAGCCGGCTGAAAGTGCTTATCGCTCATCTTCTGAAATGGAGATTTCAACCCGGAGCGCGCTCGCCCGGATGGCGGGGCACGATCGACGATCAGCGTTCCGAACTTGCCGAACTCCTCGAAGGCAGCCCGAGCCTGAAACACTATCCGGCGGATTACATTGAAAAGTGCCACCTCTCCGGCCGCTTGCTCGCCGCGAAGGAAACAGGCATGGATTTCACCCTGTTCCCGGAAAAGTGTCCCTTCACCATCGAACAGGTCCTCGATGAGGGTTTCTGGCCGAAGGAAGCGGGCATTTACGATCAATCCTGACGAGGCGCATTCGATATGATCACCGCCAATTTCATCAGCCCGCGCGGCGCATGGCAGGCCAGGCCCGCTGACACCATCGTTCTGGATTTCGATGAGCGGCACCGCCGCCGCATCGCCATGAAAGGCACCAACGGCCTCGAATTCCTGCTCGATTTGCCCGAAGCCGTGATGCTGCGCGGCGGCGACGCGCTGGTGCTGGAGGACGGCAGGCTTGTTGAAGTCATCGCCGCCGCCGAGCCTTTGGCGGAAATCCGTGTCAGCGAGCCGCGCGATCTCGCCCGCCTCGCTTATCACCTCGGCAACCGGCATCTCTCCGTGCAGATCCTCGCCAACCGCATCCGCATCCGCCGGGATGCCGTGATCGAGGATATGGCGCGCGGCCTCGGCGCCAAAATCGCACAGATCGAGGCGCCTTTTGATCCTGAAGGCGGCGCCTATGCGGGGCCGGAAATAGAAGAGGTTCATGTTCACGGCCCGGAATGCGGCCACGATCACGGGCAACACGATCACGCGGGGCATGAACACGCCGCTCACGATCACGCCGCCCATGATCATGCGCATGACCGCCATGATCACAATGCGCATGATCACGGCCATAAGCATGGCTGAAACCGCGCGCCCGCCGCGCCTCCCCGCGCAATGAACATTCACGCAACTGTGCGGCAGCCCGCGGAACGCAGCCGCCTCCCCGCGCCGCTTTTATTGCAGGCGTGGCTGTCGCCGGCGTTTCCCGTCGGCGGCTTTGCTTACAGCCACGGGCTTGAGAGCGCCGTGGAAACGGGCGATGTGAGCGATGCCGCAAGCCTGCGGCAATGGATGCTCGACCTCTTTGAATTGGGCTCGGCGCGCAATGACATGATTCTCCTCGCCGCAGCCTGGCGCGCCGCGCGCGCGGAGGCTTGCGGCGCGCTGGTGGAGATCAATGATCTCGCGCTCGCCATGGCGCCGTCGCGCGAGCGGCGCCTGGAGACACTGTCGCAGGGCAATGCCTTCGTTGCGGCGGCGCGCGCCGCATTTGACTGCCCGGCGCTGGAGCGTTTTTCCGCTTTGACCGAAGACGCCGCCTACCCTGTCGCGCTCGCCGCCGCCGCCGCCGGCCACAACGCGCCGCTGGAGGAAACCTGCGCCGCCTTTGGGCTGGCCTTCGCCGCGGCGCTGGTTTCCGCCGCCGTCCGCCTCGGCCCCATCGGCCAGACAGCCGGCCAGCAAACCATCGCCGCGCTGATGCCGGCTGTCAGCGCCTGCGCGGCTTTTGCGGCAGGCTCTTCTCTCGATGATCTCGGCGGCGCGGCCATCCGCTCCGACATTGCCTCCATGCGTCACGAAACGCAGTATTCACGGCTGTTCCGCTCATGAGCCCTTCATCGCACGGCCCGCTGCGCGTCGGCATCGGCGGCCCCGTCGGCTCCGGCAAGACGGCGCTGATGGAGCAGCTTTGCAAGCGCTTGCGCTCGCGCTGCGGCATTGCCGCCATCACCAACGACATTTACACGCGCGAGGACGCGCGCATCCTCACGGAGGCCGGCGCCCTCGACGCCGAGCGAATCATGGGGGTCGAGACCGGCGGCTGCCCGCACACCGCCATCCGCGAGGACGCCTCGATCAATCTCGCCGCCATCGCGGAAATGAACAAGCGGTTTCCCGGCCTCGATCTCATTCTGGTGGAATCCGGCGGCGATAATCTCGCCGCGACATTTTCCCCAGAGCTGGCGGACCTCACGATCTACGTCATCGATGTCTCCGGCGGCGAGAAAATCCCGCGCAAGGGCGGGCCGGGCATCACGCGCTCCGATCTGCTGGTGATAAACAAGACCGATCTCGCGCCTTATGTCGGCGCCTCGCTCAGCGTGATGGAGCGCGACGCGAAACTCATGCGCAAAGAGCGGCCTTTCGTTTTTTCCAACATGAAGACCGGTGACGGCGTCGACGCCATCATACGCTTCATCACGGAAAAAGGCGGGCTGCCCGCCTGATCACAAAGGGCCGTCCTCGCGCTTGAACCGCTCCAGCAGCGCGTGGATGCGCTCCACATGCGGCTCCTTGTCGAAGCTCTGATACAGGCTCCCCGCGCCGCGCACGGGGTCCCCGGCGAAATAGCGCTCATAGAGCTGCTGGCGCCCCGAAAACGTCGAAAGACACGCGTCAAACGCCAGCCGGAACAGGCGGATGCGCGTGTCCGCATCGGCGCCCGCGGCCTGATAATAGGTCTTCACTTCCTCCGCCAGCGGCCCGGTCATTTCCGCATGGGAAGGCACCATCACAAGCCCGCCGGCGCCCATCACCTGAATGATTTCACACGAGCGGCGGAACATTTCCGGGAACAGAAAGCGCACCGCGCTCAGCGGCCCCAGCGCCGGCGCCATCACGCCGAAGGGCGTCATTTCCGCTTCAAGCTCCGAGGTCAAAACGCACGAGCGCAGCACCTGCGCGCTGTTGATCAGCTCGGCGAGCATGCCCTGGATATGCTGGAACCCGTCTATTTTGGCGCAGCGCACCAGCGCGAAGGCGAGGCCCATCATGAATTCGGCCTTGCAGAGATCGCGGACGCAAAACTGATGCGCCATGGAGTTCATCACTTGCGCTTTGCGGTAAAGGCCGTTGTAGAGCGCGGTGTCGCGGTGCATCAGCACGTTCTCCCACGGCACCAGCACATCGTCGAAAATGACCATGCAATCGCTTTCGTCAAAGCGGCCCGAGAGCGGGTGATCATGCGGCGAGCCGCCGCCGGGCGCCAGCACGCCGGGGCGGCTGATCAGCTTGACGCCCTTGGTCGCGATGGGAATGCAGAAGCCGATGGCGTAGGGTTTGGCCTCCTCGGTTTCCGGCAGGGGAAACGAGGGCGCGGGCATCACCAATAGATCATCGGCATAGGCGCCGAGGCTTGCGAGCATTCGCGCGCCGCGGATGACCACGCCCGCGTGCGTGTCGCGCACCGCCTTTGCGGCGAGGCCCGCCGCCTGGGCCGTGACATCCCTGGTGCGGTCCGCCTGCGGATTGGTGAGCGAATGCGTTGAAATGCGGTCGCCCTCCCGCGCCCGCTCATAACAGGCCCGCATGTTGCCGGCATAGGGGCCGAAGGCCTCCGGGCAGGCGGCGAAAGAGGCAAGCATGACATTGAGAAAATCCGGCGCGCGGCCGAACATGCCGAGCGTGTGGTCATGCCAGCGCCGGGTCATCGCGCGCCGCCGCGCCAGGTCCTCCCGCGATTTCGCCGGCAAAAAAGACAGGCCCACCCGGTCGCCGGTGAGCGGCGACGCATAGGTCATCTCGTCAAGCAGTTCAGGCCTGTTCTGCATATCAAAAAGCTGCGCCATGGTGCGCGCGCCGCCCTTCAGACGGGGATCCCTTGTGACATCGCTCACGAGCGCGCCGTCCATATAAAGCTGGCGGCCGTCGCGAAGCCCCTCCATAATCTGCGCGCCCGTGCGAATGCCCATGCCGCTCTCCATGCCCTATGCAATGCGGTGATAAAGCTTTCAGAAAATGCCCGCCCACATTCGGCAAAATCGCCGGCTTTGGCAAACGCGCCGGCGCAAAAAAAGCCCGGCGCGCGGGCCGGGCTCTCTTGCCATTCATCCATCGCGGCAGACAGCCGTTACCGGCCGATGACCACCATCTCAAACGTGCCGTCCTTCGGCGTCGGGCGCCCTCCGCCGCCTTTCGGTTTGGTGGGATCGGGAATGGCCGCCATCATGTAAAGCCGCCCTTGCGTGTCAATCGCTCCGGTGCGCGCCAGAGGAGGCGTTTTGATCGTCTGCAGTTTCACAATTTTTTTGGGATCGGCGACGGAGAGAATCTCCAGCGTGCCGCTCTCGCCGCAGGGAATAAACGCGACCTGATGCAGCGGATCATAAATCACAGCATCCGGCCCCGCGCCGATGGGTATCGAGGCGACCTCAACGCCCGTCTCCGCGATCAGCACTTTCGCCACGCCGTTGCCGCAGGAGGCGATCAGCAGCTTTGACTTCGCGGCATAGGCGAGGCCCGAGGCATCCTCGCACCCCTTCATCTTGTATTTGGTCACGAGCGTATGCGTCTTCACGTCGATGACCGCCACCTCGCCCGCCGCCTGCACGTTGACGAAGACTTTGCCGGCGCCGTCGGAATCGGGGAACTCCAGCTTGCCGCCGCCCACCGAGATGGTCGCGACAACGGTCTTCGCCACAGGGTCTATTTCCGTCACATCTCCGCCGTTGTGATTGGCGACGAAGACGTGTTTCGAAAATGAATCATAGACCGCGCCGTCGGGCGCGTCGCCGCTCGGCAGGTCGGCAACGACTTTGTCGGTGGCGGTATCGACGATGCGGCTGGTTTTGACGGGGTCGCGCATGGGAATCACGATGAGCGTGGTGCCCGGCACAACAACGGCCATGTGGCCGTTGCCGGTGCTGCCGAGAATCGACAATTTGCCGGTCTTCGCCTCAATCACATCGGTATGCGTGTCGCGGACCCAGTAAACGAGGCCTTTGCTCAAATCGGAAGTCGCTTAATCCCAGCGCCCATCGGCCATTTTGAATTTCTGCACGACTTTGTAGCTTGACCCGGCGCCGCGAGCGCCGCCGAACCCAGAAGAATCCTTTTCATATTTTCACCCTCCCAATGCCGGACACGCGCCGGATGGGGCATCACACTGCGCCGAAATACCGCGTCCTGCAACCTCGCCCCGGCGCGGCCCGCATTGAAGTCGCCGTCATCGTCTGTTAGCGCTGCGGGGCCCGCCGCGCGCGGGCGAACGAAGGGTGAGCCCATGTCCAGCCGAAAACAAATGCACCTCGGCGCCTTCATGCGTCCCGCGACGATCCACACGGGGGCGTGGCGCTATCCCGGCGCCTGGCCCGACGCCAATTTCAGCTTTCCCAAAATCCGGCAAATGGCGCAAAAGCTCGAAGCGGGAAAATTCGACACATTCTTCATGGCCGATCACATGGCCGTGCTCAACATGCCCTTCAAATCCCTGCGCCGCAGCCACACCGCGACTTCGTTTGAACCGTTCACGCTGCTCTCGGCGCTGGCGGTCTGCACGCACCGCATCGGCCTTGCCGCCACGGCTTCAACGACCTTCGACGCCGCCTATCACATCGCCCGGCGCTTCGCCTCGCTCGATCATATCAGCGGCGGCCGCGCCGCCTGGAACATTGTCACGACATCAAACCCCGACGCCGCCCTGAATTTCGGCCTGAAGGAGCACATGGAGCATGGCGCGCGCTACCGCCGCGCCCGCGAATATTACGACGTGGTGACGGGCCTGTGGGATAGCTGGGCCGACGACGCGCTGATCCGGGACGCGGAAAGCGGCATTTTCTTTGATCCCGACAAATTGCATGTGCTCGATCATCACGGCGAGTTTCTCGACGTGCGCGGCCCCCTCAACATCGCGCGGCCCGTCCAGGGCTGGCCGGTCATCGTGCAGGCCGGCGCTTCGGAGCCCGGCCGGCAGCTCGCGGCGGAGACGGCGGAGCTGGTTTTCACCTCGCAGGCGAATATCGAAGCGGGCCGGCGCTTTTACGCCGATGTGAAAGGCCGCATGGCGGCGCTTGGCCGCAATGCCGCGCATTTGAAAATCCTGCCGGCGTGTCTCGTTGTGACCGGCGAAACCGTCGCGGAGGCAAAGGCCAAGCGCGCTTTGCTGGACACGCTCGTGCATGAGGACAGCGGCCTCGCCTCGCTCTCCATCGCGCTCGGCTGCGACGCCTCCGGCTTTGAACTCGACGCGCCGCTGCCGGAAATTCCCGAAAGCAACGCGGGGAAAACCTCGCGCGAACGCGCTGTCGATCTGGCGCGGCGCGAAAACCTCACCGTGCGCCAGCTGGCGCGGCGCCTCGGCGGGCACACCGGCCTCTCCATAGTCGGCACGCCCGCCACGATTGCCGACACGATGGAGGAATGGCTGGAAACCGGGGGCTCCGACGGGTTCACCATCCAGTTCCCCTATCTGCCCGGCGGCCTCGACGATTTCGTCGATCACGTTGTGCCGGAGCTTCAAAGGCGCGGCATTTTCCGCCGGGAATACGAAGGCGCCACCCTGCGCGAGAACCTCGGCCTGCCGCGGCCGGAGAACCGTTTTTTCGTCAAATCCGCCGCGCGCTGACCGCCGTCAATTCAGGCTCGCGGCCCGCGCCGCGCCCCAGCGGCGGATGACGGCGCGCTCCTCCTCCGTCATCCCGCTGAGGTTGTTGGGCGGCATGGCGCGCGTCAGGCCGGAGAACAGCCGCACCTCCTGCTTGTAGCGCTCGACGAACTCGGGATAATCCAGCCGGATGCCCTTCGGCGCCATGGCAAGACCCGGCCAGGACGGCTCCTGCGCATGGCACATGGCGCAGCGCAGACCGATAATGTCAGCCACCTCGCGCGGCGCCCGGGGCAGCCCGGCGACAGGCGCCAGCGCCGGCGCCGGTTTCAGGCCGAGGATTTCACGCCCGCTGGAGCTCGCGGGCATGCTGATATAGATCGCCGCCAGCATCGCGATGGCGGCCGCCGCCCAGGCCCACCATGCATCGCCGAAGCCCAGATGCCGCTGATTATAGAAATGCCGCACCAGCGCGCCGGCCACCAGCACGAATCCGACGACGATATAAGCGTAAGGGCTCGAATACGTCAGCGGATAATGGCCGGACATCATCAGAAACAGCACCGGCAGCGTCAGGTAATTGTTATGCGTTGAGCGCGTCTTGCCGATTTTGCCGAGCGCCGGGTCCGGCGCCTCGCCGGCGATCAGCGATTTCACCACCTTGGCCTGATTGGGGATGATGATGAAGAAAACATTGCCGGTCATCATCGTCGCCATCAGCGCGCCGGTGTGAACGAAAGCGCCCCGCGCTGAAAACACCTGCTGAAACAGGTAGGCCATCAAAATAATATAGGCGAAACCAACCGCGGCCAGCGCGACATCGTTTTTGGCGAGCGGAGAGCGGCACAGAAAATCATAAACGAGCCAGCCGAGCGCCAACCCGCCGAGCCCGCAAAGCGCCGCCGCGACAGGCGTGATTTTACGCACGGCGGGATCAATCAGGTACAGATCCGCCGACATATAATAGACCCAGACCAGCAGGAAGAATCCAGAAATCCAGGTCGAGTAGCTCTCCCATTTGTGCCACATCAGTTCCTTGGGCAGATTCTCCGGCGCCACCAAATATTTGCGCACATGGTAGAAGCCGCCGCCGTGAACCTCCCAAGCCTCGCCGCCCTGCCCTTTCGGCAATAAAGGCCCCTCCCGCAGGGCCGCGTCGAGATGCATGAAATAAAACGACGAGCCGATCCATGCGATGCCCGTGATGATATGGACCCAGCGCAGCAGCAGGCTGCCCCATTCCATTGCGATCGCATCCATGGACTTCCCCTCGGGCAAAACGGCTGACGGCCCACGCCTAGCAAAAACCCTGCCTTGCGGCAGGCGTCAAAAACCGTCAAGATTTTCAAAATTTAACGACAAATGAACCGATGGCCGCGCTCGAACACATAAATGTCTTCATCCGCTCCGTCGAATCCGGGTCCTTCTCGGCGGCCGGGCGCAGCTTGGGCATGTCGCCCGCCGTCGTCAGCCACCGGATCAAAAGTCTGGAGCAGCACCTTGGCTGCCGGCTGTTTCACCGCACCACGCGGCAGATGCGCCTGACCGAGCAGGGCAGCGTGTTCCACGAGCGCTGCCTTGAAATCCGCGAGGCGGTGGAGCGGGCTGAATCCAGCGTCGCGGATATGGGGGCTTCGCCGCGCGGATCACTGAAGGTGACGGCGCCGCTCGGGCTTGGGCGGCGGGTCATGGCGCCCGCCATTGCCGCGTTCCGCCAGCAGTTTCCGCTGATCGACGTGCGGCTGCGCCTGTCGGATTACCTCATCGATTTGCTCGTGGAATCCGTCGATGTGGCCCTTCGCATGGCGGTTTTGGAGGATTCCTCCCTCACCCTGCGCAAAGTCGTCGAGGTGGACCGCGTCCTCGTGGCATCCCCCGCCTATCTCACAAGGCGCGGCCGCCCCAAAGCGGCGGAAGACCTGTTTGAGCATGAATGCCTGCTGCTGCGCTTCCCCGGCAGCCAGCCGGTTCGCTGGACGCTGATCGACGGCGGATCGCGCCGGCAGCTTCCTGTCTCTGGCGCAGTCGACGCCGACGATGGCGACGTGCTCACCCAATGGGCTCTGGCTGGGCTGGGGATAGCTTTGAAGCCCGTCTTCGAAGTCGCCCGCCAACTGGCCAGCGGCGAACTGGAGCCGGTGCTGGAGGCCATGCCGCCGATGCCCGTCACCCTCGGCCTGCTCTATCCCTATCAGCGCGCGGTGCCCGGCAAGGTGAGAGCCTTCGCGGATATGGTGATACCCGTGGTGAGACAATTTGTGGCGGCGGAGCTGGCACTGCTCGATTAGCGGGCAGCGCTGATATTGCTCTGGAATCAATCAATCACTTTCAAGATTTCTTTGCAAATGAAGCGATTGGCTTGCTATAGGCTTGCTATCCGGGGAGTTTGGACGATGGGCCGCCTTTCAACACACGTTCTCGACACCCATTCAGGCTGTCCGGCGGTAGGCGTGCCAATCGAGCTTCACGGGATTGATGGCGGCGGGATTCCGCGCCTCCTCAAGCGCCTCGTCACAAATTCCGATGGCCGCACCGACGCGCCGCTGCTGGCCGGCGGGGAAATGGCGAAGGGAACTTTCGAATTGAGGTTTCACGTCGCCGGATATTTTGGCCGCAGCGGCGCGGCGCAAGCCGATCCGCCTTTCCTTGACGAAATCCCCATCCGCTTTTCGATCTCCGACGTGAACGGCCACTATCACGTGCCGCTGCTCGTCTCTCCCTGGGCTTATTCAACCTACCGGGGCTCCTGATGAGCGGCTATCCCCGCGATCTGCGCGGCTACGGGCGGGAAACGCCGGATCCCCAATGGCCCGGCGGCGCCCGCATCGCCGTGCAATTTGTGCTCAATTGCGAGGAGGGCGGCGAGAATAACATTCTCCACGGCGACCCCGCCTCGGAAGCGTTCCTTTCGGAAATCATTGGCGCGCAGCCATGGCCCGGCCAGCGCCACATGAACATGGAATCCATCTACGAATACGGCGCGCGCGCCGGCTTCTGGCGCGTCCACCGGCTGTTCACGGAACGCAGCCTGCCGCTGACCGTGTTCGGCGTCGCCACAGCGCTGGCGCGCACGCCCGAATCCGTGGCCGCGATGAAAGAGGCCGGCTGGGAAATCGCCAGCCACGGGCTTAAATGGATCGAATACAAAGACGTTCCCGCCGACACCGAGCGCGCCCATATCGCCGAGGCCATCCGCCTGCACACACAGGCCGCGGGCGCGCGCCCGCTCGGGTTCTACCAGGGCCGCGCATCGGAAAACACTCTCGCGCTGATCATGCGCGAGGGCGGCTTTCTTTACAGCGCTGATTCCTACGCCGATGATCTGCCCTATTGGGCGCATGGCGAGGGCGGGCCGCTGCTGATGGTGCCATACACGCTGGACGCCAACGACATGCGCTTTGCCGCCGCGCAGGGTTTCAACAGCGGCGACCAGTTCTACGCCTATCTGAAGGATTCTTTTGACCAGCTTTACGCCGAAGGCGCCAGCCATCCCAAAATGCTCTCCATCGGCCTGCACAGCCGCCTCGTCGGGCGCCCGGGCCGCGCCGCCTCGCTGGCCCGCTTTCTCGATTATGTGAAATCCCACGAAAGGGTCTGGGTGACGCGCCGGATTGATATCGCGCGCCATTGGATCGCCAAACATCCGCCCGCGGGCGGCTATGTTCCGAGCCGGATGCCGCGCGCGCTTTTCACTCAGGCCTTCGGCGATATTTTCGAACACACGCCCGGCATTGCCGAGCGCGCTCATGAGCTGGGATTGACCAGCGCCCATGACACCGCCGGCGGTCTCCATTCCGCGATGGCATCGGTCATGCGCGCCATGACGCCTGGGGAAAAGCTGACACTCGTGCGTGTCCATCCCGATCTCGCCGGACGCCTCGCTCTGGCCGGCGAAATGACGGCTGACTCCATCCGCGAGCAGGGCTCGGCGGGGCTCGACAGGCTTTCGCCGGAGGAGCTGCGGCGCTTCACGCAAATCAACGGCGATTATAAAGCGCGTTTCGGCGTGCCTTTCGTCATGGCGGTCAAAGGCGCGTCGAAAGACGATATCCTCGCCGCTTTCGAGCGCCGCATCGGCAACGACACGGAGACCGAAATCGCCGAATCCCTTGCGCAAATCGAGCGGATTGCGCGGCTGCGGCTGAACGACCGGCTGCCGCAATGACAAAGACCGCCCTCCACGAGACCATACTCACAGGCGCCGCCATGGAGCGCCGCATTGATGAGCTTGCCGCATTCAGCGACGACCCTGAATGCCTGACGCGCCTGACGCTCAGGCTGGCCCACCGCAAAGCCGCCGGCCGCGTCAGCGCCTGGATGCGCGAGGCCGGCCTTGAAACGCGCATCGACGCGCTCGGCACCGTCGTCGGCCGGCGGGCTGGAGCAGCGCCGGACGCGCCGGTTTTGTTGCTTGGCTCGCACATTGACACCGTGCGCGACGCCGGCCGGTATGACGGCAATTACGGCGTGATAGCCGCCATCGCCGTGCTCGACGAGCTGAACCGCACAGGCGCGCGGCTGCCATTCGCCATCGAAGCGCTGGCTTTCGGCGACGAGGAGGGCGTCAGGTTCTCCTCCACGCTGACCGGATCGCGCGCTGTCGCCGGCACTTTCGATCCCGCCGCGCTTGACGACACCGACGCCACGGGCATGACCCGCGGCGAGGCGCTGCTGGGCTTCGGCGCCGATCCCGAGCCGGCGCGGAGCGAGGCCCGCGATCCCAAAAAGACGATCGGCTATGTCGAACTGCACATCGAGCAGGGCCCTGTGCTGGAATCGCTGGGCCTGCCCATCGGCCTCGTCACCGCCATCAACGGCGGCACGCGCGCCGAGATAGTCGTGCAGGGGCAGTCCGGCCACGCCGGCACGCTGCCGATGCCGATGCGCCGCGACGCGCTCGCCGCCGCCGCTGAAATGATGCTGGCGATCGAGGAAGCGGCGCTCGGCCACCGGGATCTCGTCGCCACTGTCGGCCGCATCGAGGTGCCGCGCGGCGCCGCCAACACGGTGCCGGGCGCGGCGCGCATGTCGCTCGATTTGCGCAGCTCCGACGATGCGCTGCGCAACAGCGCGGTTGACGCGGTGCGCGAGGCCATCCGGCGCATCGCGCAAAAACGCGGCGTCACGGCGTCGCTGGACATCACCTATCAAATGCCCGCCACGCTTTGCGACAAAGCGCTGATGGCGGGGCTGGAGACAAGTTTCACCCGGCTCGGCTTCAAGCCGTTTCATCTCTCCAGCGGCGCGGGGCACGACGCGATGTCCTTTCGCGGCGCAATTCCCTGCGCCATGATTTTCACGCGCTGCCGGCGCGGCGTCAGCCACCACCCCGATGAATATGCCTCGCCGGATGATATGGAGGCGGCGGCGCGCGTGCTGATGGACTTCATTCTTTCACTCGGAGAAAAGCTTTGAAAACCGTCATTGACGGCCGCGCGCTCACGACGGGCGATGTGCTTGCGGTTTCGCGGCGCGGCGCGGATGGAAATTTTGCCCGTGTGGAATTGGACGCGGGCGCCCGGGCCGCCATAACCAAAACGCGCGCGTGGCTTGATGCCAATTTCATGAACGACGAAGCGCCGCTGATGTATTCCTTCAACACGGGGGTCGGCCTGTTCAAGGATCAGCGCGTGTTGATGCGGGACATGGCGGAATATCAGCGCAAGAGCGTCTATGCCCACGCCACGGGCGTCGGCGAGCCGTTCGAGGAGGACGTGGCGCGCGCGACGATGCTGCTGCGCGCCAATGCGTTCGCCTCGAATTATTCGGGGCCCAGCGTGGCGCTCGTCGACAGGCTGCTCGACTGCCTCAACGCCGGCCTGTGCCCGGTCATCCCCAAAAAAGGCTCTGTCGGCGCGTCCGGCGATCTGGCGCCGCTGGCGCACATGTCGGGCGCGATCTGCGGTTTTGCGGAAGCCGAAATGTTTTGGAAGGGCGTCCGAATGAGCGCCCGCGGCGCGCTGGCCGCCGCCGGCCTTGCGCCGGAATTCGAACTCTCCGCCAAGGACGCCTCCTGCCTGATCAACGGCTCCACGGTGTCACTCGCGCTGGCGGCCCTTGCGCTTGAGGACGCGCGGCGCATTCTCACCCACGCGGATGTCTCCCTCGCTATGTCGCTGGAATGCCTGCGCGGCGAGCTCGCGGCGTTTCAGCCCCGTCTCCAGGCGGCGCGCCCGCATGCCGGCCAGGCCGTGAGCGCGCGCAACGTGCTGCGCATGGCCGGCGATTCCAAACGCTGTTCCGAGCCGGCGCGCCACACGCTTTTCCCCGACGAGGGGCGCGATGCCTCCAAGCCGCCGCCGCCGCGCGTGCAGGATGTCTATTCGCTGCGATGCGGGCCGCAGGTGCATGGCCCGGCGCGCGAGGCGCTCGAATATGCGGGGCGCATCATCGCGACGGAGATCAACTCCGCCACCGACAATCCCCTCGTTTTCGATAACGGCGCGGGCGGCTATGAGATCATTTCCGGCGGCCATTTTCACGGGCAGTATGTCGCCCAGGCGATGGACCTCCTTGGCATGGTCATGACCGATCTCGGCTCGATCTGCGAGCGGCGTCTGGCGCGCCTTGTCGATCCCGTCATGAGCTACGGCCTGCCGCGCAACCTGCTCGCCGGCAAGCGCGGCCTCAACACCGGCTACGCCACCGTGCAATGCTCGATGTCCGCCCTCGTGATGGAAAACCGCACCCTGTCGATGCCGGGCTCGGTTGACTCCATCCCCGGCAAATCCAACGCCGAGGACCATGTTTCCAATTCGACCTGGTGCGGCCGCAAGGCGCGGATGATCGTCGAAAACGCCGAGATGATCGTCGCCGGGGAAATCCTGCTCGCTTCGCAGGCGCTGTCGCTGGTGGAAGAACTCGCGGCCGCGCACCCTGTCGGGACGGGGACCATGGCGGCGCTCAATGCTGTGCGCCAAGTCGTCGCGCCCGCGCTCGACGGCGACCGCTGGTACGCGACGGAAATGGACGCTGTGCTCAATCTCGTTCGCTCCAACGCGATCATCGCGGCCGTCGAAGCCGCGGTTGGGAAACTGGAAGTTTAGGAGCGGGGCGGCCCGTGCCGCGCATTGCAAATTCCATCCGCGGATGGATTACAAGGAGGGGTGTTATGACAGACAAAAAAATGGATGCCGTCGATGAAATGCTGCCGCCGGGCCGGCTGGCGGCGCTCGGCATTCAGCATGTCCTCGTGATGTACGCAGGCGCCGTCGCGGTGCCGCTGATAATTTCCGGAGCGCTCGGGCTTTCCCCCGAGCAGCGCACTCTGCTGATAAACGCTGATTTGTTCGCCTGCGGGCTCGCCACCCTTGTTCAGGCGTTCGGATTTCCCGGCGTCGGCATCAGGCTTCCGGTCATGATGGGCGTCACCTTCGCCTCTGTCGCGCCCATGCTGGCGATGATCACCGCGGGGAAAACGGCGGGGTTGACGCCCAACGCCATGCTTTTGCAGATATACGGCTCCGTCATCGCCGCCGGTGTCTTTGCCGCGCTCGCCGCGCCGCTGATCGGCTCCCTGCTGCGTTTTTTTCCGCCTGTCG
>JANYFM010000384.1 GCA_025362655.1 Hyphomicrobiales bacterium | reverse complement strand
CACGCCATGCCACCCGTCCCCGCCCGCCGGGATGCGCGTCACTCCCCCTCGATCCTCGACTCACACGGATCAGGAGAACGGTCATGTACAGAACGAAGTGGACCCTCGGTGTGTTCGCGGCTCTCGTCGCGGCGCTCGGTCCGACCGCGGCGTCGGCCGCGCCGGTTACGACCCCTACGGCGCGGCGCGGTTTCTGGCATCGCTCGGCCGCTCAACGGCGCTGCGCGCTTCAATCTTCAGCCAAAACAAATCCGACAGCGATTTGAACGCGTCGCATCCGTCCACCCCGGAGCGGATTGACCGCGCCGTCAAGGCCGCCCGCCAAATCGGCGCGCCAGGCATCGGAGATGCGGGCCGCGACACGTATCTCGATGTGATCGACGGCCTCGACTTTGGCGATGATCCGGCGGAAGGCGCGATCCGCGGCCGGCGGTTTTCCCATGGACGGATCGGTTTCACCTTTCTGGCGCCCGAGGGGTTCGTTCTGGAAAATTCCGCCCAGGCTGTGCTGGGAATTGCCGCGGGCGGGGCCGAGGCGATTCGGCTCGACAGCGTGCGCGTCGCGGTTGAGACGCCGCTCGAAACCTATCTCAATTCCGGCTGGGTCGATGGTTTGCAGGCTTCAACGATAAGCCCCGCCGTCATCAATGGCCTTGCCGGGGCAATGGCGACAGCGAAGGCCGGCGAATGGAGTTTCCGCGTCGCGGTCATCCGGATGGGCGCTGAGGTCTACCGGCTCATTTATGCCGCGCGCGCCTTGCCGGAGGAAATCGACCGGAAATTCCGCGACTCGATCGAAAGTTTTCGGCGGCTTTCCCCCGATGAGGCGGCCAAACTGCGGCCTTTGCGTATCGCGCTTGTCAAAGCCGGGCCGGGCGACACGGCGGACAGCCTCGCCGCCCGCATGGCCGTGGCGGACCGTCCGCGCGATTATTTTCTGCTGCTGAACGCTTTGGAAAAGACCGCGGCGATCCGGCCGGGCGAGCGCTATAAGATTATCACCGAATAGCGCCGGCGCCGGATCATGCCATGAGTTTGGCTTTAAACAGCGCCACCGTGCGCGTCCAGGCCAGTTTGGCGGAGGCTTCGTGGTAGCGCTCGGCTCCGGTGTCGTTGTTGAAGGCGTGATTGGCGCCCTCATATTTGAATATCTCGAAGTTTACGCCGGCCTTTTTCATGGCTTCCTCGAAGGGCGGAATGGTCGCGTTCACCCGGTCATCGAGCGCGCCCAGATGCAGCATCATCCGCGCTTTGATTTTCGCAGCCTCTTCGATTTTCGGCGCGACGCCGTAATAGCTGGCGCCGGCATCGAGATTAGGCGCCTTGGTCGCGAGAAGATTGACCATTCCGCCGCCCCAGCAAAAGCCGACCGTCCCGACTTTCAGCCTGGCGTTCTTTGATTTGAGATCCGTGGTGAGGGCCGCCAGCGAATCGGCGGTTTTCGCGAGATCGACTTTGGGGAACATTTCACGGGCCTGATCCTCGTCTTTCGGCGTTCCGCCGAGCGGCAGCAAAAGGTCGGGCGCCATGGCGACGAAACCCTCAAGGGCTAAACGGCGGGCGACATCCTGAATATGCGGATTGAGGCCGCGGTTCTCGTGGATGGTGATCACAAAATTGCCGGCGGTTTCCGCTTTGACGCCCTTGGGCGCCGCCAGATAGCCCTTGATGCCCGAAGCGGCATTCTCGAACCGGGAAACGTCGATGCGCGCATCGTCCTCCGGGACAATGGCTGCTTTGGCGTAATTGGGGGCTATTAACGCGAGCGCGGCCTCGGCGGCCCCGGCGGTGCCGACGATGGCAATCAGCCGCTCCATGAAAACGCGGCGCGCCAATGGGCGGTGAGTGTATTCGTCATAGAGCTTGATGATCCGCCGATCCATGGGCTTCCTCCGGTTTTCCAAGCTTTGACCCGACCGCGCTGTATGGCGCGGCGGCCGGCCCAAGCTCGTTCATGTCATCACGACCATAGCAGGAGATCGCGCTGGCGCAACGCGCCCGCCGGGGCATGGAACGTGGACCCGTTCCGCAAAAAAAAAAAGCCCGGCGCGGGCGCCGGGCTTTGATCAAAGTTTCTTCGCTGCCAAAGAATCAGGAGATC
>JANYFM010000361.1 GCA_025362655.1 Hyphomicrobiales bacterium | reverse complement strand
GCTCGGCCCGTTTCTCTCCGACACGTTTCAACCCGCTATAATCGCGCTGTTTCAAAACGTGCCCGTTCTCAGTTCCATATTCGCGGGGCCGCCCTCCTATCTCAGCTTGTTCAATGCATCGCTGGTGCTGTCCATCATGATCCTCCCTTTCATCACGGCTATTTCGCGCGACGTGTTCAGCGCGGTGCCGCCGATGCTGAAAGAATCCGCCTATGGCCTCGGCTGCACGACATGGGAAGTGGTGCGCAATGTGGTGATCCCCTACACGCGCGCCGGCGTCGTCGGCGGTGTCATGCTGGCGCTCGGACGGGCGCTGGGCGAGACCATGGCGGTGACCTTCATCATCGGAAATTCGTTCCGTATTTCCAGTTCCGTCTTCGCGCCGGGCACGACGATCTCGGCGGCGATCGCCAGCGAATTCGCCGAGAGCGACGGGCTGCACCAGTCCGGTCTAATCCTCCTCGGCCTGATGCTTTTCGTTCTGACCTTCATCGTGCTGGCCTTCGCGCGGTGGATGCTGTCACGGCTCGATGCGAAGCAGGGGGCCTGACATGAACAAGATTTACGCGCGCCGCCGCCGAGTTGACATCCTCGTCAAATTCCTCTGCGCGGGCTCGGCGGCATTCGGCCTGATCTGGCTCGGCCTAATTCTCTTCACCCTGCTGTCCAACGGCCTCGGCGGGCTCCGCGCAAGCGTCTTCACGCAAATGACACCGCCGCCCGGCGCCGTCGAAGGCGGCCTTGCCAACGCGCTGGCGGGCTCGCTGATCATGACGCTTATCGCCGTCGCCATCGGCGCTCCCCTGGGAATGCTGGCGGCAACCTATCTGGCCGAATACGGCAAACATGAAAAGCTCAGCGCGGTGATCCGCTTCGTCAACGACATCCTGCTCAGCGCGCCCTCGATTATCATCGGCCTGTTCATTTATGGCGCTGTCGTCGTGCCCATGGGCGGATTCTCGGCGCTGGCGGGATCGCTGGCGCTGGCGGTGATCGCCATTCCCATCGTCGTGCGCACGACCGAGGACATGCTCTATCTCGTGCCAACGCCTTTGCGCGAGGCTTCGGCCGCGCTGGGAATGCCGCGCTCCCTCGTCATTCGGCGCATCCTCTACCGCGCCGCGCGCACCGGCATCATAACGGGCGTTTTGCTGGCGACGGCGAGAGCCGCGGGCGAGACCGCGCCGCTGCTTTTCACTGTGCTGAGCAATCAATTCTGGAGCCTCGATCTCACAACCGCCATGGCCAACCTGCCTGTCACCATCAACAATTTCGTGCAAAGCCCCTACGCCTACTGGAAACAGCTGGCATGGACGGGAGCGCTGATCATCACGCTCGCGGTTCTGGGCCTCAATATCGGCGCGCGCGTGCTCGGCGCCGAAAGGAGCAAGACGTGAACGATATGTCCCTGACCGCGGAAACCCGCGCCGGCGCGCGCCCCGTCAAATTCGCCGTCAACAATCTGAATTTCTATTATGGCGGGGCAAGGGCGCTGAAAAATATCACCTTTGACCTTGAGACCAACAGGGTCACGGCATTCATCGGCCCGTCCGGCTGCGGAAAATCGACGCTGCTGCGCGTTTTAAACCGCATCTACGAGCTCTATCCCGCGCAGCGGGCCGAGGGAGAGGTGCTGCTCGACGGCAAGAGCATTCTCGATCCGTCCGTTGACGTGAACCTGCTGCGCGCCCGCGTCGGCATGGTCTTCCAAAAGCCGACGCCTTTCCCGATGACCATCCACGACAACATCGCCTTCGGCATCCGCCTCTATGAAAAGCTGCCGAAGTCGGAGCTTGACGGGCGCATCGAGAGCGCCCTGCGCAGCGCCGCGCTCTGGAGCGAGGTGAAAGACAAGCTCAATGCAAGCGGCCTCAGCCTGTCGGGCGGCCAGCAGCAGCGCCTCTGCATCGCGCGGACGGTCGCCATTAAGCCCGAAGTTATTCTCTTTGACGAGCCATGCTCCGCCCTCGACCCGCTCTCGACCGCCAAGATCGAGGAGCTGATCGATGAATTGAAAGCCAGCTACACGATTGCCGTTGTCACGCACAACATGCAGCAGGCGGCGCGGGTGTCGCAATACACCGCGTTCATGTACCTCGGCGAGCTCGTTGAGTTCGATGTCACCGAGAAAATGTTCATGGCTCCGAAAAAGAAGCAGACGCAGGACTACATCACCGGCCGTTTCGGCTGAACAGCGGCGCGCGGGGAATCCAAAATGAATGAACACATCGTCAAGTCCTATGATGAGGACCTTCAGTTGGTCGGGCGCAAAATCGCCGAAATGGGCGGCATCGCCGAGCAGATGCTGAACGACGCGATGGATGCCCTCTCGACTTTCGACGCCGACCTCGCCATGCGCACCGTCGCCCTCGACGCGCGCCTCGATCTTTTGCAGCGCGAAATCGAGGGGAAATGCGTCGTCACCATCGCGCGCCGCCAGCCGATGGCGGTGGATCTCCGCCACCTGATGGCCGCCATTCATATCGCCGCGGATCTCGAGCGCGTCGGCGACATGGCCAAAAACATCGCCAAGCGCTCCATGAAAATTGTTGAGGACCCCCGCGCGCCGCGCGCCATCGTCGGGCTGAAACGCATGAGCGAACTGGCCTCCGCGCAACTGAAGGACGTGCTCGACGCCTACAGCCGGCTCGACCTTGAGCGCGTTGCCTTCGTTTGGAAACGCGACGCCGAGATCGACGCGCTCGAGGACATTGTTTTCCGCGATCTCCTCACCTTTATGATGGAGGACCCGCGCAACATATCCTTTTGCACGCATCTGCTGTTTTGCTCCAAGAACATCGAGCGCATCGGCGACCACGCGACGAATATCGCTGAAACCATTCACTACCTCGCGACCGGGGAATCGATGCCGCTGGACCGCCCCAAAGGCGCCGGCAGCGCCGACGGCCCGGCCATCGCTGACGCCTGATCCAATCAACCGGGGGCGGAGCCCTATGAGCGATATGAACACGATCACCGCCGAACGCGCCGGCCGCAGGGAAAGCGCGGCGCCGAGAATCATGATCGTCGAGGATGAGCCCTCCATCGCGCTGATGCTCGCCTACAATCTTGAGGCGGCGGGATTTTTGGTGGAGCGCATCGAGCGGGGCGATGAGGCGGAGCTGCGCCTCGCCGAGCAGCCGCCGGACCTGCTGATCCTCGATTGGATGCTGCCCGGCGTCTCGGGCCTTGAAATCTGCCGCCGCCTGCGCGCGCGCGAACGCACAAGAACGCTGCCGGTGATCATGCTCACAGCGCGCGGCGAGGAGAAAGAGCGCGTGCGCGGCCTCTCCGTCGGCGCGGATGATTACATCGTGAAGCCGTTTTCGATTCCCGAATTCATGGCCCGCGTGCAGGCGCTGCTGCGCCGCGCCAGTCCCGGGCGCATCGCCTCAAAACTCACGCAGGGCGAAATTCAGCTGGACCGCGAGACCCGGCGCGTTTTTCGCGCCGGGCGCGAACTGCATCTTGGACCCACCGAATTCCGCCTGCTGGAATATTTGATGGAAAAGCCCGGCCGTGTTTTTTCGCGGGCGCAGCTTCTCGATTCCATCTGGGGCCTGTCGTCGGAGATTGATGAGCGCACCGTCGATGTCCACGTCGGGCGGCTGCGCCGCGCCATAGCCCGCGGCCGCCAGCGGGACCCGCTGCGCACAGTGCGCGGCTCCGGCTATTCGTTTGATGAAACCTTCGGGCGCGAGGGAATGGCTTCCGCTTCGGCGCCGCCTACCACATAACCTTGGCAAGCTCGCGCTGCACCGCGACGCCGGATTTTTGCGCAGCAAGCCAGGCGGGCGTCATCGGGTCCTCGCCCGGGCGGCTGATCGCCGCATGAACCTCGCGCAGAGCCGCCTGCGAAAGGACAGCGTGGGATTGCGTCCTTTGCTGCCAGGCCAGAATCCGTTTCCACATCGGCGTCGTTTCCATGGCGTCACATCCGTTCATGACGACACATTAGCGGCCAAGTGTTAACGCCGGTTTACCGAAATCCGCCCGGTTTGCCGAAAAAGACGCTTTCCCCGGCCCGCTATTCCAGCGGCTCCACTTTCACAATCGAGCCGCCGTGATTGCTGCCGACCCACAGCGTGCCGGGCTTTTTCGCGTCATCGACGAAAACGCGGCGGATATTGGTGGGGCGCGGCAGCGGATATTCGACATATTGCCCGCTGACCGTGTCCAGCCGCGCCACGCGGTCGGTCAGCATGGAGCCGGTCCATGCCTCGCCGTTGGCGCCCGCCATCACGTCGTAGGGCGCGCTCCACGGCGTCGGCACTTTCCATTCGTGGATGCGCTCCGCCTTGGGATCCAGCATGCCGATGGCATTGCCCTGGTATTCGGCGAACCACAGCCTCCCCTGCGAATCCACGCGGCCGCGCCGCGGCCGCGAGTTCGGCGTCGGCGTGACGTAGACCTTCAGCTCTTTCGTCTTGGCGTCGATGCGGCCGATATTGCCGGCGGAATAGTCCAGCAGGTAGAGATTATTCGCGGTGTCCGAGTGTATGCCGTAAGAGCCGAAGCGCTTGCGCGTCGCCGGGTCCATGATCTGGCCGAGGTTTTCGATTTTATCGGTCGTCAGATCGAGCCGGTAGATATTATTGCCGTCGGAATTTTTGATCCAGACCTTGTTGTCAACATGCGTCCCGGTGACAGCAAGATGCCCCAGCTGCCCGGCGTCGGAATCAAGCTCCTTGGGAATCGCCCAGGATTTGAATTGATTTGTCCCGCGGTCGAACTTCGCGATGGCGCCCTGATACATCACGCCGATCCAAAGATCGTCCTTGGCATCGGTTTCCAGGTCCAGCGTGCCCTTGGGAAAATTATTCTTGTTCTCAGGGATCGGATATTGCGTCACCTTGCCGGTCGCGGGATCCATTTTCCCCATGAACATCTGGCCGAAATCCGAGTACCAGACCATTCCCTGGCGGTCGAGAATGACGTCATGCGGCTGGATCGACGCGTTGGGCAAATCATATTCGGTGATGATCACGCGCGTTGAGGCTCCGGTCAGCCGGGGCAGCGTTTTCAGCGGATAATCCCATGTCTCCTTCTGGCTGAGATTGACGCTCGCCAGCCATTCCGCCGTTTTGCGCCCCTCGCTGTTTTGCGTCAGCCCCGTGCGTCTTGCATCGCCCACGAGGCGCTGCGGCCGCTGCGGCGTGCTGCCGGGATAATAGCCGGCCATGCGCTCAAACACCTCCTGAAACCCGTCAGCGTCGTAGCTGGATTTCACGATGCGTTCGAGCGTGTGGCAGGAATTGCAGTTGAGCAAAAAATTCTTCTGCTGGTCGGTGCCGGGCATGCTCAGCATCCACTCGGCGTTGTTCAGCTGCGCCGAGAGATTGCGGGCCGGCTTCAGTGTCAGATCGGCGCCGGTCTCGCGGCCCGCCGCCACCTCCGCCGCCGGGCGCCCGTCGAGATCGTAACCCGTGGCGCGCGCTTTCAGCGTGTATTTGCCCGGCTCCAGCCGCGCGGCGGGAAAGGCGAAACGGCCCTGCGCATCGGTGACAACGCTGACGGTGATCACCGATCCCTCGCGTTTGGCGCTGACGACGACGCCCTCCATGGCGCCCTCCGCCTGCGAGCTCACTCTGCCGGAAAGCGCGGTTTGGGCGATGGCGCCGGGCGCCAAAATCAGCGCGCCCAGCGCCAAGATCAGCGCGGCGAGCGCAATGGAACCCTTAAGGCGATAATGACCGCGCATGGCGTGTCCTCCCGTTATGTTGCCGTTATGTTGCCTCAGGCTAGGCCAGACCGGGCCGCAAAACAACCGGGCCGCGCGCGCTCCTCAAAAATCGGCTATAACCGTCACCCATGCCCTTGGGATACTCCATGATGTTTCGCCCTGCCGCAGCCGGCGCCGCCGCTTTGTCCGCGCTTGCCCTCGCGCCCCGCGCGATGGCGCAGGCGCCTGTTGAAGCGTTTTACAAATCGAAGCCGATTGAAATGCTGATCGGCTATCCGCCTGGCGGCAGCAACGATGTCTACGCGCGGATTCTCGCCCAGCACCTTGGCCGCCATATTCCCGGCGCGCCGGGCTTCATCGTCCATAATTTGCCGGGCGCGGGGAGTTTCCTCGCCGCCAACCAGGTTTTTTCCGCCTCGCCGAAAGACGGCTCGGTTATCGCCATCGGCGCGCCGACGCTGGCCATCGACGAAAAGCTGGGCACGCCGGGCGCGCGCTATAAAACCGCCCAATTGAATTGGATCGGCCGCATCAGCCCGCTCGTCAATATGGTGATGACGTGGCACACCTCGCCGGTAAAAACCATCGCCGACGCGCAAACCACGCAGGCGACGCTCGCCGGCACCGGCGCGGGCTCCACCGCCTCGATTTATCCCACCGTGCTGAACAACATCATCGGCACCAAATACAAACTCGTCATGGGCTACCGCGGCTCCAACGAGGCAATGCTCGCCATGGAGCGCGGTGAAACCGAGGGTCATTCGACCTCGTGGGAGGCGCTGAAAGCCGCGCATCCCGAATGGATACGCGATAAAAAAATTTCCATCGCTGTGCAGTTCTCGTTGACGCGGCATCCCGAAATGCCCGACGTGCCCGCGGCCGTTGAGCTGGCGCGCAACCCCGGCGAAAAGAGCCTGCTCGAAGCGGTCATGGCCGCGAGCGCCGTCGGCACCGCCTTTTTCACCACGCCCGGCGCGCCGCCCGAGCGCGTTGAGGCTCTGCGGCAGGCCTTCGACAAAACCATGGCCGATCCCGCCTTCCGAGCGGATTTGGAAAAAGTCCGCATCAGCCTCGATCCGATGAAGGGCGCGGATTTGCAAAAGCTGGTGATGCAAGTCGCGGACCTGCCCGCGGAACTCACCGAAAAGCTTCGGCTTATCTATACCGACAAACAATGAGGACGGCGCCATGAACGATGCGGCACAGCCCCGCTGGAAACACGATGGCGTCAGCGTGATCTCCGGCGGGCAGCTTGATGGCGACACGCCGCAAACGCGGGGCATGAGCCGCAAAGCCGCCATCAATTTTGCCAGGACCGGCGCGCAAAAATTGTGGGCGGGAACTGTGAGCATCCACGCCGGCGCCAAAACCGGAGCGCATCATCACGGCGCGCTCGAAAGCGTCATCTACGTCGTGCGCGGCAAAGCCCGGATGCGCTGGGGCGAGCGTCTTGAATTCACCGCCGAAGCCGGTCCCGGCGATTTCATCTTCGTGCCGCCCTTCGTGCCGCATCAGGAGATCAACGCCAGCGCCGACGAAACGCTGGAATGCGTGCTGGTGCGCAGCGACGGCGAGGCCGTGGCCATCAACCTTGATATTGAGGCGGATGACGCGCCGGCAACCGTGCGCTGGATCGATCCGGTTCACCGGGTGTGAAAGGGCAGCCCGCTCACCGCGCCGCGAATTTCATCACAAAGCCGGGATAGCGGTCGCCGATAATCCCGCCCGGCCCAAAGGCGCGCTCGAGCGCGGCCAGTTCCTCCGCGGTGAAGCGTATATCGGGAATCGCGAGATTTTCGGCGAGGCGCGCGCGGCGGCTCATGCCGATCAGCGGAACAATGTCCTCGCCGCGCGAGAGCAGCCACGCGACCGCAAGCTGCGCGGCCGTATGTCCCTTGGCGGCGGCCATTTGTTTCAGAAATTCCACGGTTTCGATATTGTGCTCGATGTTTTCGCCCTGCATCCTCGGGGGGCGCAGATGCGCGTTGCCGCCCGTGGGCTCGCCGGTCAGCAGCCCGCTTAAAAGCCCATCGGCGAGCACGCGGTAAGCCACGATTCCGATACCCAGCTCCCGCGCCGCCGGCAGAATTTCCGGCTCGATGAAACGGCACGCGAGCGAATATTCAATCTCAAGCGCGGTGACGGGATGGACGGCGTGGGCGCGCCGCAGATTCTCCGCGCCAACCTCGGAAACGCCGAGATAGCGAACCTTTCCCTCCTTGATGAGGTCCGCGACGGCGCCGATCGTGTCCTCAAAGGGAACCGCCGGATCGGGCCGGCCCGGCTGATAGAGATCGATCACATCAACGCCCAGCCGTTGCAGCGAATAGGCCGCGAAAGCCTTAACCGAGCTTGGCCGTCCTTCGAGTCCCAGAAACGCGCCTGAATGCGAAATCAAAGCGCCGAACTTGACGCTGAGAAACGCCTGATCGCGACGTCCCTTGATGGCGCGGGCAATCAGAGACTCGTTATGGCCCATGCCGTAGAAGTCGGCGGTGTCGAGAAAACTAATCCCATTGTCGAGGGCGGCCTGAAGGGTCGCGACGCTCTCGTCATCCGCCCGCGGCTTTTGCAGGGACATGCCGTTGCAGCCAAGACCGAGATCCGAAACCAGCGGGCCGTCCCGGCCGAGACGCTTCATTTTCATTAGGGCGGTCCTGTCTGCGAAATCAGTGTCCCGGCATAGGCGGGTTACCGGCGCGGATCAAGGCTGCATGGCTGGGCGGCAGGCGCCGCTTTCCAATCGTCCCGCATTTGCCGGGATCACGCCCCCTTACTGCGCAGCAACCGCGGCTCTGTCGGCCTCCGCGCAATGGCGCCGCACAGCGGGCCAAACCTCCCGCGCGAGAAGCGTCAGGGATTCGCGCTCCCATGCGCCGCTCGGCCCGCTCCAGTCCATGCCGGCAACAAGCAAATTGCCGAACGGGCCGGCGCGTTCGCGAAAATCGATCAGTTTGTCGCGCACCGTAGCGGGCGAGCCAAAAATCACGCGGGACATCATCGCGCTCTCCGTATCGACTTCGGAATCCAGCATGTCGGGCCGCGCCTTCAGCGCCACAAGCTTCCCCGCCTTGCCGAGCACCTGGCGCATATAGTCGAAGAAAAAGCGCACAGAACTATCCGCATGGCGCATCCGCCGCTCCGCCTCGGCATCGGTCGGCGCGACGAACACCGCGCGCACCACGCGCCAATTGTCCCCATTGACCGGGCGCCCGGCGCGCGCCAGCCCCCCGCTGTAACCGGTCCAATGCGTCGCGACGCCCTCCGCCTGCATCAGTGAGCTCGAAAGCGGCCCCCAGCCGCGCTCCCCCGCGAGAACCGCCGTGCTTGAATTCGGCGTTGCCACGGGAATGTGGATCGGCGGCCCTCCGGGCAGGCGCGGCCCCGGCATGATGCCCATCTGGAGCGGAATATCGACGCTGTCGCGCAGGCGGAACTTCCAGAATTCGCCGTCAAATTCATAGGGCGGGCCCTGGCGCCAGATGGCCTCAATCATGCCGATGGATTCAATCAGCATTCGCTTGCGCGTCGCCTCGTCTTTAAGCTGAAACAGCTCCCAATCCGGCGGCAGGCTGCCGGTGCCGATGCCGAAGCGAAAACGCCCTTTCGCCATATGATCGAATTGCGCGGCCTCGGCGGCGATCACCGCCGGGTGCCGGTTCGGCAGGCTGATCGCGCCGGTTCCGAACGTCAGATGCCGCGTCTGATGCAGCAGGCTTGCCATGAACATCAGCGGCGAGGGAATCGGCTCGCTTGTGGCGGAAAAATGTTCGCCCAGCCAAAACTCGTTAAAGCCGATGGAATCCAGCAGCAGCGCCTTTTGCGTCACTTCGTCCATCGCCTGCGTGAGCGTGCGCCCCGGCGGGCTCAGCGGCATCAAAAATATCCCGAGATTCATTTATCGCCTCCGGCAATGCGTCTGCCCGCACAACAGCCCGCGGCGCGCCGCAATGCAAGCCTGGCGCTCCGCTGTTAATTCGCCGAGCCGCCGGCCGCTTCCAGCGCCGCCCGCGCTTTTGCAACTAGATCAGGCGGCGCGCCAACGGTCTCCTCGACAATGGCGCGCACCTCCTCCCCGGTCGAAGGCTTCATATCAAGATCGATGCGTCTGGCTTCCGCGAGAAAGTCCGCGTCTTTGAGCGCCGCGTCAAATGCCATCCGCAGCGCCGCGACGCGCTCGCCTGGAACATCCGGCGCGGTGAGAAAGGGCCGGCCCACGGCGACCGGCGAGGAAATCAGTTTCAACAGGGAGCGCTGATCCGCGTCCGCGCCAAGCTCATGCATCAGCGGCGCATCCGGCAGATCGCGCTCGCGGGCGGCGCCGATCTGTGTCAGCACAATGATCTTTTTGTTGCGGATCCATTCGGGCCGCTCCGCCAGAAAACCGCCGTAGCTGGCGCCCGAGCGCGCCGCCACTTCGCCACGCTCCATCGCGAGATCGACCTCCTGGCTCGACGTGTAGCCCATCACCACCTTGAATTTCGCGCCCAGCACGGCATTCATAATAAGCGGATAAATCGCCGTGCCCGATCCCGTCCCTGTCGCGCCGGCGACAATCTCGCGTGTCAGCGCATCGTTGAACGAGCGGACGCCCGCCGTGTGCCAGGCCACCGTCAGCAGATTGCTGATGCCTGTCGAGCCGATCCAGTTGAACCGCCGCGCATCAAACCGCGCGCCCTTGCCGTCGATGATCTGATAGAGCGGAATTCCATTTGATATTGTGGCGATAACGCTCCCGTCCCGGGCCGCCTGCGTGTACATATAATTAGCCGCGCGCACATGGCCCGCGCCGGGCATATTCTGCACGACGAAAGCCGGTGCGCCCGGCAGATATCTCGGCAGATAGCGCGCCAGCGTCCGCGCCGCCAAATCGTAGGCGCCGCCGGGGCCGGTGCTGGTGATGATGGAGACGGTTCTGCCCTTGTAAAAATCCGCGACAGGCTCGGCCGCGGCGCCGCCGCCCGCGGCACAAAGCGCTGCGGCACAAAGCGCGAAAGCCAAAATCAGCCGCCCCCGCGCGCTCACGCGGCGCCCGCGTATTCTTCGCTCAGCAGGCCGAGCCGCCGGTAAACATCGCGGTCTGTGACGATGAACAGCATGGCTTTGCCGCTGTCCGCGCGGTGCGAAATCCAATTGCCGCGCGGCAATGAGAACGTGTCGCGCGGCCCCCACGCGATATCGTCCTCGCCGGCGCGCGTCACGCCGGTCCCTTCAAGAATTGCGCAAACCGCGTTCGCCGACGTGCGGAACGGAACCGTGCCATCGCCCCCGATCTCCACAAGATAGCAATCGAGAAATGCCATGCAGGGTCCCCCGTTGATCGGGTTGGCGTACCGCACGCGGCGCGCTCCGTCGCGTCCGATCGGAGCCCGCGCGGCCGCGGCGGCGGCATCGGCGCGGGGATAGCGAAACAGCGGCGAATATTCGGCGGCCGCATTGCCGGCCTGCGGCACGAGACCCGGCGCGGCGAAAGCGGAATCCGGCAAATGCGCCGGCACGTCATTGGCGGGCCCCGGTTGAAACCGATCCGTGCCGAGATAGCGGTGCAGCGAGGCATCCAGCACATCGAGCCAGACGATGGGCGCGGAGCCGCGATGCTCATGCTCGTGCCAGCACCAGCCGGGAGTGAGGATGAGATCGCCCTCCTCCATGGCGCATTCCTTGCCGTCAACGATGGTCATGGCTCCGCCGCCTTTCAGCACAAAACGCAGCGCGTTCATCGAATGGCGGTGCGCCCGCGCCCTCTCGCCGGGCATGAGAATTTGGATATTGGCGTTGAGATTTGTGGTTGAACCCTGAGCGCCGCCCGTTACGGCGGCGTGCGGCGATACCAGCATCAGAACACGCCGCTCGATGGCGGCCATATCGCGCAGCCCCGCGGCATGG
>JANYFM010000268.1 GCA_025362655.1 Hyphomicrobiales bacterium | reverse complement strand
CACGCCGAACGGGCGCAAAATCAGCATAGCCCTCGAAGAGATGGGCCTCGCCTACAGCGTGCATCCCGTTCACATCGGCAAGGGCGAGCAATTCGAGCCGGCATTTCTGAAAATCAGTCCCAATAACCGCATTCCCGCGATCATCGATCCCGACGGCTCCGGCGGCAAGCCGCAGAGCATTTTCGAGTCGGGCGCCATCCTGCTCTATCTCGCGGAGAAGACCGGAAAGTTTTTGGCGCCCTCCGGGCCGGCGCGTGTCGCGGCGTGGGAATGGCTGATGTGGCAGATGGGCGGCTTTGGGCCGATGCCAGGCCAGGTGCATCATTTTCTCGGTCTCGAAAACGAGGCGGACAAGCGCTATGGGCTTGAGCGCTATTCGAAAGAGACCGTGCGCCTTTATGGCGTTGCTGATCGGCGGCTGGCGCAGGCGGAGTTTTTCGCCGGCGCCATTTCCATCGCTGATTTCGCGGTGCTGGGCTGGGCTTGGCGGCACGAGCGCCACAAAGTCGATCTGAATGACTTCCCGAACGTCAAACGCTGGCACGATCAAATGATGGCGCGGCCGGGCGTGCAGCGCGGATTTGCCGTGAAACTGTCGAAATAGCTGGCGCCAGTGGCGGGGCGGACTTGTGCCGGATTGGCACAGGTCCGCGGATGCGCCCAAAGGCCATCCCCGCGGCCCCCTGAATGATAACAGAAAATTGCCAACCCCTTCTGACGCACGCCTTTTGCAAGGCTGCCGGCAGGAGGCCATCCCATGCGCAATCTGTCCCTTTTCAAGAACGACCAACGCGGCAATGTCGCGGTTATTTTCAGCCTCGCGCTTCTTCCGCTCATGGCCTTCGCCGGCGTTGGCGTGGATTATGGGCGCGCGCTGCTGGCGAAAGCCAAGCTGCAAAGCGCGGTGGACGCGGCGGCGCTTATCGCCGCGCAGGACACCCAGGGCAAATCCGATGCGGTGCTCCAAGCCATTGCCGCCGATGTCGTGCGCGCCGATGTAACGGGCAGGTCAGGCCTTTCGGTCATCCGCGTCGGCTTGCAAACCGCCAACGGGCAAATCGCTGTGGAAGCCGCGGTATCCATGCCAATGTCGATCACCCGCATTCTCGGCTACACGAATATGTCGATCAGCGCCCGCGCCTCGGCCAGCAAACCCCAGGGTCAAAAGACGGATATCTATTTGCTGCTGGATAATTCCGCCTCGATGGGGCTGGCGGCGACTCCCCAGGGCCGCGACAAACTCTTCAGCCTCACCGGCTGCGCCTTTGCCTGCCACGAGCCCGAGGGCGGACAGGTTAAATCCAATCTGAAAGTCGCCCAGGAGAATGGCATTCTCACCCGCCTCGATGTGCTGCGCGCGTCCGTCACCACGCTGCTGACCCGCATCGAGGCCAATAAAACGCCGCTCGATACGATCCGGGTGGCCGTCACTTCTTTTGACGAGACGCCCAAGCTTCAAACGCCGATAACGACCGATCTCTCGCAGGCCCGCAATTACGTCCAGAATTATCAACTTGGCGGCGATACTTTGTTCTCCAAGGCCATGCCGGATTTCCAGAGCGGCATTGGCGCCAGCGGCGACGGGCGGACGGTTGCGAAGAAGTTCGCTTTGCTGGTCACCGACGGCGTGCAAGGCAAGCGTGACCGCAGCATTGGCTTCAAGCCCTTCGATTCCGCGCTTTGCACCCAGCTCAAATCGCAGGGCGTGACGATGATTGTGCTCAATACCGAATATGTTCCGATGCCCGCCGAAGCCGCCTATCGCGAAACGGTGATGCCGATTCAAGACAAGCTCGCCCCGGCGCTGCAGGCCTGCGCTTCGCCGGGCTTCTATTATTCCGCCGTGGACCAGCAGGATATCGTCAGGGCCTTCGACGGGATTTTCCAAAGCCTGATAGCCAAGATATACCTGACGAGGTAAGTGGCGGCACGAATTGTGACTATAAACCCAATTTAGAGGAAATATTTCTTTAACTTGGAAAAAGCGGTCCCAACCCGGACCTTTGCCCAGCGGCGCCTGAAAACGTCCGGGCCTCTCCCGCAATGCAAAAAAGATCGAGATTCCCCTTGGCAGGCGGAGTCAAGGAGTCTAATAGGGGGATGGGGTTGATCCAAATTGCGACCCCAAGTTCATTTCATCTTCCTCCCCTGGGTCAGACCGGGGGAAGGTAGGAAGGCCGGAGGACCCGGGGGAAACCCCGTGTCCCGTCCGGCCTTGTCCTGTCCGAGACTGCCGGCGCCCCAGACGCACTTTCGTCAAAGGCTTAATCTTCGCCAGTCCAATCCGGTTCCCCGGTGCGGCGGAAGGCCTGCATAGACGGTGTAGAGCATGAGTTTCGAGGGCGTTCCGCGCTCTCAAAAGCAGGTTCGAATCCTTCTGTCCGGCGCCTCTCGCGCTCCGGAGGACAGGCTCATCGCCATGCCCCCTTGGTACCCGCTTGGGACCCCCTTGGGAGTTTGGCACACGCAACAGGCGGGCTCCAAGCCCGCCAATTGGAGAGAGCACTGTGGACAGAGCGGAAAAAAAACAGGCTGTCGCGGAGTTGCACGGCGTCTTCACGAAGACGTCTGTCATCGTCGTCGCCGGCTATTCCGGCCTGACCGTCGCCAATATGCAAGCCCTGCGCAAAAATATGCGGGCTGCCGGCGCCACGGTCCAGGTCGCTAAAAACCGCCTCGCCAAAATCGCACTCGACGGCACGGATATCGCCTCCATCGGGCCTCTTCTCAAGGGCCCGACCCTGATCGCTTTTTCCAACGATCCGGTGGCGGCTCCGAAGGTCGCAGCGGCTTATGCCAAGGAGAACGACAAGTTCGTTATCCTCGGCGGCGCCATGGGAAAGACCGCCCTGAACCCGGACGGCGTCAAAGCGCTCGCAACGCTGCCGTCCCTCGACGAGCTTCGTGCCAAGATCGTGGGCCTTCTCCAGGCTCCCGCGACCAAGATCGCCCAGCTCTCAACCGCGCCCGCCGCCAAGCTCGCGCGCGTGTTCGGGGCCTATGCCAATCGGGATGCGGCCTGACGCGGCCCATCACTGGAAACAACTTCGAAACTGATCATCCAAAGGATTAAATCACATGGCAAATCTCGAAAAGATCGTTGAAGAGCTCTCAAGCCTGACCGTGCTTGAGGCCGCTGACCTCGCCAAGCTGCTCGAAACCAAATGGGGCGTGTCCGCCGCTGCCGCCGTGGCCGTCGCCGCCGGCCCCGCCGCCGCCGCCGCCGCTGTCGAGGAGCAGACCGAGTTCACGGTTATGCTGACCGGCGCCGGCGACAAGAAAATCGAAGTCATCAAGGAAGTCCGCGCCATCACCGGCCTCGGCCTGAAGGAAGCCAAGGACCTCGTCGAAGGCGCCCCGAAAGCCGTCAAGGAAGCCGTGTCGAAGGAAGACGCCGCCAAGTACAAGGCCCAGCTTGAGAAGGCCGGCGCCAAGGTGGAACTCAAGTAATGCGCGGGGGCCGCGTCCGCGGCTCCGCATTCTAAACAATTTCGGTCCCGGGGCTTGCTCCGGGGCCGTTGCGGCGTTCGCCACAGGGTTTTAGCCCCGGGGCTCCGCAGCGAAACAAACGAATTCGGGGATCACACCCCAAAGCCGCGCCGCCCGGCGCGCAATTCGGCGAGGCGATCCGGCCCGCTGAAGTCCAGGGAAACGAGGAGCGACATGGCTCAGATACTGGCGCAGACGTTCACCGGCCGCAAACGGATCCGCAAGTTCTTCGGTCATATCAAAGAAATCGCGGCGATGCCGAACCTCATTGAGGTTCAAAAAGCATCCTACGATCAGTTTTTGCTCGTTGAAGAGGCCAAAGGCGGCCGTCCCGACGAGGGCCTTCAGTCCGTCTTCAAGTCGGTGTTTCCGATTTCGGATTTCTCCTCAACCTCGCTGCTCGAATTCGTCAAATACGAGTTCGAGGCGCCCAAATACGATGTCGATGAGTGCCGCCAGCGCGGCATGACCTATGCCGCGCCGCTGAAGGTGACGCTGCGCC
>JANYFM010000027.1 GCA_025362655.1 Hyphomicrobiales bacterium | reverse complement strand
CCGCCGCCGCGCCCGCGCCCATGGCCGAACCGGTTTTTGCGGAGGAGCCCGCGCCGGCTCCGGCAAAAGCGGATAATCCATTCACCGCGCCCGTTCCCGCGCCCGCGGCTCCCATTGCAGCCTCTGTGGCGGCGGCCCCGGTTTCAGCGCCGGCGCCCGCGCCATACTTAGCCGCGGGCGCGGACGACTTTGTGGCGCGCTTTGCCGCCGGCGCCGGCATGCCCGCCGGCAGCCTTTCGGGGCAGGATGCGGGCGCGCTGGCGCAAAAGGCCGGCGAGATCATGCGCGGCGTTGTTGTCGATATGATGCAATTGCTGAACGCGCGCACCGAAGCCAAGCGCCTCGCGCGCAGCTCCAGCCAGACGATGATTCAGGCTCTCGACAACAATCCGCTGAAATTTTCGCCCAATCCGGAGGACGCCCTGCGCATCATGCTGGGGCCGCAGACCAAGAGCTATCTGGACGCGCGGCGGGCTCTCGCGCAGGGTTTTTCCGACATCAAAACCCATCAGGTTCGGACCTACTCGGCTATGCAGGCGGCAATGCGGATGATCGCCGCCGAGCTGGATCCCGATGCCATCGAAAAAGCCTCGCCCGCCACTTCGGGCCTGTCGGAAATGCTGGGCTCGCGAAAGGCCCGCCTGTGGGAGGCTTATGCCGCCCGCTGGAAAGCCAAAACCGAGCATCATGACGATGGCCTTGTCGATGTGTTCATGCTCTATTTCGCCGATTGTTATGACCGGGGCGCGGACGGCAAGAGCTAGCGCGCCGCAATAAATCAAGATGGGAATGCCATGTCCTGGTACAGCAAGGTGGTGTGGAGGGAGGGCCTGTTTCTGCGGCCGCACCATCTACAGCAGAATGACCGCTATCTTGAGCGCATGGTGGACAGCCGCACCCGGCACATCACCCCTTATCCGTGGGGCTTTTCGCATCTCGAAATCGACCGCGACCTTGCCCAGCAAAGCAAATTCTCGCTGCGCCGCGCCGCCGGCATGATGCCCGACGGCACGCCGTTTGACGTGCCGGGCGACAGCCCGCTGCCCGTCCCCATCGACGTGCCCGACAACGCCGGCGGGCAGATCATCTGGCTCACCCTGCCGGCGGCCGCCTCCAACACGCGCGAGGTCGATTACCGCATGACCGGCAGCGCAAGCCGCTTTCACGAGGGCTCGGAGACGATCATCGATTCCACCTCGGAGCTGCGCAGCGAACAGGAGATCGATCTCGCCTATCCGCGGCTCTCTTATGACCTGCGCCGCACAGCGAAACCGGGTTTTCTCAATCTCGCGGTGGCGCGCATTCTGGAAATCCGCGACAAGCTGATCATCTTTGACGAAAAGTTCGCGCCGCCGATCCTTGTCTGTTCGGCGCATCCGGTGGTTACCGGCTGGCTCGACCGGGTGATAGGCTGGATCGACAACAAGCTGGAGGAGCTGGCCCGCTACGCCGCCGACCCCACCGCCGGCGGCGGCCTGCAAAGCGTCGATTATTTTGTGCTGCAATTGCTCAACCGGACGATCCCGGTGCTCAAGCATTACCGCAACTCCGTTTACATCCATCCCGAGCGGCTGTTCACCGCGCTGGTGTCGCTGGCGGGAGAACTCGCGACTTTCGCGACGCCGGAACGGCGGGCAAAGCTCTATCCCGCCTATGATCAGGATAAGCTGGAGGAGGTGTTCGAGCCTGTCGTGCGCGATCTCCAGGATTTTCTCAGCGCGCGGCTCGGGCGCCGCGCGATCCGCCTGGAGATCATCGAGCGGGCGCAGAACGCCTTCATCTCGCCGATCCGCGACCGCACGCTGTTCCGCACCGCGACGCTGGTGCTGGAGGTGGCGGCGCGCCGGCCGCTGACCGAAATTCAGAGCCAGTTCCCGGCTTTGTTCAAAATCGGCCCGAGCACCAAGATGAACGACATCGTGCATGCGCATCTTCCCGGCGTGCCGCTGGTGCATCTGCCAACGCCGCCGCCGCAGATACGCGCCATCACGGATCACGTTTATTTCTACCTCGACCGGCTGTCGCCTTTGTGGGTGGAGTTCAGCACGGCGCCGTCGATCGGCATGCATTTTTCCGGCGAATGGCCGGAGCTTGAGCTGGTGCTCTGGGCGGTTCTGGAGGATCGCCGATGAACGACAAGGACAATCCGTTCGGAGCCGGCGGCGGCGGCGAGCGGACGGTTATCAGGCCAAATCCCGGCAACCGGCTGCCGCCCGCGCCGCCAGGCGCGCAGCCGGGCGGGCGGGCGCCGCCGCCGGCGCAGGCAAACCAGTTCGCGCGCCCCGCGCCGCTGCCGCGCTCCGGCGGGCCGTCGGGCTCGGACGAATGGATCGCCAGCACGAGGGGCGCGGATAATTCGGACGCGATGCCGCGCGCCGAGGATTTGCATTTTGAGGAGCTGGCCGCCCAGCACGAGAACCCGGTCATGCGCGCCGCCGGCCCGCTGCTGCTGCTGCTGGGGCGGCTGCGCGTCGCCATGGTGCGCGCCTCGCTGGCCAGCCTGATGGAGCAGGTGGCGGCGGCGGTGAATTTCTTCGACAAGGAAATCCGCGCCTCGGGAGTGCAGGCCGAGCAGGCCAACGCCGCCAAATATATCGTCTGCGCGACGGCGGACGATATCGTGCAGAACATCCCCACCGAAGACCGGCATGTGTGGACGCAATACAGCATGCTGAGCCGCTTTTTCAATGAGCGCATCGGCGGCGTGCGCTTCTTTGAGGAGCTGACCCGGCTGCTGAAAGAGCCCGTCGTCAATTACAATCTTCTGGAGCTTCAGCACGCCTGCCTGGCGCTGGGGTTTCAAGGCCTGCACCGGACGTCGGGCGGCGGCGCCAGCCAGTTGCAGACGATACAGCGCAATCTCTACGAGACGCTGCGGCGGGTGAAGCCAAAAGTGCAGCGTGATCTGTCGCCGCGCTGGCAGGGCCAGCCGCTTGGCGCGCAGAATTCAAGATTTCGCGTGCCGGTGTGGGCGGTCGCCGCCCTCGCCGCGCTGGCGCTGTTTGGCATGTTCGCGCTGCTGCGGGCGTGGCTGGGGGCGGCGAGCGAGCAGACGGCGGAGGCAAATATCGGGCTGCATTCCCCCGGCAAAGTGGCGCTGCAGCGGCGCCTGCCGGGGCCGCCGCCGCCGCCTCCGGCTGTGACGACGCAATTGCAGCGGGTGCGCGCGGGGCTTCTGCCGGCGATTCCCGGCTGCGCGATCACCGCCGACGCGGCGGGCAAATGGATCGCGATCCGCGTGTGCAGCACCATCATGTTTGATTCCGGCAAGGCTGTGGTTTTGCCGCAGTTCCAGCCCGTCGCCCAGCGCATCGCGCAGATTTTTGAAAAGGAGCCGGGGCCGGTGATGGTCATCGGCCACACCGACAACCAGCCGCTGGCGGCGACCAACCGTTTCAAAGACAATCAGCAATTGTCTGTTGAGCGCGCCAAGGCGGCGGCGGCGCTGATGGCGCTGTCGAAACCGGAGCGAATCTCGACGGAGGGGCGCGGGCCCGACGATCCCATCGCCGACAACAAGACGGTGGACGGGCGCGCCAAAAACCGGCGCGTCGAATTCCTTCTCACCCGCAGCGACTGAACACCGGCCGGAAAGGCGCGAGGACCGATTTCGATGTTCAAGAACAATAAGACCGGCGGCGATATCTACCGCGTTGTGCTGTACGGGGCCGGGCTGGGCTCGGTCTTCGCGCTGGTCTATGTCGCATCGCCCTATATCGTCATCAACGGCTATCATCCGCTCGATAATTATATCATTCAGAATGTCGTGGTTATCGTCCTCACGGCGGCCATGGCGGGGTTCGGCGGCTTCAAATTCTGGAAGCGCAAGAAGGCGGCCAAGGCGCTGGCGGAGGGGGTCGCGGGCGAGGACAAGCCGGAGGACGACACAGTCGAGCTGGGCGCGCGCATGAAAGACGCGCTGGCGACACTGAAGACATCGAGCGGCGGCAAGGGCGAGTTTCTCTATGATTTGCCGTGGTACATCATCATCGGCCCGCCGGGCTCGGGCAAGACAACAGCGCTGGTCAATTCCGGCCTGAAGTTTCCGCTGTCGGGCAAGGCGACGCCGCAGGCGGTGGCCGGCATCGGCGGCACGCGCTATTGCGACTGGTGGTTCACCGAGGACGCGGTGCTCATCGACACCGCCGGGCGCTACACGACGCAGGATTCCGACGCCGCCACGGACAAGCAAAGCTGGTTCGCGTTTCTCGATCTGCTGAAGAAAAGCCGTCCGCGCCAGCCGATCAACGGCGTGCTGGTGGCGATCAGCCTGCATGATGTGCTCAGCCTCGGCCCGGAGGAGCTTGCCGCGCATGCGAAGGCGATCCGCGCGCGCCTGCTGGAGCTGCACGACCGGCTGAAAGTCGATTTTCCCGTTTACGCGCTTTTCACCAAGGGCGATCTCGTCGCCGGCTTCACCGAATATTTCGGCAATCTGGGCGAACAGTCGCGCCGGCACGTGTGGGGCGCGACATTTCAAACCGCCGACAAAACGAAAAATCTGGTCAGCAGCGTGCCCGACGAGTTCGACGCGCTGATTGAGCGCCTGAACGCGGAAATGCCGGACCGTTTGCAGGAGGAGCCGGCGCCCGCCACCCGCGCTTCGCTGTATGGGTTTCCGGCGCAGATGGCGGCGCTCAAACGCCCGCTTTATGATTTCCTCAATTCGATTTTCGAGCCGACGCGCTATCACGCCAATGCAACGTTGCGCGGGTTCTATTTCACCTCGGGCACCCAGCAGGGCACGCCGATCGATCAGCTCATCGTCGCGCTGGTGAAAAATTTCGGCGCGCAGGAGGTCGCGGGCAATGCTTATTCGGGGCTCGGCAAGAGCTATTTCCTCGCCGACCTCATTCAGAAAGTGATTATCGGCGAGGCGGCGTGGGTCTCGACCGACGGGCGCGCGGTGCGCCGGGCGCGCATCATCAAGGCGGCGGCTTTCGCGCTGATCGCTGCGCTGTCGGCCGCATCGGCGGGCGCGTGGTGGGTGAGTTATTCGCGCAATCAGGCGCTGATCGCCGCGGCCGGGGGAGCGGGCCGGGAATATTCGGCCTCAGCGGGAAATCTGCCGCGCGAGGAGACTGTGTCGGACCGCGACTACAGCAAAGTGCTGCCGCTGCTGCAAAAACTGCGGCAAATGCCGACGGGGTTTGCGCACCGCGAGGATGCCGTGCCGGTGCCCGCCACATTCGGGCTCAGCCAATGGGAGCGGCTCGAATCCTCATCGGTGACGACGTACCGGCTGGCGCTGGAGCGATTGTTCCGCCCGCGCCTGCTCTACCGGCTGGAAGAGGTGCTGGACGCCCGCCGCAATGACACGGGCTATGTCTATGAGGCGCTGAAAGTTTACATGATGCTGGGCGGCGTGAAGCCCGCCGACCGCGATCTCGTCCTCGCCTGGGAGCGGCAGGACTGGGCTGACAATCTGCATCCCGGTCCGGCGCAGGCGGAGGGCCGCAAACTGCTGGAAGAGCATCTGGCGGCGATGCTTGATCTTGAGGGCGGCCGCGCGCCGCTTGTCGATGTCAGCAACACCGTCATCGAGGACAGCCAGAAGACTCTGGCCCGGCTCAGTGTTTCGCAGCGCGCGTACGAACTGCTGAAATCGCAGGCGCGCTCGCTGAATGTGCCCGACTGGATCGCCTCGCGCTCGGGGGGGCCGGATTTTGAGCGGGTGTTCGAGGCGCCGGGCGGCGCGCCCATCGACAGCGTGCGGGTGCCGGGGTTCTTTACCTACGCCGGTTTCCAGAAGGCCTTCATGGACCGGCTGCCGACGATCGCGGAGCGGATCGAGAAGGAAAAATGGGTTCTGGGAAATCTGGCCGAGCAGTCCTCGGTCGCGGAGCAGTATAAGACGCTGCCAAATGATCTGCTCAATCTCTACAGCAAGGAATATGTCGAAAGCTGGCGGGCCGCCTTCGCCAAAATGCAGATCAAGCGGCTGACAGCGGATAAGCCCCGCTATCTCGCGCTGACCGCGGCGGCCGCCGCCAACTCGCCGTTCAAGGCGCTGTTTGAATCGATCCGCGACGAGACAGCGCTCACCAAAGAGCGGCCCGGCTTCAAGCGCGACGCGGCTCCCGGCGCCGCGCCCGGCGGCGCGGCGGCCGCCCCCGCCGCCAACCCCGGCGCCGCGCTGTTCACTGGCGATGGTCCTGTGCCAGGCGCGGCGATCGAGGCGCAGTTCCGGCCGTTCCACGCCTGGGTCGAGGCCAGCGGCTCTCGCCGTCAGATAGATGAACTGGTGGCGCAGCTCAGCGACATCCGCGACAATCTTCTGACTTCGGCCAACGTGCCCGGCCAGGCGTCGCAGGCGAATGTGGCGTTGTCGGCGCAGGTGCAGAAATTCCGCGCCAGCGCCAACCAATTGCCCGATCCTTTCAAGGACCAGATGATGCGCGTCGCCGGCGCGTTCCAGACCGATGTCGATAATTCCGAACTGGGGCAGTTGTCGAAAGCGCTCGGCGATCAAATCACCAATTCCTGCCAGCAGGTGGTCAACGGCCGTTATCCGTTCACGCGCGGCGCCTCCAGCGAGATTGCCTTGCAGGATTTTGGACGGATTTTCGGACCCAACGGCGCTTTCGACAAGTTCTTCCAAGGCTCGCTGGCGAAATATGCGGACACTTCCAAAGCCAGTTGGACCTGGCGCCCTGACCAGCCGGTGACGAAAAGCCTGTCGCCGGGCCTGCTGCGGCAGTTCCAGCAGGCCCAGCAGATACGCGAGGCCTTCTTTGCCGGCGGCACGCTGCCGCAGGTGGCGATCACCGTCTATCCGCCCGTGCTCAGCGGCACAGGCACGACCGCGAAGTTCGAGCTCAACGGCCAGACCGTCACAACGCAGGCGGGCACGTCCGTGTCGCCGCAGGCGGTCAACTGGCCGGCGGGCGGCGGACGCGCCGCCGTGCTGCTCTCCTATGATCCGCCGCCGGCGGCGACCTTCCCCGGCACGGCGCCGCCGCCGGCTCTGCCGCCCGCGGTGCTGGAGCGGACCGGCGCGTGGTCGTTGTTCCGCCTGCTTGATGCGGCGGGGCCGGTGCAGCGCGGCGACCGCCTGGTCGCGAGTTTCGTCGTCGGCGGGCGGGAACTGCAATACCAGTTCTCCTTCGGATCGCGGCAAAACCCCTATTCGCTTCCGGCTTTGCGGGAATTTCGCTGTCCCGCTGGAATTTGAGATTTTCATGCGTTTGGGCCTGTTTGGGAAACTCCAATCGAAGCGCGATTTTATCGCCGTCGCGGTGCCGCGCAATTTCTTAAGCGTGTGGGAGCCGTGGGTGCAGGGCGGCATTTCCGCCAGCCGCATGGACCTTGGGGAACGGTGGCAGGATAGTTTTCTGACCGCGCCGGTGTGGCGGTTCTGGCTGGGCGCGGACATCTGCGGAACCGCCGCGACGGGAGCCATCATGCCCTCCATGGACGGCGTCGGGCGGTATTATCCGCTGACGCTGGTGGCCTTTGCGGAGGATGGCGAGGCTCCGCCGCCGCCGGAAATCGACCCCTGCGACAATTGGTTCGCCTCAGTTGAGGACTTTCTGTTTTCGACGCTGGAGACCGGGCGCCCGTTCGAGCAGATCACGGCGGACATGGCGAATTTGACCGCCGCCGCCGCGCCATCGGCGGATATTCCGGCATCGGTCAGCCCGCTGGCGCCAAGGGCCGGTGTCACCGCGCGCGGCGAAGGGGGCTTTGCCGGCTTGTTTGCCCAAACGCGCCTCGCGGACCACCGCAACGCTTACGCCGCTATGTCGTTCTGGTGGACGGCAGGGGGCTCCGAATACCCGCCGATGGCGCTGGCCGCGCCGCGGATGCCCGATCCGCATTTGTTTACAGGCATGCTGACCGGGGAATTTGCGGCGCGGCAGGCGGAGGGCGCTTCATGAGCGGGGCGAACGGCACGCTTTTTGACACCGGCGCGGCGACGCATGTGGGCAAAGTGCGCAAGCAGAACGAGGATAATTTCATTATCCGCCCGGAGATCGGTCTCTGGTGCGTGGCGGACGGCATGGGAGGCCATGAGGCGGGGGGGCTGGCCAGCGCCGCCGTTGTGGAGGCGCTGCGCGCGCTGGAGCCGCCGGCGACGCCCGCGGGCCTGCTGGCGGCCTGCGAACAGGCAATGATCGGCGCCAATAGCGGCATCCGCTCCATCGCCAGCGCCCGCGGCTTTGAGGTGATCGGCACGACGGTTGTGATCCTGCTGATGGCGGATGGGTATTTCGCCTGTCTGTGGTCCGGTGACAGCCGCATTTACCGGGTGCGCGCCGGCGGCATCGCGCAAATCACCCGCGACCACAGCGAAGCCCAGGAATTGATCGATCAGGGCCTGCTGAGCGAGGCGGACGCCAAAACCTTCGCCCGCCGCAATGTCATCACCCGCGCCATCGGCGTGTTCGAAAACGCGGAGCTGGACCTCCAGCACGGCGAGGTTGAGCCCGGCGACGTGTTCGTGCTGTGCAGCGACGGTCTCACCGCCCATGTGGAGGCGGGGGAGATTCCGCCGCGCGTCATGAAAACCAAAGCGCAGGACGCCTGCGCGGAGCTGGTGCGCCTGACGCTGGACCGCGGCGCGCAGGATAACGTCACCGTGGTGGTGGTGGGATACAAACAGGACGGCGACACGCTCGTCATCCCGGAGGGCGCCGGCAATGGCGCCCGGGGCTGAGCCATGAACGACGACGCGACACGCATTCGTCTGCCGCCGGGATTCGTGCCCCAGGGCACCCGGCTGAGCGGCATCTATGAAATCGATGCGCCGCTCGCCAAGGGCGGCATGGGCGAGATTTACCGCGGCCATGCCATCGAAACCGGCGATCCCGTCGCGATCAAGCTGATCCGCGCCGACATGGCCGACAACGAGGCGGCGCTGGCGTTGTTCCGTCGCGAGGCTTCGGCGCTGAATCGACTGCATCACGAGGCCATCGTCCGCTATTATGTGTTCTCGCTCGATCCCGGGCTTCAGCGGCACTATCTCGCCATGGAGCTGGTGGAGGGCGTGGCGCTGTCCAATCTTGTCGCCAGCGGGCCGCTGAGCGCCGCCGACGCCCACGGGCTGATGCAAAGGGTGGCTTCGGGCCTTCAGGCGGCGCACGAGCGCGGCATCGTCCACCGGGATATTTCGCCCGACAATATCATCGTCGAGGATGGCAATGTCAGCCATGCCCGCATCATCGATTTTGGCATCGCGCGCTCGACCCGCGTCGGCGATTCCACGGTGATAGGCAGCGGCTTTGCCGGCAAATACAATTACGTCTCTCCCGAACAGCTGGGCCTCTACGGCGGCGATGTGACCGGGCGTTCGGACATTTACAGCCTTGGGCTTGTTCTCGCGCAATGTCTGCGCGGCAAGCCGCTGGATATGGGCGGCAGCCAGGCGGATATTATCGATAAGCGCCGCAAGGTGCCCGATCTCGCGGATATCGATCCGCGCATGCGGCCCCTGCTGGAGCGGATGCTCCAGCCCGATCCCCTCGACCGTCCCGCATCGATGGCGGAGGTCGCCGCAGCGCCGCTGGCGGAAACCACGGGGCGGGGCAAGCGCGCCGGGCCGGCGGCCAAGCCCAAACCCGCCGCCGCCGCCAAGCCGGCGCTCCCGGGCGGCGCGGAAAAAACCGGATCCATGAAATGGATCGCCGCCTCGGTTGCCGGCGCGGCGCTGCTGGGCGCGGCCGGGTTCGTCGGGTATCTGCAATTTTCCGAGCCGTGGAAATTCGATCCGCCGAAGCAGGATGCCGCGACGCTGCAGCCGGTGCGCCCGCCCGAGGGGCCGAGGCTTGATCCGCCGCCGGATACACCGAGCATTCCCGCGGCGGTTCCCGTGGCGGTTCCCGTGAACCCGCCTGTGACACCTCCCGTTGCGCCGCCGATAACGCCTGTGGCGATCCCCATTGCGCCTCCCGTTGCGCCGCCTGTTGCGCCGCCCGCGGGCATCGACCCCGCCGAGAGGGTGCTGCGCTATATCCGCGATTATGACGGCGGAGATTGTTTCCTTGCGCTGCCGCTGAGCGTCACCGGCCAGTCGGCGGAGATCGAGGCTCTCGCGCTCGACGACAAGCCTTTCGAGGTTTTCGACGCGGCTTTCAAAAAAGCCAACGGCTGGGAGGCGATGATTGACGGCGGGCAGATCCGGCCCGGCCAGTGCGCGGCGGTGCGTTTCGTCCGGTCGCTGCGCGCCAAAGCCGGCGCGGTCCCGGCCAAGCTTGAAATCGTGCGGACCCTTCTGAAGGGCAACGAACCGCTGGAGGGCACGCTGACGACCGCTGCCGCCAATGCCACGCTGCTGCTGATCGATGACGATGGCGGGGTGCTGGACGTGACCTCGAGATTGCTGAATGCGGGCGGCCGCCGCAGCTTCGCCATCGGCATATCGAGGAGCGGGGGAACGCGGCCGCAGCCGACCCTGCTGCTGGCGGTCGCGGGGGCGCGGCCCCTTGCGGCTTTGCGTCCCGCGTCGGGCGCCGGCAAAAGTGATCTGTTCCCGGCGGCGCTGCGTGAGGCGGAAGCCCAGGGCGGGCCGCTGGAGGTGGCGGTCAAGTATTTCAAAGTACAGTAATGTGCGATTTGTCACGCCGGCCCCTGACGGGGTATGAGAGGGTGCTGGTGAGGTCAACCCGAAGAGAGGGCGACAGCCGTTGTTGCATCGCGCCATGAGACGCCGCATAGCTTTTTCCCTGTCCGCCGCGGCGCTGGCCGCCGGGCTGTGTGCGCTTGCGGCGCAGGCGCAAACAGCCCGGGCGCGGCCCGCCGGAGCGTTTCGCGCTCTGCTGGTCGGCGTCGATGAATACCAGCATGTGACGCCGCTGAAGGGCTCCGTCGCCGATATCATTGATCTCGAGGCGAGCCTGCGCAAAATCGGCGCGCGCGACATCAAAACGATGATCAATGCCAGCGTGACGCGCGGCTCGCTGCTGGTCGAATTCGAGAATATGGTG
>JANYFM010000013.1 GCA_025362655.1 Hyphomicrobiales bacterium | reverse complement strand
TCGGGTTAGGGAGTCAAGTATGTATTTCCCATTCAAAAGGGTGTCGCGTTCAAGATTGCCTCCTCCGTAGTGTTCGCTGCGGGCTGCCTCGGCGAAAGCGGCAATTCAGCCTGTCGCAATATCGGTTTTTCGCTGCGGGCGGCCCTGGCGCAACCGCAGGGCGGTGATTGGCTGGTGGCCGTCGGCAGCCGCGCAACATATTGCTCACGCCCGCGCGGACAATGCGCAAGGCGTCAATACGTAGATGGGAATTTTCGCGCGGAAACCGGCCATTATACCAAGGGCTCTATGAATTGATCTGTGGTTAATTCATAGAGTTCCGCGCGTAAGCGCGGGCGCGCGTTCGCGCTTGCCAAAGGTCATAAGTCAAAGCTCATGACCTTTGGTATTAAGCCCAATGGTTTTGCCGCCATTCGCGCGCCCTCACGCGCAAATTCAAAAATCGTTCTTTATTTCAAACGAAATCGGGTTATATGCCAAACGGATTTTATTTCAGGCGCAAATAATGGGCATCGAGGGCAAAGACAAGGTCAAGGTGTTGGAGGCGGGCGCGCAGGCGCTTTCCGGGCAGCTTGGCCGCGCCGTGTTGAAACTGCGAAAGGCGCAGAACCTGTCGCTGTCCGAGCTTTCGGAACAGTCGGGGGTGGCCAAATCGATCATCAGCCAGATTGAGCGCAACGAGACCAATCCGACGCTGGCGACGATATGGCGGCTGGCGCAGGCGCTGGATGTGTCCATTGAGCGGGTTTTGCAGGGCTCGACGGATGAGGCTTTCATCGAGAAATCCTCGCGCGGGGTAACTCCGCAGCTTGTTTCCGAGGACGGCAAATGCCGGCTCGCCATCATCGGCTGGATCAAGACGGTGGAATGGCTGCAATGGTATAATTTCGATGCCGATCCCGGCGGCGTTCTCGCCTCCGAGCCGCATCAGCACGGCTCGGTGGAGTGCCTGTCTGTTCTGGAGGGCGAGCTTGAAGTGGAGGTCGCCGGCGTGATTGAGACGGGCTCGCCGGGCGACACATTGCGCTACCGCTGCGACCGCCCGCATGTCATCCGCAACAAAACGTCGAAGCCGGCGCGCGCGACGATGGTCTGTATTCTGCGCGCCGCCGTTATGGAGTGATCCACTCAGGGAGTTTTGCGATGAGCGTCCCGGCGCTTCGCCTCGGCGTCAACATTGACCACGTCGCAACTGTGCGCAACGCGCGCGGCGGAGCGCTGCCCGACCCCGTGCGCGCCGCGGTTCTGGCGATTGAAGCGGGCGCCGACGGCATCACCGCTCATCTGCGCGAGGACCGCCGGCATATCCGCGACGACGACATGGCGCGCCTGCGCGCGGAGATTTTGAAGCCGCTGAATTTCGAAATGGCGGCGACCGAGCAGATGCTCGACATCGCGCTGCGCATCAAGCCGCACGCGGCGTGCCTCGTGCCGGAAAAGCGCACCGAGCGCACGACAGAGGGCGGGCTCGATGTGATCGGCGGGCGCAGCCATCTCGTGCCCTTCGCCGATCAATTGAAGCGCGCGGGCATCCGCGTGTCGCTGTTCATCGAGCCGTCGCTGGAGGCGGTGGAGGCGGCGCGTTCCATCGGCGCGCCCGTGGTGGAACTGCACACCGGCGCCTGGTGCCACGCGCTGGCGGAGGGCGAGCGCGCGCGGGCCGGGATGGAATTCCAGCGCATCCGGGCGGCCGCGGCCCTTGCGCGCGAACTTGGCCTGGAATGCCACGCGGGCCACGGGCTGGATTTCGCCACGGCGCGGGAGATCGCGGCTTTGCCCGGGGTGGTCGAGCTCAACATCGGGCATTTTCTGATCGGCGAGGCGATTTTCACCGGGCTTGGGCCGGCCGTTCGAATGATGCGGCAGGCGATGGATGAGGGCCGGAGCTCCATTCCATGATCATCGGCATCGGCTCGGACCTTTGCGATATCCGCCGCATCGCCGATACGCTGGAGCGGTTCGGCGCGCGTTTTGTCCAGCGCTGCTTCACCGCGACGGAGCAGCGCAAATCCGACAAACGGGCTGACCGCGCGGGCTCTTACGCCAAGCGTTTTGCCGCCAAGGAGGCCTGCGCCAAGGCGCTGGGCACAGGCATTCGGGCGGGAGTGTTCTGGCGCGATATGGGCGTCGTCAATCTGCCCTCGGGCCAGCCGACGATGCGGCTCACGGGCGGCGCGGCGGAGCGGCTGGCGAGGCTGCTGCCCGCCGGCCATGAGGCGCGCATTCATCTCACCATCACCGATGAGCATCCGCTGGCGCAGGCTTTTGTGGTGATTGAGGCGGTGAGGCCGTGAGCGCCGCCCCAGGGCGCCGCGACAGGGGACTGATGTTTGTTGCCGGCCTGATCGGTATCGCGCTGTTTGCGCTGGCAGCGCGGTATTTTCCGAATGGCCCGGTGTTGCGGGTGTTTTCGACGCCCTCCACGAGCATGGCGCCGAACCTCGGTCTTGGCGGCTATATCCTCGTGGATCGGCTCGCCTATGGCCTTGGACCCCGGACTTACGATCTGTTTTCCCTGCCGATCACGGGCCGGTGGCCTGAGCGCCTGGCGCGCCGCGGCGATATCGCGGTGTTTCGACTGCCGCGCGGCCAAACCACCGTCTTTGTCAAACGCATCGTGGGATTGCCGGGCGAGCGGGTCCAGATGATCGCGGGCCGGCTCCATATCAATGGCGCCATCGTGCCGCGCGAGGCCGCGCCGAAAACGCGGATGAAGGGGCTCGACGGCAAAACCACTGAAGTTCTGACCTACCGCGAATCGCCGCCGGGGGCCGAGCCCTATCTCATTCTGGAACGCGATGGCGACACCGGCTTTCTGGACGACACGCGGCCCTTTGATGTGCCGGCCGGACATTTGTTCGTGCTGGGCGATAACCGCGACAATTCCACGGACTCGCGGGTCCCGGCCGATCAGGCGGGCGTCGGTTTTGTTCCGATGGAAATGCTGATCGGCAGGGTTATCGCCCGCTGGGGCGGCGAATAATCGGGATTTTCGTCGCGTCCGCGCCACAATTGGCGGTCAGGAAGCGCGTCCGGCGATGGGTTTGCGAAGCAAAAGCCGCGCCTGTATACCCGGTTCAAACACGCGCGGCGCGCGCTCCGATGGAAAGCTGGCGGCGGCGCCGGCGATGAGGAATAATGATGAGCGAACCCGTAAGGCTCGATGGCAAAGCGCAGGCGGCAAAGGCTGGCGCGGCGGACGGCGGCATCGTTGAGACGGTCAAGGTTATCCTCCAGGCGCTGCTGATCGCGCTGGTGGTGCGCAGCTTTTTGTTCCAGCCGTTCAATATTCCCTCGGGCTCGCTGATCCCGACGCTGCTGATCGGCGATTACCTGTTTGTCTCGAAATATTCCTACGGCTACTCGAAACATTCGTTTCCGTTTTCGCCGGATATTTTCTCCGGGCGCATCTGGGGTTCGGCCCCCAAACGGGGGGACATCGCGGTGTTCAAACTGCCCCGCGACGGCTCGACTGATTATATCAAGCGGGTGATCGGCCTGCCCGGCGATAAAATCCAGATGATTGAGGGGCGGCTCTATATCAACGGGAAGATCGTGCCGCGCGAAGCCGTCGAGAAGATGAAAACCTCGGACGCCTATGGCCATCAGACCGCCGTGCCGACCTATCGCGAGACGCTGCCGGGCGGCGTCTCCCACATTCTCATCGAGCGCGACGGCGACACCGGCTTTTTTGACAACACCAATGTTTATGAAGTGCCGGCCGGCAATTACTTCATGATGGGCGATAACCGGGACAATTCCACGGATTCGCGCGTGCCGCCGGATCAGGGCGGCGTCGGCTTTGTGCCGCTGGAGAATTTCGTCGGACGCGCCGAGGTCATCTTCTTCTCCGTCGAGGAGGGGGAAGAGGGCTGGCAGTTCTGGAAATGGCCTTGGACCGTGCGCTGGAGCCGCCTGTTCCAGCCGGTGCGGTGAGCGGCGCGCGCGGCGGGCGCCCGCCCATCGGGGATCTGGAGGCCAGCCTCGGCCACGTGTTTGCGGATAAGAGCTGGCTGAAACGCGCGCTGACCCATGTCAGCGCGCTCGGCGCGGGCAAGCGGGGCCAGACCTACGAGCGGCTGGAATTTCTCGGCGACCGGGTGCTGGGCTTGGCATTGGCAGAGCTACTATTCGCGCGTTTTCCGCAGGCGGAGGAGGGCGAGATGTCGCGCCGCTTTGCCGAACTGGCGCGCAAGGAGACCTGCGCCGAGGCGGCGCGGGCGTGGAATGTTGGGCCGCACCTGCATCTGGGACCCAGCGAGATGCGCTCCGGCGGGCGCGATAAGACAGCCATACTCGGCGACGCCTGCGAGGCTCTGATCGCCGCGGTGTTTCTCGATGCGGGTTATGGCGCCGCGCAGGACCTAGTGGCGCGCGGATTTGGCGGACGCATCGCCGATCCCGGCCCGCCCCATGTGGATCCCAAATCGGAGTTGCAGGAATGGGCGCAGGCGCGGGGCCTTCCGGTGCCCGATTACCGCGAGACCGCGCGCAGCGGCCCCGATCACAAACCGGAATTCATTATTCGGGTTGAGGTCCGGGGATATCAAAGCTGCGAGGCGAGGGGCGCCTCCAAACGCAGCGCCGAACAGGGCGCCGCGCGCGCCTTCATGGAGCGCGAGGGCGCGCCCGCCGCGCTCCGGGAAACAGGAAACGGGGCCGCCGCATGAATGACAGCGCGACGCATTGCGGTTTCGTCGCTTTGATCGGAGCGCCGAACGCCGGCAAATCAACGCTCATCAACGCGCTGGTCGGCGCGAAGGTTTCGATTGTCTCGCGCAAGGCGCAGACGACGCGATCGCTGGTGCGCGGCATCGCGCTGCAGCAGGCGGCGCAGATCATTTTCGTCGACACGCCCGGCATTTTCGCGCCGCGCCGGCGGCTGGACCGCGCCATGGTGACCAGCGCCTGGGGCGGGGCGGGGGACGCGGACGCCGTCGCGCTGCTGATCGACGCGCGCCACGGGGCCGACGAGGAGGCGCTGGCCATTCTGGCGCGCATGAGCGCGCTGCGGCAAAAGAAGGTGCTGATTCTCAACAAGATCGATCTTGTCGACAAGACCGCGCTGCTGGCGCTGGCGGCCGATCTCAACACGCGGCAGGCCTTCGCCGAGACTTTCATGGTGTCGGCTTTGAAACAGCACGGCCTCGACCGCCTGCTGTCGGGCCTCGCCGCGATGATGCCCGCGGGGCCGTGGCTTTATCCCGAGGATCAGGTGTCCGACGCGCCGTTGCGCTCGCTGGCGGCCGAGATCACCCGCGAGAAAATCTTTGAGCGCCTGCATGATGAGCTGCCCTACCAGATCACTGTCGAGACCGAGCAGTGGAAGGACATGCCCGATGGCTCCGCCCGCATCGAGCAGACGATTTATGTGACGCGCGAGAGCCACAAGAAAATCGTCATCGGCGACAAGGGGCAGATGCTGAAATCGATCGGCGCCGCCGCGCGCAAAGACATTATGGAGGCGACCGAGGGAAAGGCGCATCTTTTTCTGTTCGTCAAAGTGCGCGAGAACTGGACGGATGATCCCGAGCGCTACCGCGAGATGGGCCTCGAATTTCCCAAGGAGTGAACGCCATGGCCAATGGACCGCTTTCCCATAGGCGCACGCTGACCGTGTACCGCTATCTGACCGGCCCGGATGACGCGGCTTTTTGCCATAAGGTGACACAGGCGCTCGGCAAAGGCTGGCTGCTCTACGGCCCGCCGTCGCTGACGTTTGATGCCGTCAAAGGATGCGTCATTTGCGGCCAGGCGGTCACCAAGGATGTCGATGATCTCGAATACAGCGCGGGGATGAAACTGGCGGACGTCTGAGGGGTTTGCCTCTGGACCCAGCTTTTTCCTGTTGAGGCCCCGCAAGCCGCTTCTCCTTCGGCAATCACTCCGTGCGCGTCACGCCGCCTGAAACGGAAGGCGCGAGCGCGAGAAACCTGCGCCGCAGTTCGTTGAAAAAGTTTGGCGGCAAAAATCCGTAGGCGATGGAGCCGTCGACAGCGCCGCCGACGCGGCGCAGATCCGGGCCGGGCCAGGTGAACTGATTGTTTTCGGAAATCACCACCCATGAACGGGCGCTGTCGAGGCCGAGATGGCGTTTTACCGTCGAAGGAATTTCGAGCGCCGCTGCGCCTGCGTCCGGCGGTGAGTGCGTGACCGGCACAACGATGACTTGAGTATGGCCGTCACGCTCCATGGTGGCGGCGATGATCGCGCAGGGCCGATCTTTTACGCCTTCCTCGCTGCCTTCACGGTGTTCACGCAGCCAGAGATAGGAATAGCGGATGACCAGGCCCGGTTCAGGTTTTGGCAGATTCACGGTTTCCAGTCTTTGATCAGGTCATTGAGGTGATCGTGACATGGGTCCATTGCGGCGTCGCGGACAGCGTCGATGACTTCATCGGGCGCATCGCCGGTGGCATATACTTTGCGGTCGCGCAGCTTGAGGCGTTGAAATTCCTGCGCCGAGATCATTACTGTGCGGTCGCGCCCATTGCGGGTGACCATCACGGGCTGGCTCAGCGCGGCGTCCTGGTAACGGCCGACTTCCTTGCCAAATTCAGTCGAGGATACGCGGATCATGTCTGGATGGCTCGCTTTCCGGCTATTCCGGATGATAGGGGAATCCCGGGTAAAATTCCACTGGAAAATGCGGGGCGCGGAAAAGCAGAGCTGGCCCTTCATTTGAAGCGCAATCGCATTCAGGGACGCGCGGGTTCAAAGGCGAACGCGGTATGCCGTCGATACCCCGCATCGCGCGGAGTTGAAACCGGCGGACGTTTGAGGGGTTTGCCGCGGCGCGCCCCTCGTGTTCCATTGGCTCAAACCTTTGGGAAACGCGCCATGCCTTCAAAACTGTTATGGGCCACGCCACGCGCGAGTGAGCGATGGTAAAAGCTCCCGGTTCAGCGCCCGCTGTATTCGGGAACCTGGGGCTTGGCGCCGAAAATCAGCTGCTGCGGGTTTTTCTCCAGCGAGCGGACGGCGCGGTTGACCTCGTCGAGGGCGCGCCGCGCGTCGCCCGCCAGCGCCTCGTATTGGCGCACGGCGGGGCCGGTGACGCGGTTGATGCCGGCGGCGATGTCTTTGGTTCGCGTGTCGAGGTTGTCGGAGAGTTTGCGGATGGACTTGGCGGCGTCGCCGACCTCATCAAGCGCGCCGCGCGTGCCGGGCGAGCCGAGCAGATTCTGCGCGCTGGCCATCAAACTCTCCACTTTGGCGGAGGCGGCGGCGAGCCTTGCGGCGATCTCGCGGGTGTCCTTCAGCGTCGCGTCGATATTGCCGGAGTTTTTATCCAGCGTGTCGACGAAGGGCTTCAGGCCGCGGCCGATGTCGGTGAAACTGGCGAGCAGCTCTTTGATTCCGCCGGAACTGTCGGCGAGGCCTCCGGAGAATTTCTCAACGTTTTTGATCGTCGCGGAAATGGACGTGGCGTTTTCCGCCAGCACGCGGTCAGCGCGCTCCAGCAGGTTGTCGACCTTGCCCGAGAGGTTTTGCAGGGTCTCGACAATATTCTGGAATTCCGAACGCTCGGCGAAAATCACCGGCAGGGAGCCGTCGCTGCCCGCTTCGACCGCCGGGGCGGAGACAGAGCCGCCGGTCAGCGCGACGGAGGCGACGCCGGTCAGCCCCTGATATTCAAGCCGTGCCTTGGTGTCGGTCTTGACGGGCGTGCGCGGGTCTATCTCGATGGTGGCGTTGACGATGCGCGGATCGTCTCCAAGATCGATTTTCGTCACGTCGCCGACGCGCAATCCGTTGAACAGCACCCAGGCGCCGCGCGACAGGCCGGAGACCGAAGAGGTGAAAACCAGCCGGTAGGACTTGCGCGCGACGCGGTTGTCAGCGCCCGAAAACCAGAACACAAAACCGAACGCGGCGGCGATCACGGCGAGCGTGAAGGCGCCGATCAGCGTGTAGTGGGCCTTGGTCTCCATGAAGCGGTTCCCGGCGGACTTTTAGCTAAAACAAATGATGTAAATAGGACAAGCATTGGGCGGTTTCAAGGGCGCTCAACGGACCCCGGCGGGGCAGCCGCGCGCGCGCGTTTGCCGTGGAAATAGGCGCGCAGCCAGGGATGGTCCGACGCCAGCAATTCATCAACGGTTCCCGCCTTGATCACCTTTCCGTCCGCCAGCGCCGCGATGCGGTCGCAGATGGAATAGAGGCTGTCGAGATCGTGGGTCACCATGAAAACCGTCAGCCCCAGTGTCTTTTGCAGGGTGGCGATCAAATCGTCGAATTCAGCCGCGCCGATGGGGTCGAGGCCGGAGGTCGGCTCGTCGAGAAAGAGGATTTCAGGATCGAGAGAGAGGGCGCGGGCCAGCGCGGCGCGCTTGATCATGCCGCCGGAGAGTTCGGAGGGGTATTTGTTGGCGGCGTCCGCTTTCAGCCCGACCATCTCGATTTTCAGGAGCGCCAGCTCGTCCATCAGGGCCGGCGAAATGTCGAGATATTCGCGCATGGGCACTTCGATGTTTTGGCGCACGGTGAGGCCGGAAAACAGCGCGCCATGCTGGAACAGCACGCCCCAGCGCTGCTCCATCGCGCGCTTTTCGGCGGGGCGCAGAGTGTCAAGATCGCGCCCGAAAACCTCGATTGTGCCGGCACGTTTGGGCACCAGGCCGAGCACAGCGCGGGTCAGGACGGATTTGCCGGTGCCGGAGCCGCCGACGAAGCCGAGGACCTCGCCGCGATAGACGTCGAGATCGAGACCCTTCAGCACGAGTTTTTTGCCAAAGCCGACATCAAGGCCGCGCGCGCGGATGGCGACTTCGCGTTCGGGGCCGGGAGCGGGGCTGGCGGGGACGCCGGTCATGGTTCGCCTCAATAATTGATCGCGGCGAAGAACATGGCGAACAGGCCGTCGACGGCGATCACCATGAAAATCGATTTAACCACCGCCGCCGTCACCTGACGGCCGAGGGATTCCGCCGATCCCTCAACGGCGAGGCCCTCCAGAGTGGAGATGACGGAGATCACCAGCGCCATGAACGGGGCTTTGATCAGGCCGACCGCGAACGTGTTGAAGGCGATGGCGTCTTTCAGGCGCGACATGAAGATTTCCGGGCCGATGCCGCCATAGGCCCAGGTGACGCAGAGACCGCCGAATATGGCGGCCATATCCGCCAGAAAGGTCAACAGAGGCAGGCAGATCAGCAGCGCCAGCACGCGCGGCACGACGAGCACCTCGATGGGATCGAGCCCCATCACGCGCAGAGCATCGATTTCCTCGCGCATTTTCATCGAGCCCAGCTCCGCCGTGATCGCCGAGCCCGAGCGGCCCGCCACCATGATGGAGGTGAGCAGCACCGCAAGCTCGCGCAGCACGAGAATGCCGATGAGATCGACGGCGAAAGTCGCTGCGCCGAAACGCTTCAGCTGAAACAGCCCCTGCTGGGCGACGATGCCGCCGACGAGGAAATTGATCAGCGCGATGATCGGCAGGCTGCGCAGGCCAAAGCTCTCGATATGATAGACAAGCGAGGTCAGTCGAAAGCGCCCGGGATGCGCCGCGAGCCGCGCCAACGCTGCAATGACCAGCCCGAGAAAACCGATGCCGGCGGCGGCATCGCGCAGAGCCGCGACCACGGTATGGCCGATATCGTTGAGCAAATTTGCGAGGCCCGGGGCGTTCGCGCGGGCGGGGGCTTCGGAAGCGCGCCACTGCGCGGCTTTGAGGAGAATTGCCTGTTCGGGCCGCGCCTTTTCATAGACGGCCTCGCCGCCGCCCCCGTTGATTCGGGCGCGGCAACTGTCAATCAGCCAAGCGCCGGCGGTATCGACCGCTTCGACGCCGCCGAGATCGAGGACAACGCGCGGCGCCTTGCCGGCGGCCTCGGCAAGGGCGCGCGCGGCAGTCTCGATGGACGCTTGTTTGAGCGTCCAACTGCCGCTGAGCGTGACCCGCAGGCCGTCAGCGTCGGGGCGGGCTGCAAAACCGGGTTCGGCGGACATACGCTGCATTTTTCCAGTGGCTCGCGCGTCTGCGAGCGTCGCGCGTCATAAAGGGCGGAAGCCCGCAAGTCGAGTTGAGCCAGTCGAAGCGGGCAAGTCGAGGCTCCGGTTCGCGGCGCTCAGGGGGCGGCGGGCCGGGCTTTGAATTTGTTTGCTGTTTCGCGGCAAAGCTTTGGGTTGC
>JANYFM010000091.1 GCA_025362655.1 Hyphomicrobiales bacterium | reverse complement strand
CCGAACCCGCCAATCTCGATGCCAAAATCGACCGCCTGCTCGCCCATCACAACCCGCTGAGGCGCGGCCTCGGCCTGGCGGAGATCGAGCCGGCCGCGATCCGCGATGAACTGATGTCCGTCGCCCCCAAAGTCCTGCCCTTTATGGCCGCAACCTGGGACCTCCTCGACGGTTTGCGCCGTCAGGGCAAGCGCATTCTGTTCGAAGGCGCGCAGGGCGCGCTGCTCGATGTCGATCACGGCACCTATCCCTATGTCACCTCATCCAACACCGTTGCCGGCAATGCCGCCACAGGCTCGGGCCTCGGCCCGCGGGCCATTGGCTATGTGCTGGGCATCGCCAAGGCCTATACGACGCGCGTCGGCGGCGGGCCATTTCCGACCGAGCTTCACGATGAAACGGGCCGGCTGATCGGCGAGCGCGGCCATGAATTTGGCACCGTCACCGGCCGCGCCCGCCGCTGCGGCTGGTTCGACGCGGTGCTCGTGCGCCAGACCGTCAAGACCTCGGGCATCGACGGCATCGCGCTGACGAAGCTCGATATTCTCGACGGTTTCGATGAGATCAGAGTCTGCACCGCCTATCATCTCGATGGCGCGCTGATAGACCGCCTGCCCGCCAGCCAGGCGGCGCAGGCGCGCGTTGTGCCCGTCTATGAGACCATCGAAGGCTGGAAGGGCGCGACATTCGGCGCGCGCTCCTGGGCGGATTTGCCCGCGCAGGCAATTAAATATGTGCGCCGCGTCGAGGAGTTGATCGGCGCTCCGGTCGCGCTCCTCTCCACAAGTCCGGAGCGGACCGACACAATTTTGGTCCACAACCCGTTCCAGGATTGAGCTATAGACAATCCACCGCCTCTGCGCGGTTGATCGATGCAAACAGGAATGGTCTGACACCGTCGATGGCAGAATATTATCCATTGCTTGCGAGAGCGGTCGCAAGCCTTCCCCACTCGACCCCGGAGTCGCGGCGCGCCATCTATGAGCGCGCCCGCAAGGCGTTGCTGGGCAATTTGAAAGCGGCCGACCCGCCCATCGCCGCAGCCGACATCGAGCGCGAAAGCAAGGCGCTCGACGATGCGGCGGCGAAGATTGAGGCGGAGCAAACCGCAGCGGCGGCCAAACTGGCCCAAGCCCCCAAACCCGTGGAAGCCAAACCGCCGGTTGAACCCCCGCCACGACCGGTCGTGCCGCCGCCGGCGATTCCACTGCCCACGTCTCCCGTTGCGCCGCCGCCCCCGGCGCGGCCCGAACCGCCGCGCCCGCCGGCCCCGGGCCTGTCCTCGCAGGACAAGTCCTGGCCGCCCGCTCCCAAGCTAACCTTGCCTCCCGCGCCGCCAAAACCGCGTCCCCCCGCGCCAATACAAGAAGCCGCCCCCTCGCCGGTGGAGGCTTTGCCCGAGGAACCAGGCAAAACGCCGTTCTGGAAAAGCTTCGGCCAGCCCCGTGCGGCAGCGAATACGCCAGCGAAAACTCATCCCTCCGCGGACATTGCGGCGGCTCCAATAGCCGAGTTCTCCGCATCCCCTCAGCCGGCCCGCCCTGCGGCGAGGATCGTCGGAGAACCCCAAACCAGCTGGGTTCGTGCCGGCATTGTCACCGCGGTTCTGGGCGCCGTGGTAGCCGGCGTGGCGCTGCTCGCCTACCATCTGCGCGACAATCCCGCTGACTTTTCGCGCGGGCGGCCGCCAGCCTCCAATGAGGCCGCCGATCCCGCCGCCGCCGGCAAAATCATTGAACGCATCGGCGCCGGTCCCCGCCCGCCGGCGCAGCCAGCTACCGCGCCGCTGCCCAAGCCCGCGCCTGTTGCCGCCGAGCCAACGTTGGATGTCGCCCAGCGGGCAGCCCTTCTGGTGGAGGCCCCCGACGAGCCGCTGCGCACGAAAACCTATTTCGGCTCGGTTATTTGGAAACTGGAACGGCCCGCCTCCGGCGGCCTGCCGGTGCTGATCGCCGAGGTGGATGTTCCCGATTCGAAATTCAAAGCGGTGATCTCGATTTCCAGCAGCGCCGATGCCGCCTCCCTGGTCTCGCAACGGATATCTCTGCGCTTTTTGCCAGGTCCCGGCAGTCCCGTTGGCGCCGTCGCCGACATCGAGACGCCCTCGATGCGCTCCGAGGAACGCCCGGCCGGCGATTCCCTGGAAGGCCGTCCCGCGGCGGTCACCGCCAATTATTTCCTCGTCGGCCTGATCCGCGACCCTGTCATCACCGCGCGCAACCTCGACCTCCTGAAATCCCGCGCCTGGATGGATGTGCCAATCAAGCTGGAATCCGGCCGGATAGCCAAGCTCACTTTCGAAAAAGGCGTCCAAGGCGAACGGCTGCTCAATGAAGCCTTGGCAGCTTGGCAATAAAACGCCGCCCGGGTTCCGCCGGGCGGCGCTAAAATTCGGCCTTTAAAAGCGCCGCTTACCGCGCGTGCGCCGATGGCCCGGTCAGCTGGGCTTGCGGGGGCGGCAAAGCCTCCAGCCGCGCGACACCCGCCTTGACGGCTTCCTGCACCTTCTCAAAGGCCCGCACCTCGATCTGGCGAACCCGCTCGCGCGAAATATTGAACTCGTCCGACAGGGCCTCCAGCGTTACCGGCTCGTCGCTCAGGCGGCGCGCCTCAAAAATGCGCCGCTCGCGCTCATTGAGCACAGCCAGCGCCATTTGCAGCGCGCCGTGCCGGATGCCTTTCTCCTCCTGCTCAACCAGCACGCTCTCCTGGCTGGCGCTGTCATCCACCAGCCAGTCCTGCCATTCGCCGGATTCATTCTCGGCGCGGATCGGCGCGTTGAGCGAGGCATCGCCGCTCATGCGGCGGTTCATATCGACGACATCCTTTTCGGTCACGCCAAGCCGGGAGGCGATGGTTTTGACCTGATCGGGGCGCATATCACCCTCGTCCAGCGCCGAAATTTTGCTTTTAGCCTTGCGCAGATTGAAGAACAGCTTCTTCTGGTTGGCGGTGGTGCCCATTTTGACGAGCGACCACGAGCGCAAAACGTACTCTTGTATCGAGGCGCGCACCCACCACATGGCATAAGTGGCGAGACGGAAACCCTTTTCCGGCTCAAACCGCTTCACTGCCTGCATCAGGCCCACATTGCCCTCGGAAATCACTTCGCCGATCGGCAGGCCATAGCCGCGATAACCCATCGCGATTTTGGCCACCAAGCGAAGATGCGAGGTGACAAGCTTTTGCGCGGCATCGCGGTCGCCGTGCTCATGCCAGCGTTTGGCCAGCATATATTCTTCTTCGGGCGCCAGCATCGGGAAGCGGCGGATTTCCGAGAGATAACGCGAGAGACCCGAATCGGCGGAAATGACGGGAAACGCGGCAGCCATAAAGACCTCCTTGGGGGCTCCCGGAAGCGGCGAGCCCTGGGCGGACGCGAAGATTCGCCGACCGCCCTCACGCGTATATAGGGTGGCCCAACCGTGGCTTAAAGAGGGCGCGGGGGTGAAGGCGCGGTGGCGGCCAGGTTAACTTTTGGTTAGTTGAGCGCATGCACACATGCCAGCACAGTGAGCGGGCGCCGCAATCTCACCCCGCCCGCAGCGCCTTGTCCAGCGCCCGCAAATCCTCCGGCAGTTTGCTCTCAAAGCGCAGCGGTTCTCCGGTGACGGGGTGGTCGAAGCCCAGCACCGCCGCGTGCAGGGCTTGCCGCCGCAGGCCCGCCATCACGCCCTGCGCGGGCGCCGGCAGCAGGGACGCTTTGGTGCGGAACCCCGTGGCGTAAAGCGGATCCCCCATAACCGGGCAGCCGGCATGGGCAAGATGCACGCGTATCTGGTGGGTTCGTCCCGTCTCCAGCGCGCAGCGCACGCGGCTCGCCAGCGGCTTGCCCTCGGCGTTCAGGCAAAACACATCCTCAACCAGATAATGCGTGATCGCCTCGCGCCCGCGGGTTCCCCGCAGCACCGTCTGTTTTTCCCGGTTGGTGCCATGGCGCCCCAGCGGCGCATCAATTGTGCCCTTGCGCCGCTCGGGCACGCCCCAGATAAAGGCGATATATTCGCGCGAGAAATTATGCGTGCGGCCATGGTCGGCGAACAGCGCCGCGAGGCCCTGATGGGCGACATCGGTTTTGGCGACAACCAGCAGTCCCGTCGTGTCCCTATCGAGCCGATGCACGATGCCCGGGCGTTTAACCCCGCCGATGCCTGACAGGCTGTCGCCGCAATGGGCGATCAACGCGTTGACCAGCGTGCCCGTCTCATGCCCGGCGGAGGGATGCACCACCAATCCCGCCGGCTTGTCGAGCACGATCAGATAATCGTCCTCGAAAACGATGGTCAGCGGAATATCCTCGCCGGCGGGCTCCGGCGCCCCAGGTTCGGGAATGTCGATGGAGACGGCCTGGCCCGCCCGCAGTTTCGCCCCGGAATCGGTGGCGCGCAGCCCGTCGATGGTGACATAGCCCGCCTCGATCAGGGTTTTGACGCGGGTGCGCGATATGCCCGGCGCCATTTCCGCCAGCCAGCGGTCAAACCGCGCTTTGGGCTGGTCCGGCGCCACGACAAATGAATGAAGCCCGGGCGCCAGCGGTTCGGCATCCAGCTTCGGCAGCGGCGGCGGCGGAGGGGGCGCGGACGGCGCCTGGGCGCGCAGGCCAGCCTGGTAGCGGTTTTTGGCATGCTGGTTCATAAGCGCTGATAGCACGCCCGCCCGGACAGGCGAAGCTTAAGCGAAATCCCTCTTGAAACCGCCTGCAAGCGCCGCCATGGTGCGCGCCGAACTCAATAAAACCGGTGATTCTTGCAACCAGAAACGGACACCCGCTACGCCGATTATTTTCGCTTGCTCCGCCAGTCGCAAGCGGGCCTGCCGCCGGCGGAGATGGAAGCGCTGTTGAAGGCGCGATTGGCGGATATCCGCGCGGGACTGGTGTCGGAGAAACACCCGCCTGAAGTCATCGAGGCGGAAATGCGCCTTGCGAATTCCGCCTTTGCGGACACCGCCGGCAAGCCAACCGCCGCCGGGCACGCGCCGGCGGAGAAATCCCCGCGGCCCGCAGCCATCGCGCGCGGGTTCTTCGCGAGGCATACCGCCGCTGTCCTTCTGGCGCTGTTCGCCGTGGCTTACGTCTCCGTCCTCGCGATGTTCCTGCGCGAGGGCCATCCAAAGATGGTCCTGACCGGCGTCGGCGAACAGGCAATCGCCATTGAGGCGCATTTCATTTCGGTCGATCTGGCGCGCGAGGCGATCACAATGACGCTGATGCCGGATATTAAATCCGCGGCGAACGCCGAGCGCGGGAGGCTGACCGCGGATATCACGGTCGAGATCGATACCGGCTCCTCCATCCTGACGCACACGTTCAACGGCGGCGACGCGCCCGCGCCATGGCTCGCCATTGTGCCCATCGATGAGGGCGACGTGCTGGAATATCCGTTCGACATCCACACCGGTGATTTCCACATCAAGGCCGCGCGCAAGGGCGCCGGCGGCTCACTCGCAAGGCTCGATCTCGACAAAGTTCAGCATGGCTTCACTCTTTCAGCGCGCGGAGCGCCGGCCGCCGACGGCGCCAGCCTTAGCGTCGATTTTGTCGTGAAACGTTCGCCGGCGGTGATTTTTCTCGCGGTCATAATGACGCTATCGCTGACTCTGGTTGTGACGAGCGCGATTAACGTCGCCTGGCAGGTCTCCATGCGGGGCCGCAAGACCGAATTCTCGATGATGTCCTGGATCGCCGCGCTGCTGTTCGTTGTTCCAGCGGTGCGCGGCGGATTGCCGGGCGGACCGCCGCCGGGCGCGCTCGTCGATGTCGCGCTGTTTTTCTGGCTGCATGTGGCGACCGTCGGCGCCCTGCTTGCCATGGTGATGGCCTGGACCCGGCAAAAATAAGCGCCGGCGCTTTGCCGTCCCGTGATAAGCCGCGCCATGGAAAACATCAGTCCGCACGCCCTCGTCGCCGGAGCCGGCCCCGCCGGCCTTATGGCGGCGGAGGCTCTCGCGGCCGCGGGGCTGCGCGTCACGCTTTGCGACGCCATGGCCTCGCCCGCCCGCAAATTCCTGCTGGCGGGGCGCGGCGGCCTCAACCTTACCCATAGCGAGGATATTTCCGCATTCACCGCGCGCTACGGCGATGCCGCGCAAAGGCTCGCGCCGCTGCTCGCGGCCTTCTCGCCTTCGGACACGCGCGCCTGGTGCGAAGGCTTGGGCGAGCCGACGTTCATTGGCTCCAGCGGGCGTGTCTTCCCCAAAAGCTTCAAAGCCTCGCCGCTGCTGCGCGCCTGGCTGCGGCGGCTCGCGGGCCTCGGTGTTGAATTTCGGCCCCGGCACCGGTTTATCGGATGGGACGCGGAGGGCGGCGCGCGGTTCGTTTCGCCGCTGGGCGAAACCATTGCGCGCGCCGATGCGGCTGTGCTGGCTTTCGGCGGCGCCTCCTGGCCCAAGCTCGGCTCTGACGGCGCTTGGAGGGAAACGCTTGCCTCGCGGGGCGTGGCGCTGGCGCCGCTGCTGCCCTCGAACTGCGGATTCGATGTCCCTTGGTCTGAGCATCTGCGGCAAAAATTCGCCGGTGCCCCGCTCAAATCCATCGCTCTGTCCTTTGCCGCGCACAAGGTTCGCGGCGAGGCGCTGATAACGGAGCACGGGATTGAGGGCGGCGCCGTTTATGCGCTGTCGCCGCGCTTGCGCGACGCCATTGCCGCCCATGGGGAGGCGCTGGTGAACATCGATTTGCGCCCGGATATTCGCCTTGAATCCCTGACGGCGCGCTTGTCGCGGCCGCGCGGCAAACAATCCGCCGCGACGTTTCTGCGCAAGACCGCGGGGCTGGAGCCCGTGGCGGTGGCGCTGCTTCGCGAGGCCGGGGCGTTGCCCGGCGATGCCGCGCCGCTTGCCGCGCTCATCAAAAATCTGCCGCTGCGCCTGACGGGCGCGCGCCCCATCGAACGCGCGATATCCAGCGCCGGGGGCGTGCGCTTCAGCGAACTCGATGAAACGCTGATGCTGAAACGCATGCCCGGCGTTTTCATCGCCGGCGAAATGATTGACTGGGAGGCGCCGACAGGCGGCTACCTGTTGCAGGCGTGTCTCGCGACCGGCGCCGCGGCCGGGCGCGGCGCGGCGCAATGGGCCCGGCGCGGCGGCGTTGGCGGCGGCGTTTTCACGGGCGCGGGTTTCCTTTTGCGGGCGATGTTATAAAAGCGGTCACCGCAATATATCCGCGCAATGCCGCAAGGAGCCATCATGACCGACCTCAGCCGGATCAAGGACGATCTCGTCACCGCGAACCGCGTGCTCGCCCATCATAATGTCGTGGATTCCTTCGGCCACGTTTCGATCCGCCATCCTGAAAATCCCGATCATTTCTGGCTGTCCCGCGCGCGCGCCCCCAATTGCGTCGAAACCGGCGACATTATGGAATTCACCCACGAGGGCAAAACGGTCGGACACGCGGCCGGCAAGCCTTATTCGGAGCGTTTTATTCACGGCTCCGTCTATGAGGCCCGGCCCGATGTGATGGCGGTCGTCCACAATCATTCGCCCAACGTTGTGCCATTCACCGTGCAGTCAAAGCGGAAAATGCGGCCTATCATGCACATGTGCGCGCCCATCGGGAACGACATTCCCACCTGGGATATCGCTCATAAATTCGGGACCACCAATCTGCTGGTCACCAGCGTCGAAATGGGCCGCGATCTCGCGCGCTGTCTCGAACAACGCACGGTGGCGCTGATGCGCGGCCACGGCAGCGTCGTCGTCGGCAAGAGCCTGCGTGAAGCGGTGTTCACCTCTGTTTACATGGAGATCAACGCGGAAATGCTGATCAAGGCCTATCAGCTCGGCGGCGATGATATTCAGACGCTGAGCGATGGCGAGGTCGCCGCCAATGCCGGCGGCCGCGCCGGCTTCACGCTGGAGCGCGGCTGGGAAAACTGGTGCCGCCTGACGGAGCGGCCTTATTACCCCATGGACTGGAACATGGGCGCGGGCTTTTCGAAGACCGATGTCTGAAATTAATCCGCCGCGCGGAATCCCGTCGCTTTGACAATGCGGCTCCAGCGCTCGATGCCCTGCCGCACCTGCGCCCGCATGGCCGGACCGGTGGACGCGGCGATATCGAGCCCCTGCGCTTTCAGCAGGTCCCGCACCTTCGGATCGGCGTGCGCGAGCGCCGCGGCCGCGACAATCCCCGTCTGGATATCCTCGGGCGTATTGACCCGCACAATGATGCCGTACCAAACGCTCGCCAGAAAATCGGGATAGCCAAGCTCGGTGAAAGTCGGCACGTCCGGCAGCGCGGCGAAACGCGCGGCCCCCGTTGTGGCGACAGCGCGGATGGCTCCGGCGGCGATTTGCGAAAGCACGCCGGGCAATTGCGTAAAGCCGATCAGAACCTGCCCGGCCATCAAATCGGTCACCTGCGGCGCCGATCCGCGATACGGCACATGCACGAGATCAAGACCGAAGCGCTCGTTAAGCTGCACGCAAAGAAAATGCCCGGGCGTGCCGGGACTATAGGAGGAGATCGAAAGCCTCCCCGGATTGGCCTTCGCCCAGGCGACAAGCTCGGCCAGCGTTTTGGCCGGCGCCGAGGGATGCGCGACGAGGCCGATCGGCCCTTCCAGCCCCTTCATCAGAACCGTGAAATCCTCCGCGCCCCAGCGCAGGCCGGGATACACAAGCGGATTGATCTCGATCATCGACTGCGTGCCGATCCACACAGTGCGCCCGTCCGCCGGCGCGTCGGCGACAACCTGCGCCGCCAGCGAGCCGTTGGCGCCGGGCCGCACCTCAACGATGATGGTTGAGCCCAGTGTCCGCTGCATGTGGTCCGCGATAACGCGGGCGTAAGCCTCAACCGGACCGCCCGCCGAGGCGCCGACAATAAAGCGGGTGACGCTCTGGCTTTGGGCGAAGGCGGGCGCGCGCGGGGCGAGAGCCGCAAATGCCGCCCCCGCGGCGGCGAACGCGCGGCGGGTATGAAATGCCGGTTTCATCGCGCTCCCATTCCAGCTTCGTCCGTGCCGGGCATTCTCATATGTTTCAAGCCCGCGGCGGACCTACTTGATGCCCAGCAGCTTCTGCGCGTTCTTATGGGCGATCTTGTTGAGCGCGGCTTTGCTGATGTCGAGCTTCTCCAAAATCTTGATGGTGTCGCGGATATAGCCGGGGCCTTTTTCCGGATCGAAGGGGCAGTCCGAGGCAAACAGCACTTTGTCCGCGCCGTAAAACGCAAGGCCGCATTCCGTCGCCGCGCGCGAGCCGAACACCGCGCTGTCCGCATAGAAGTCCTTGAAATATTCAAGAGGCCGGCGCTTCATATTGGCGCGCAGCGTCTTGTAATCCTCGTCGGTCGTCCGGTTGCCGAGCTGATCCCAGCCGGGACCGACACGCCCTTCGAAATAGGGCACCATCGCGCCAAGATGATGGGCGAGCACATTCAGCTCCGGGAACTCGTCGATGACACCGCCGAACACCAGCCGCGCCATGGCGACCGAGGTCTCATAAGGCCAGCCGAAGGTCCACCAAATCTCGTATTTGGATTTCTTTTCGCTGGCGTAATCAGCCAGTTCAAACGCGCCGCGGGAGGGGTGCAGGAACACCATCTTGCCGGCCTTGGCGGCAACCTCGAACACGGGCCGGAATTCCGGCAGATCGAGCGGCTTGCCGTTGATGTTGGTATGAAGCTGCACGCCGCAGGCGCCGTTTTTGAAAGCGCGCTCCAGTTCTTTGGCGGCATTTTTTGAATTCATCGGCAGCGACGCCAGCCAGCCGCAGAAATAATCCGGCTCTTTTGCGCACAAATCCGCCATGCCGTCATTGCCGAGCTTCGCGAATTCCTCAACGTCTTTTGGCTTGCCCAGCGCCTCCAGCGGCGGCATGCCCAGCGAAATCACCTGGGTGTAATCGTATTTTTTGTTGAACATGTCGCAGACCTGCTTGCGCCGGTCGAGATCATAGATGGCGGGCACGCCGCGCATGCGGGCGCCGATGTCGGCGACGGAGCCCGGCGTCGCCATCATCCTGTCCCAAATGCCTTTCGGGAAAAAATGGTTGAAGCAATCGATGTAACGCATGGGCGGCGGCCTCCGGGATGATGATGAAATTCAACCCGCGGCGGGCGCGGGCCTCAAGCATGGCGTTTTATAGAGGCAATCGAGGCGGCGTGGCAATGTCCGCCCGCTATTTCCCGCTCGCGTAATGCGCCAGCGCCAGCAAATCCGCATCCGAGGCGCCGGCGATCACGGCCGTCATCGCTGTATCCGCGCGGCGGGCGCTGGCAACGCGCAAAAGGCCAAGGGATCAGTCTTTGTAAGAGGGGTCGCGCCGGTCGAGCATGCGCCGCAGCGCGGGCCATTCAATCGCGCCCTGCGGCCGCTCGGCGCCCGAAGCGTCCCGCGTTGGCGAGCGCGCCAGCTGGGCATTGGCGCGCTCAACTATATCCATCGCCGGAAGGGTGATTTCGCTGTTGCAGGCCATTGCCAGCAATTGTGTGCGGCAGGCCCGCTCAAGCCGGTAAATATTGCTGAACGCCTCGGGGATTGTCGCGCCGCAGGCAAGCAGCCCGTGATTGCGCAGGATCATCACGTCGCAATCGCCGAGATTCTCAACCAGCCGCTTTTTTTCGCCGGGGTCCACAAAGACGCCCTCGAAATCATGATAGGCGACCCGCCCCCAGCGCATCGCCGTTTGCGTCAGCGGCAGCAGCCCGCAGGCCAGCGTCGAGACCGCCATGCCCGCCTCGGTGTGCGTGTGAATGATGCAGCCCGCGCCGGGCCGCGCCGCGTGAATGGCGCTGTGGATGATAAAGCCCGGGAGATTGACGGAATAAGCGGAATTGGAATTGGCGAGGACATTGCCGTCAAAATCGATTTTAATCAGCGACGACGCGGTGATCTCCTCATACATCATGCCAAAGGGGTTGATGAGGAAATGCCCGTGCCCGCCCGGCGCGCGCGCCGAAATATGGTTGAGATGCAGATCGCACATGCCAAAATGATCGACGAGGCGGTAGCAGGCGGCAAGATCGATGCGCAGAGCGCGCTCAGCGGAAATTGTGTCGGCGGCGTCCATATTGGTCCCCGATTCGATTGCGGGCGGGCTCACTTCAGCGCGCCTATTTGAATGATATCCGCAATCTGCTCAGGACTCAGCCTGGCGCTGATGAATTTGAATTGCAGCGCGTCCTCCATGGCCTCCGCGACGCCGAGCACCCGCTCGGTTTGAAGCGATTCCCGCGGGATGTAATCCTTCAGCGTCAGGCGCACGGACGTCTCGGGAAAGCCGGCAAAGCCCATGTAGACGGCGAACGCCTCCGGCGAATCATACATCCAGTCGAGCGTCTCGCGGTAGGCGCGCATATATCGGCGGAACGAATCGGTCTTTTGCGCCAACGCTCCCGCATTGGCTATCTGCGCGCGGATCGTCTGCGCGCGCATATGGGGGGAATCGCTCAGCCGGCCGATGACGCGGATTTCGCCCGAGGCCGCCCGGTCGAGATTGAACGGGGCAACGCTCCAGCCGATATCGACCTGCCCTGTCAAAGCCTGCGCGGTCGTCGCCGCGGCGTCCCCTGTCGGCGTGATTTTGGCGCCCTTCAATCCATACTCGTCTATGAGCCGCAGCACGCCGATATGCGTCGAGGACCCCGTCGTTGAATAGGCGATGGATTTGCCGTGCGCCTCCCGCAGGGATTGCAGCGGCGATTTGGAGGGCACGTAGTAAAAGACTTCGCGCGCTCCCGAGGAGCTTGCGCCGATGATGCGGATCGGCGCGCCCTTGGAATAAGCCCCGAAGGCGCCCGCCAGCCCCGCGCTCAGGCCAGCATCGACCGCGCCCGATATCACCACCTGCATCGTCTCGCCGCCGCCGCCGGTGTAGAGGATATCGAGATCGAGGCCGTGCTTTTTAAAAATGCCGGCCTGTTTTCCGAGCTCGGGTATGGCGCCCTCCCAGCTTCCGCGGTTGGGCGAGGCGACTTTGAACGTCTCGGCGCGCGCGGCAAAAACCTGCGCGGCAAAAACCTGCGCGGCAAGCGCGGCGGCGAGGCGGAAAATTTTTGCCGGTTTCATCAGGCCTCCATGCGCCTCACGCCGGCGCGCGCTCCAGCGCGGAATGATCGTTGTGTGATTTCAAATGCGGCATCACCTGCGATGCGAACAGCCGCAGGCTGCGGTCTGTCATGTCCGCCGGCTGCGCGCCGATTTGCAGCATGGCGAGAAAATGGCCGAACCCCATTTCGCCCTGGCAGTGAAGGATGCGCTTCAGCACGGTCTGCGGGCTGCCGCAAAGAATTATCCCCTGATCCATCAGCGTATCGATGGTGGCGTTGGCGCGCGCCTCGAATTTGGCCGACATCAGCGCCTTCGTCGAGGCGATGGACGAATAGCCCGGCGGCAGCCGCATTTCGAGCGAGGGGAATTTGATAAACTTGTTGAAGAAGTTCTCGACATGCGGCGCCAGCTCCCGCCGCGCCTGCCCGTCGCTCTCCGCCACATAGACAGGCGCCGCCCAGCCCATTTGCGATGGAGCGGGCTCATAGCCCTCGCTCAGCGCGCAATCGCGGTAGGCGCGGAAGGCTTTGAGCGCCTGCGGATAAGGGCTGAACGTTTGCAGATAGGTGTAGCGGCGCTCGCTGGCCGCCGCCCAGACAATTGTCTCCATGCTGCCCTGCGAGGGAATCCACACCGGCGGATGCGGCTGTTGAATGGGGCGCGGCCAGAGATTGACGTAATCGAACTGATAATGCTTGCCGCGATAGGCGAAAGGCCCGGGCCGCGTCCACGCCTGCAAAATCAGCTCATGGGCTTCATAAAACCGCTCATGGGAAAATGTCGGATTGACGCTGCCGGAAAAATATTCCGTGCCGATGCCGCGCACGAAGCCGGTGATGATGCGCCCGCCGCTGAGATGGTCCAGCATGGCGAATTCCTCGGCGATGGCGACGGGATTGCCGACGAGGGGCAGCGCCCGCCCGAGGATGCAAATCCTCGCCTGTCTGGTCGAGCGCGCCAGCGCCGCCGCGATAAGGTTGGGCGCGGGCATCAGACCGTAAGCGGTCTGGTGATGCTCGTTGACGCAGATTCCATCGAACCCCAGAGCGTCCCCCAGCTCAAGCTCGCCGATATAGCGCTCGTAAAGCAGGCGGCCTTTTTCAGGATCGAAATTCGCATTGGGCAGATTGATCCAGGCCGAGCCGTGTTTATCGACCTGGGCAAGATCGAGATCGGCATAGGGCATGAGATGAAAGAAATAGACTTTCATGCGCGCGCCCCCGCGATGAAAGCCGCGATGGCGGCCGCCGCCTCCGCGCCCTTCTCATTCGGCAGGGCATGGCCGCAGCGGGCGTAACGGATGATCTCCGCGCGCGGAATTTCGCGCATGAAGACATCGGCGCATTCAGCGGGCGCGATCGTGTCATCGGCGCCCCACAGTATCAGCGTCGGCGCGCTTATGCGGCGCAGCCAGCGCGGCAGCCGCAGGCTGGCAAGCCGGGGCGTCCAGCCAAGGCGCGCCAGCCCGGCGCGGTTTTGCAAAGTGATGTCAATTTCCTCGCCGGCCCTCGCCGCGATCTCAAGCTCCGCCAGCGCGGGATCGAAAAACTGCGCGCGCAGGGCGGCTTCGGGCGGCAGCGCGAATATGTCCGTTGCGGCCGGAGCCACCGGCTGCGCGCCGAGCGGCGAGATCAGCGACAGGCTGGCGAAGCGCCGGGGATTCCGCAGAGCCATTTCCGCCGCGATCCATCCGCCGATGGAATGCCCCGCGAGATGCAGCGGCTCCGCGCCGAGCGCCTCGGCGAGATCGAGGCCGAACAGCGCCGCATCCTCGATGCCGTCAAGCCATTCCGGCAGGCGCGAGGTCCCAAAGCCCGGAAACTCCGGCGCGGTCACGCGATGGGATTGCGCCAGAGCCTCCAGCATCGGATTGACGCGCGGCCCGTCGATCCCGTGCAGATACAGCAGCGCCCGCCCCGAACCCGCCTCCAGCGCGGGGACCGTGACTGCGCGCACGTTGATCGAGGTTGCCTGCATTTCCGCTCCGCCGCGCCAAGCTGCCATGTTAGCCGCGCGCCGCCGGGCGGCGCAAGCCGGTCAGGTCAGCAGCGGCGACCACGCGGGATCGGAGCCATAGGCGGGCGTCGGCACGGCAAATTCGGCGCGTCCAAAAATATCCGTCATGTGGATTTTCGATCCGCCGCCGCCGCCGGGATCGCGGAAGAACATCAGATAGAGCCCGTTGGGGGCCCATGTCGGCCCCTCATTGTGGAAGCCTTCGGTCAGAATGCGCTCGCCCGAGCCGTCCGGCTTCATGACGCCGATGCCGAACTGGCCGCCCTTTTGGCGCGTGAAAGCGATGTAATCGCTCTTGGGCGACCACACCGGCGTTGAATACCGCGCGCCCTCTCCGAAGGATATCCGTTTGGCGCCGCCGCCGGCCGAACCCATGGTGTAAATCTGCTGGCCGCCGCCGCGGTCGGATTCAAAGGCGATCTGGCTTCCGTCCGGGGAATAACACGGCGAAGTGTCGATGGCGGCGGAATCCGTCAGCCGGGTTGTCGAGCGCGTGCGCATGTCCATCGCATAGAGATTCGAGGACGACCCCTGCGTCAGCGACATGATGATCCGCTGCCCGTCCGGCGAAAAGCGGGGGCTGAAGGTCATCCCCGGAAAATTGCCGATGGGCTCGCGCTGGCCGGACTCGATGTTGAGCAGGAACACGCGCGGGTCGCCGCGCCCGAACGACATATACGTGACCTCCTGCGTCGTCGGCGAAAACCGCGGGGTCACCACCAGCTCGTCGTTGCGCGTCAGGTATTTCACATTCGCGCCGTCCTGATCCATGATCCCCAGCCGCTTGGCGCGGTGCTCTTTGGGCCCGGTCTCATCGACAAACACCACGCGCGAATCGAACCAGCCCTTCTCCCCGGTGATGCGCGTGAACACCGCGTCGGAGACAAGATGCGCGACGCGCCGGGCGTTATTGGCATCCGTCACATATTGCTGGCCCGCGACCTGCTGTCCGGTCGAGACATCGAACAGGCGGAACTCGGTTTTCAGTTTGCCGTCGGCGCCGCGGCCGGTCCGCCCGGTCAGCACGAACTGCGCGTTGATCACCTTCCACTGATCCATCTGCGGCGCCTCGGGGCTGGGCGCTTTTTCAATGAACTTCGCGGGGTCCAGCGGCGTGATGAACACCGAGCGCCGGAAATTATTGGTGATGACGGAGCTCACCTGCGCGCCGCCTTCGCCCTGGAACGCGGTGACCGCGATGGGGATCGGCGTGAAGCTGGAGCCGCGGCGGATATCGAGATAGGGCGCGCTTTGCGCCATTGCGGCGCGGGCGCCAAAGGCCAGCGGCGCCAGCGCTAGAGATTCAAGGGCGCGGCGCCGGGAAATCGGGAAAGGCATGGAAGCGGTATCCTCAGAAATTTGCAATGCGGCGGCGGCCGCCCGCAAGGGCTGTGTAAGTCATCCCGACATTTCCTCCGGATCGAACCGCAGCGTGCGGCTTTTCCATTGGTCATAGAAAGGCGCGAACTGCGCCGGGATTTTCAACGGATTGCATTTGCGCACAGCGCGCAGGGCGCTCTCGGCAAGGCCCCTGGCATTGGGGTCGCCCGGCGGATTGAGAAGCGACGGCTGACCGGCCAGGGTCCCCTCGCGGGAAAATTCAACCTTGATTTGCGGGATGTAGCGCTGGGCGTCGCCAAGCGGCAAATAGCTCCAGCACTGCTTGTATTGATCCTGCAGCAAGCCATCGAGCTGGCCCCACATCGACGGCGACATTTTCGGCGCGCTGGCGTTTGGCAAGCCCTGAGAGGCCGCCGGCGCGGGAGCGCGCGCCGGCGCCGGGCGCTGACCCGGCGGCTCCTTCGAGAGCAGATCGTGCAGCGCGGCGTTGTCGAGCCGGGGCGGCGTCCGGCTCGTTTCGTCGCCGGATTTCGGCCGCGGCGCGGGCTTCTCCTCAGCCTTCTTGTCCTTGAGGATATTGTTAAGCGCGGTGCGGTCGAGCGCCGGCTTGTCATCGGGTTTCGGCGCCGGCTCAGCCTTTGGCGCAGGGCGGATTTTCTTCGGCGGCTCTGGCGGCGCGACCTCAGCTTTCTTCGGCTCGATTTTCGGCTTCACCGGCGGGCGCGGCGGCTCAATCGCTTCGGCATCCCGGGGCTTTGGCGGCTCGGGTTTGTGTTCGGCTTTGGGCGGCTCCGGGGGGCGCGCGGGAGGCCTCGGCGTCTCGATCTTCGGCGGCTCCGGCGCCAGCGCGGCAACGCGTTTGGGCGGCGCCGGCACGGGCTTTGGCTCAGGCTTGTCGTCATCCTCGCCAGGGTCCGGAATGCGTTTAAGCGGCGGCGGCGGTGTCGGAATATCGGCCTTGGCCTCGATGCGGGGCGTTGGTTTTTTTTCTTCGATCTCCGCCGGCTTGTCCGCCTTGACCGGTGTCGGCGCGGGAGCCTTCGCCTGTTTATCGCCCTTGGTGATTTGATTGAATTGCTGGTCGGTGATCATTTCCACGGGCACGCTTTCCAGCGCGTCCTGAAATTTATCCGCGTCCGAAAACACGACAAGCGCCGCCAGCAGCAGCGCGGCATGCGCGGCTCCCGAAACGATCATTCCAGGCTCTGTCCGCGGGACTCTCAAAACCAACTCCGCTCACGCCCTGAAAAAAGGCGTGTCACTTCTTCTCCTGCTCGGTCACCAGCGCGACTTTCTTGAAACCGGCCGACGTTATCAGCGCCATCACCTGCGCGACGCGCCCGTAATTGACGGCCCTGTCGCCGCGCACGTAAATCCGCTCGTCAAATCCGCCTTTGGCGAGCGCCTTGATTTTTTCAGCAAGCTGCTCGGGCGCGACGGGCTGATCCATCAGCGTCACTTCGCCCTTGGCGTCGATCGCCACCGCGATCGGCTTCTGATCGATATTGAGGGCGGCGGCGCGCGTCTCCGGCAGATCGATGGAGACGCCGGTCGCCAGCAGCGGCGCCGCCACCATGAAGATGATCAGCAGCACCAGCATCACGTCGATGAACGGCGTCATGTTGATTTCAGCCATGGCGCGGTAGCGCGGCACGCCGCGTTTGCGCCGTCCGCCCTTGCCCCCTGAAGCGATGCTCATGCCCATGGGATGCTCCTAAACCGCAAATTCTTTTTGGCCGGCGCCACGCTCGCTGGTGGCGACGTGCTGGTCAATCTGCCGCGACAGGATCGAGGAGAACTCATCGGCGAAGGATTCAAGCCGCGCCTGCGAGCGCGCCACCTTGCCTTGCAAAATATTGTAGAAAATCAGCGCGGGTATGGCCGCGAACAGGCCGATGGCGGTGGCAAACAAAGCCTCTGCGATGCCCGGCGCCACCACCGCCAGCGACGTGTTCTTCGACGCGGCGATGGAGCGGAACGCCGTCATAATGCCCCAAACTGTGCCGAACAGGCCTACGAACGGCCCGGCGGAGGCGACGGAGGCCAGCACCAGCAATTGTTTCTCCAGCTTCTCCACCTCGCGGGCGATGGTGACATCCAGCACTTTCTCGATGCGCGAATGCAGGCCCATGAAGGCCGAGGTTGCGCCCGTGAAGGAGCGTTTCCACTCGCGCATGGCCGCGACAAACAGCGAGGCCATGGCGGTGGCCGGGCGCTGCGACAGGGTCTGATACAACTCCTCCAGCGAATTGCCGGACCAGAAACTGTCCTCAAAACGGTCCATGGCTTTTTGCGTGCGCGAAAACAGCATGATTTTATCGACGATAATGGCCCAGCTCCACACGGATGCCAGCAGCAGGCCTATCATCACCAGTTTGACGACCAGATGCGCGGACCAGAACATGCCCCAGAGTGAAACCTCCGTGGCGGCGGCGGCTCCCGTGGCGAGATCGGCAGGGTTCATGCGAAGGGTCCTTTGCGCCGGCGCGGAGACAGCCGGCGCGAGCACCGGGTTCTCCCCGCAAAATCCGTCATTTCTGCGGCTTGCCGGGGGCGGCATGCCAAAGACGGCCCGGAGCGGACCGCGCTGTGAGTAAAGACCGGGCTATGGTTAATGCGGGGTTACCAAGGCGCGGATTCAGCCGGGCGGCGGGCCCGTCAGGCTGAATCCGGCAAGCCCCGCAGCAGTTTGTCGCGGACGGCTTTGGGCATCCGCGCCGCCCGGCCCCCGATCACGCAGGCGATTCGCACGTGTCCCGACGCCAGCACATCCGCCCCGCGCAGCACCCGCTGGGCCAATTCGAGCGATGCCGCGCCGATGCGGCCGGGGGCCGTTTCGATGGTCAGCAAATCGTCCATGCCGGCCGGCTTGAAATAATCGATGCTCAGGAACCGCACGACGAAGGCGAACGGCTCCGCCTCCTCCCCCGCGAGGCGCGCCCCCTGGTGAATATCCAGCGCCCGCAGCATTTCCGTCCGCGCCCGCTCCATGAAGCGCAGATAATTGGCGTGATAGACCGCGCCGGAGAAGTCTGTGTCCTCGTAGTAGACTCGCACCGGGAAGAGGTGGGGTTTCACGTCTCCTCCCCCTCCCCGAACAGACCGAACTGCGCCGCCTCCCGCTTCGGCTCCGCCATGCCAAGATGCCGGAACGCGTTGGCGGTCAGCAGCCGCCCGCGCGGGGTGCGCTGCAAAAAGCCCTGTTGCAGCAAAAACGGCTCGATAATGTCCTCAATCGCGTCGCGCGGCTCTGAAAGCGCCGCCGCGATCGTCTCGATTCCCACGGGGCCGCCGCCGAAGTTCTCCGCGATCATCGTGAGGTAGCGCCGATCCATGACATCAAGGCCGATGGCATCGACATCCAGCAGCTTCAGCGCCCTGTCGGCGACGGCGCGGGTGATGGAAGGATCGCCGTCGACGATAGCGAAATCACGCACACGACGCAGCAGCCGCCCGGCGATGCGCGGCGTTCCGCGCGCTCGTTTCGCGATCTCGTTGGCGCCGTCCCCGCTCAAGGCGGCGCCCAACACGCGCGCGCCGCGCCGCACGATGCTCTCCAACTCCTCCACGGTGTAAAAATTCAGCCGGATCGGTATGCCGAACCGGTCGCGCAGCGGCGTCGTCAAAAGCCCGGCGCGGGTGGTGGCGCCGACCAGCGTGAACTTTGCCAGATCGATTTTCACCGAGCGCGCCGCGGGTCCCTCGCCGATGATCAGATCAAGCTGGAAATCCTCCATGGCGGGATAGAGAATTTCCTCCACAGCGGGGTTGAGCCGGTGGATTTCGTCGATGAAGAGCACATCGCGCTCCTCCAGATTGGTGAGCTGGGCCGCGAGATCGCCGGCCTTGGCGATCACAGGTCCCGAGGTGGAGCGAAAATTGACGCCGAGCTCGCGCGCCAGAATTTGCGCCAGCGTGGTTTTGCCAAGGCCTGGCGGCCCCACGAACAGGACATGATCCAGCGCCTCGCCGCGCGCTTTGGCGGCTTCGATGAACACTTTGAGATTCTTTCGCGCCGCCTCCTGTCCAGTGAAATCGGCAAGCGTCAGCGGCCGCAGCGAGAGATCGGAATCATCTTCGCGCTTTTCCGGGGAAACGAGGCGGCGGGGCGGTGTGGTCATGGACGCGACTATATCCGAGTCGGCGCGGAAACGCGCGTCACGCCGCAAGCGCGGCTACCGCCAGGGTAGTGTCGGGATAAAACGTCAATACCCGGTCCCCGTCGCGCATTTCGCGCGCCAGCGCTTGCGCGCTCCGGGTCTGCCGGGGCATGGCAGCGGTCAGCGCGCGCAGAGCTTCGAGATCAGCCGGCCCGCCCCGGCGGGCAGGGCGCACGGCGGTCCCCGTCCCGGCTTGCGCCACGAGTTCGCCGAGATGGGCCTTGGCTGCGGCCAGACTGATAAGATCCACGCAACCCTCCTGACCCTCCACTTGGTCTCTGATAGTCCGCCGAAGGCGATTTACAAGGATTTGGCGGCTCCGCCCGCCTCGACCGGCGCCGCCATATGCGCCCGTTTGATCCGGTCCGCGCAGAGCAGCCCCAGACTGTCGTGATCGATTTGCAGGCCGCTCGCGCTGACAACAAGGCCGTCCGCGCCATAGCGCTTATTGGCCTTGCGCGACCACCGCGCCATGAAGGTCGTCGTCAGTCCCGCTTCAATGTCCGGGTCCACCGAAAACACCAGTGCCTTCTGCCGCTGAAAGTCCCATGTCGCCATGCTGTAAATGCCCGCCCACGGGATTTCCTCCGGGGCGATGCGGGTGTCGCGGATGCCGGTCCCGCTCAGCGTGACCACCGCGCCCTTGTTTTTCGAGATGCGCCAAAAATGCAGCGCGGTCGCCAGCGGACCGATCAGCAGGCCCGCATATCCCGAATATTGCACGAAGTCGCTTTTCACCCCATCCGGGCTGTCACGAAATGCCACGATGGCTGAAAGCACCGTCATCGTCAGGCCCGAAAGCAGGGCAATCACCGCCGGCATCGAGGACGCCTCGATTTCAATGGCGCCGGTGGGCAGCGCGGGGCGTCCGCCGGAAGCCTCTGATTCCAAATTCATAGCGGACTCTTCGCGAAATAAACGACGCTGGGCTGTCGTCAAGCCATTCAATCCAAGTCGATGCCGCCCCACGCCAAATCAGGCTTTGCGGCTTTCCCGTTTACCCCGCCAGCTCCTTGAGCCCCCTGCGGATCAGCGCGCCTGTTTCCGCCGCCTCGCCCAGCGCCTTGACGCTGGCGCCCACGGCCGCCGCCGCCTGCGGCCTGCCGTAGCCAAGGTTCACCAAAGCCGAGATCGCGTCCTGCACCGGCTTGGGCGCGCTTTTGGCTTCGTCGCCCGCGAGGCGCGCTATGTTGGGATCGACGGAGCCAAAAACCGGCGCCTTGTCTTTGAGTTCCGCCACGATCCGGGCTGCCAGCTTGGGACCGACGCCCGGCGCGCGGGCAACCATGGCTTTATCCTGCATGGCCAGCGCCGAGGCCAGATCGCCGGGAGCCAGCACACCCAGAATGGCCAGCGCCACTTTGGCGCCGACGCCCTGAACGCTTTGCAGCAAGCGGAACCAGTCACGCTCCGAATCGCTCGTGAATCCGAACAGGCGGATCGCGTCCTCGCGCACCTGCGTCTCAATGGCGAGGGACGCCGCCTCGCCAGGCCGCGGCAGGTTTTGCAACGTCCGCGCCGAGCATTGCACGACGTAGCCGACGCCGTTGACGTCGAGGATAATGAAATCCTCGCCGTAACTGTCGATGAGGCCTTTAAGCTTGCCGATCATGGGAGCGCCAACCCGGGTTGCCGCACCCTTATCCCAGGACGGCGCTTCACGCCATTGCCGGAGTCATTTTCCGCCGCGTCATCAAAAAGCCGACGATGGAGAGATTGAGGAGGTTCCACAACAGGCCGTTCAAAAACGCCATCCGGTAGGACCCGGAGAAATCGAACACCCAGCCCGACAGCCATCCGCCGACAGCCATGCCGATGAGCGTCGTCATCATCACAAAGCCAATCGTGGCGCCGGCTTTTTCCGGCGGGAAATACTCGCGCGTGATCAGCGTGTACATGGGTATGATGCCGCCTTGAAACAGGCCGAATATCGCCGATATCACGTAAAGCGAGGCGAGCGTGTCAAACCACAGATACAGAAACAGCGCCGCCCCCTGCGCGGTGGAGCCGATCAGCAGCGTGCTCACCGCCCCAATGCGGTCGGCCAGCCAGCCGGAGGCGACGCGGCTGAAAATTCCCAAGCCCAGCATCAGGGAAAGCATTTCCGCCCCGCGCGCCGGGCCGTACCCCAGATCCGCGCAATAGGCCACGAGATGGACCTGCGGCATCGACATGGCAACGCAGCAGGCGAAGCCGGCAATGGACAGCAGAACCACCAAAGCTCCCGGCGAAACGCCGATTGCCGCCTTTTGCGGGCCCTGCCCGGCGGCGCCCGGTGCGAGCGGAGGAAGCCGGGCGCGCAGCCACCAAGCCAGCGGCAGCATCGCGGCGAGGCAAAACAGCCCGGCGCCGATATGTGTTGCCCGCCACCCTGACGTTTCAATGAAATGCTGCAGCACCGGCGGCCACAGAGTGCCCGCCAAATAATTGCCGCTGGAGCAGATGGTGATTGCCAGACCGCGCCGGCGCACAAACCAATGCGATAAATCCGCCAGGATCGGGCCGAAAAACACCGATGTTCCCAGCCCGATCAGGCAGCCCTGCGACAGCGCGAAAAGCCACAGGCTCGGCGCATAGCCGGCGGCGATAAACCCCGCCGCGATGGCAAAAGCGGCGATAACCAGCGGCGGCATCAGGCCAAGCCGGTCAACCAGCCAGCCCATGCCGACGCCGCCGAACGCGAAGCCGACCATCGTCAATGTGTAAGGCAGCGAGGCTTCCGCCCGTGATGCGCCGAATTCCGCCTGCACAGCGGGCAGCGCGACGACGAACGACCAGAATCCGACACTGCCGATTGTGCTGATCGCCAGACTGATCGCGAGACGGGTCCAAGCCTGCCGGGAATCTCTGGGGTCGAAATCTCTGGGTTCCATGGCCGCCAGAATACACGCTTTGCGCGCGCCGTCCCGTCACCTGTCGAATCGGCCCGAACTGGGGGAGCAATAGTAGCCGATCAGGCACTGAGCGCTGTCGCGCGCGGGCACGAAGGCGGGGCGCCCGACATAGCCGAGTTCACAAAAGCCCGGGCTCCTCACGTAGCGGTCATAGAGGTCCCGCCCGGTGGCGAGCACGATGGCGCCGCGCTGCGACACGAGCCCGGCGGCCTGCGCGCAGGTCATCGCCGCCGTGGAAGGGCGGCCCTGCGCCAGAGCCGCGCCGGATAGCGCGGATAACACCGCGGATGACACGATAGCGGCGGCGATCACAGGCTTCATGGGAACCTCCCTGAAAAAAACTTATAGAATTGCGATTGGGTCTTTTTTGCGCCGCGCGCTCACCCGCCAAGCCTGGCCATCAGCGCGTCCGAAATTTCAAAATTCGCGTAGACGTTTTGCACATCGTCATTTTCTTCGAGCAGGCCGATCAGCTTGAGGATTTTCTCGCCCGCCTCGTCATCGACGCTGATGGTGTTCTGCGGCTTCCACACGAGTCTGGCTTTGCGCGGCTCGCCGAATCTCGCCTCCAGCGCCTTGGCGACGCCGCCCAGCGCCTCCATGGCGGTGGTCACCTCGTGGCTGTCCTCGCTGGTCGCGACATCCTCGGCGCCGGCGTCAATCGCGGCCTCCATCATCGCATCCTCGCTGGCGGCTTTCAGCGGGAATTCGATGGCGCCGACGCGGTCGAACATAAAGGCGACAGCGCCGGTCTCCGCCAGCGCCCCGCCGGCCTTGGTGAAATAGGAGCGCACCTCGCCCGCCGTGCGGTTGCGGTTGTCGGTGAGCGCCTCGATGATGACCGCGACGCCGCCGGGCGCATAGCCCTCGTAGCGCACCTCATCAAAATTATCGCCTTCGCCGCCCGTCGCTTTTTTAATGGCGCGCTCGATATTGTCCTTGGGCATATTTTCGGCGCGGGCCGCGATGCAGGCGGCGCGCAGGCGCGGGTTCATCGCGGGATCGGGCATGCCCATTTTGGCGGCGACCGTGATTTCGCGGGCCAGCTTGCCGAAAATTTTTGACCGGAGGGCGTCCTGTTTGCCCTTCTTGTGCATAATGTTCTTAAACTGACTATGGCCTGCCATTTGCGCCTCATCGGGGGCCCCGCGCCCGGTTGGAAAATCGCTCCGCTTATACGACGGTGTGAAAGTAAAATGAAGGCCGCCGGCTCACGGCCAGCGCCAGGCCAGCAACGCGGCGATCCAGTCCCAGGCCGGCAGGACCGAGCGCGCCACATCAACCTGCACCGACAGCACCAGCGCGCCGGCCACGGAAACCACTGTGCCCAGCAACACGCCTCGACTGAAAATTTCATGCTCCCGGTTGATCAGCCAGCTGAAATAGACCCGAAACAGGCTGGAAAGCCGCATCATCGGCGCCACCACCGTGACCGGCGCCAGAGCCAGCGCCATGTAGCGCAGCAATTGCGCGAGGCCCACGGCGAAGCTGGCAAACACGAACCACCGAAGATTGCCGCGCCCCGTCGCGCGCAGATCAGCCAGCGAGCCCGGACGCATAAACAGCAGCGCCACCGCGCCGCTCGCCGCGATATAGGAGATCAGCCCCGCCGCCGCGCCGCGCCCGACGCTGCCGCCATCAAGTCCGAGCCTCACGAGGACCGGGCTGGTCCCGTATGCCAGCGCCGACACAACCGCAAAGAAAACGCCCTCGCCCCAGGCCGGATTAAAGGCGGACGGCGCCGGGCCGGAAGTCCCCGCCGCCGGCTTTGCGCCGCGTCTCCTCCAAGTCAGCGCCGGCCCGATGCAGACAAGGATGATGCCGAGTGCCATGATCGCGCTCAACTTCTCGCCGAGCCAAAAAACCGCGAGGCCCAGCGACACCAAAATATTCGTGTCCTGAATCGGACCCATAAGGTTCGAGCCGATCGCTTTGGTGCCGCGGTAATTGGCGTAGCGCCCGATGACAAAATGCAGGACGCCCGCCGCGCCGAGCCATGCCATGTTGGCGGGCGTGAACGTGCCGAGATCATTCAGCGAGCCAAAGATCAGCAGCGCGACGAAAAAGAACGGCACGCCGATGGGAACCGACACCGCCAGCCCCTGCCAGACGCTGCCCGAGACAACCCCGCGCCGCGCGGCGGCGTTGTTCAGCGAGAACGCGGCGGCGGAAAGGAATGCGAGGAAACCGCCGAGCATGGGTCAGACTTCTTTAAGCGCAAAGGCGCGCCATGGCCCGCAGGGCGGAGCTATCGCAAACTTACCACGGTTTCCCTAGCATGGCGGCTCCGGCGCATAACCGAACACATCCCGCGCCGGCGCGGCATAGGCCAGCGCGAAGGCCGGGCGGGCGCGCAGCCTCTGATACCAAGCCGTCGCCATCGGCCGGTCGGCCCACAAATCCGCCATGCCTAAATCCTCCAGCCGGACGATGGAGGGCATAATGCTGATATCAGCCAGCGTAAACATATCGCCGCACAGCCAAGGGCGGCCATCGGCCAGCGCCGCCTCCATCCGGTCGATGGACTGACGGAGCTTTTCCCGCGCCTCAAGCTGGTCCTGTTCTGAAAATCCGCCGTCCCGCATTTTGGCGTAAAAATGCTTGCGCAGCGGCAGGCGCGCCGCGTGATCGTCAAACGCCGCGCCGCGTGGCAGCCCCCTGCGGATGAACATCTGGAACGAAGGCACGCGGATCGCCGGCGTC
>JANYFM010000089.1 GCA_025362655.1 Hyphomicrobiales bacterium | reverse complement strand
CCGCGCGCCTCCCCCGGCTGCGCGGGCGCCTGACCGCCAACGCGCCGCTGGCGCCCTACACCTGGTTCCGCGTCGGCGGCCCCGCGCAGGTTTTATACTCGCCGGCCGACGAAGAGGACCTCGCGTGTTTCCTCGCCGCGCTGCCGGCGGAAATTCCCGTCACTGTCATCGGCCTCGGCTCCAATCTCATAGTGCGCGACGGCGGCGTTCCCGGCGTTGTCATCCGGCTGGGCGGCAAGGGTTTCAGCGGTGTTGAGGTTATGCCGGGCCAGCGCATCCGCGCGGGAACCGGCGTGCCCGACATGAAGCTGGCGCGCGCGGCGGCGGAGGCGGGAATAGCGGGATTGGAATTTTTCCGCGGCATACCCGGCGCGATAGGCGGCGCTCTGCGCATGAACGCGGGCGCGCACGGGGGCGAGACGAAAGATGTTCTGGTTGAAGCGCGCGGCATCGGCCGCGGCGGCGCCGCGCGGGTGTATTCGCCCGCCGATATGGGGTTCTCCTACCGCCATTGCGGCGTTTCGGAGGATGTGATTTTCACCAGCGCGCTGTTTCAGGGCCGGCCGGGCGACCCTGCCGCAATCACGGCCGAAATGGATCGGATCACCGCCGCGCGTGAGGCTTCGCAGCCGATCCGCGAGAAGACGGGCGGCTCGACTTTCGCCAATCCCAAGCCGGAGAGCGCGTGGCGGCTGATCGACGCCGCCGGGTGCCGCGGGCTGGCGATGGGGGATGCGCAGGTGAGCGAAATGCACTGCAATTTCCTGATCAACCGGGGAGCGGCGAGCGCGGCGGATATCGAGGGGCTGGGCGAGGAAGTGCGCCGCAGGGTGCGCGAGCACTCGGGGGTGGAGCTGCGGTGGGAGATCCGGCGGGTGGGGGCGGCGTTGGGAAATAAAGACTTGAACGTAGGGCGGTAAGACGGTAAGTCAGGATTGCTCCCAAGCGGAAAGGGGTTCCGTCATGCCCAATCGCGGCGCCAAGCCGAAAACGACGCCGCAAGCCGTCTATTCGAAGATTTCCGTCAAGAGCCAGACGGTTCTGCCCGAGGCGGTGCGCCGCAAGCTGCATGTCGCTCCCGGCGACCGCCTGCGGTATCTCGTCGACGAAAGCGGCGTTCGTCTGGAGAAAGCGACGGATACCGACGTATTCGACCCCTTCGCGAGCTTCACGGAATGGTCGAGCGAGGAAGACGAGGCCGCCTTTGCCGACCTCTGAGCTATTTGAGGCGGGCGACGTTGTCATCGTGCCGTTTCCGTTTACGGACCGGTTGGCTGAAAAGCGGCGTCCCGCGCTGGTTGTCTCGGCGGCGTCGCTCCATGAGGGCGGTATGTTGTGGGTGGTCATGATCACGGCGGCCAAGCTCTCCAGTATGAACGCTGATTTCGCGATCAGCGATCCCGTTTCGGCGGGGCTCACGGCGGCCTGTTTCGTGCGTCCCGCCAAGATCGCCAGCCTCGAAGCGGGCCAGGTCATTCGCAAGGCGGGCCGGCTGGCGCGCGCGGACACGCTTCTGGCGCTCTCGGGTGTTCGCGGCTTCATCGGCGCCGCGCCGGCGGGCAACGGCGGGCGCGGGCGGTAAGGGATTCCAGCAGGGGCAAGCCTTCGGTTCCCGCCGCCAGTGTCGACGATCAGGCCAATATACGGACGTGGCTCGATGCCCTCACAGGCCTGGCATCCGATGATTTCCCGCCCCCCGTCCATAAACGCTTCACCTTTGCATGGTAAACGGCATGTAAACCCGCTTGCGGCGCGCGCGCCGTCGGCGGATGCGCCTTTCCACCGGGAAACATGCCATGCCCCAGCACATCGCGGTCCTCATGGGGGGCTGGTCCAGCGAGCGCGATGTTTCGCTGCGCTCCGGCGAGGCCTGCGCCAAAGCCCTGGAAGGCGAAGGCTTTCGCGTCTCACGGGTCGACGTGACGCGCGACATCGGGCGGGTTCTGTCTGACTTAAAGCCCGACGCCGCGCTCAATGCCCTGCATGGCCCGGCGGGCGAGGACGGGACCATCCAAGGCGTGCTGGAGGTGCTGCGCATCCCCTACACCCATTCGGGCGTCCTCGCCTCGGCGCTGGCCATGCACAAGGACATGGCGAAGAAAGTCATGGCCGCCGCCGGCCTGCCGGTGCCCGAAGGCCGGGTCGTGGCGCGCGCCGATGCCGCCAAAGCCCATGTTTTGCCGCCGCCCTATGTGCTGAAACCGATCGCTGAGGGCTCCTCATACGGAGTGTTCATTATCGCCGAGGGGGAGGCGCATCCGCCCGCGGATTTGGCACGCTCCGACTGGAAATACGGCGAAGAGCTGCTGGCGGAAAAATTCGTCGCCGGGCGGGAGCTGACCTGCGCCGTCATGGGCAACCGGGCGCTGGGGGTGATCGATATCCGCGCCGCCGATGGGGGCTGGTACGATTATCACGCCAAATACGCCAAGGGCGGCTCTATTCACGTCCTTCCGGCGGAAATTTTACCAAATATTTACCAAAGGATTCAACAGTTGTCCCTTAGGGCGCATCAGGCGCTCGGCTGCCGGGGCGTGAGCCGTTCTGACTTTCGATATGACGACCGCCCTGAAGGAACCGGGGAGCTTGTCATCCTCGAAGTCAACACACAGCCCGGCATGACCGAGACTTCTCTTGTGCCGGAAATGGCGGCATTTGCCGGGATTTCGTTTGGCGGACTGGTTCGATGGATGGTGGAGGACGCCTCCTGCGATCGATAATGGAGGCATTGCCGGGGCTGGCTCCGGCGCGTCCGGCCATGGCCGGCGCGGCCGGCGCGCCCGTGTCCCGTGAATCCGCGCCGCGGCGTCCCCCCGCTTACCGTCCGCGCGCGCCGCGCGCGACCCGCTCGCAGCGGCTGGTGTCGCTCGCCGCCGCCCGCGGCGCGGGGCTGGCGCTTGCCGCGCTGCTGCTGGGGGGAAGCTTTCTTTACGGTGCTGTGCGCGGCGGACAGTTCGATGCTTTCACGGCGGAGCATGGCTCGGCCGGCGATTTGGCGGCGCGGGCGCTGGGATTTGGCCTCGACACAATCACGATTTCAGGCTCGCGCGACCTCTACGAATCCGAGATTCTTCAGGCGGCGGGCGTCAGCGCGAAAAACTCGCTGATTTTCCTCAACGCGGCGGAAATCCGCGAGCGCCTGATGAAGGTTCCGCTGGTGCGCGATGCCAGCGTGCGCAAGCTCTATCCCGACCGGCTTCTGTTGGAGATCACGGAGCGCGAGCCTTTCGCGCTCTGGCAGAAAGACGGCGCGGTGATGGTTATTTCCGCCGACGGGACCGCCATTGAAGAGGTGCGCGACGCGCGTTTTGCCGAATTGCCGTTCGTCGTCGGCGCGGGCGCCAATTCGCGGGTCGCGGAATTCCAGAAAATTGTCGAGAGCGCCGGCGATCTGCGCGGGAAAGTTCGCGCGGGCGTGCTCGTCAGCGAGCGGCGCTGGAACATCCGCATGACCAGCGGGCTTGATGTAAAACTGCCGGAAAAACAGCCGGAACTGGCCTTTGCGAGCTTTGCTCGGCTGGCCCGCGACAGCCGCCTGCTCGACAAAGATTTGATTTCCGTCGATTTTCGCGTCCCGGGCCGCATGTACGCCCGAATGAGCGAAGAGCCGGCCGCCGCCCGCGCCGAGGCCCTGTCCCGCAAAAAAGGGAAGGGCGGCCAGACATGAGCCAGCAATGTGTCACGCCGCGCATGCGTCCGCTGTCGGCGCGTAAAAGCGCTATCCTTTGCGTGCTCGATGTCGGCACCTCGAAAATCGCCTGCCTGATCGCGCGGCTGATGCCGGCGGAAAGCTCGGAGACCCTGCGCGGGCGCACCCATAGCTGCCGCATTCTGGGCATCGGCCATCAGCGCTCGCGCGGCATCAAGGGCGGCGCCGTGGTCGATATGGACGAGGCGGAAGACGCCATCCGCCTCGCGGTGGATGCCGCCGAGCGCATGGCGCGGGTGCGCGTTGAAAGCGTCATCGTCAATCTCACGGGCGGGCGGCTCGGCTCGCAATTGTTCGAAGCCAAGGTCAATCTGGGCGGCCGCCCGGTCACGGAAAGCGACACGCACCGGGTGCTGGAGGCCGCGGCCTCACGCACCGCGCGCCAAGGCCGCGCCGTGCTGCATTCGCTTCCCAACGGGTTTTCGCTCGATTCGACGCCGGGCATCCGCGATCCCAAAGGCATGATCGGCGATGATCTCGGCGCGACCATGCATGTCGTGTGCGGCGACGCCGCTGCGGCGCGCAATCTGATGCTGGCGGTCGAGCGCTGCCATCTCGACATCGAGGCGGTGGTGGCGACGCCCTATGCGGCGGGCCTTTCCGCGCTGGTCGATGACGAGGCGGAAGTCGGCGCCGTGGTGGTCGATCTCGGGGGCGGCACGACCTCCATCGGCGTGTTCAGCGACGGCCATCTCATTCACGCCGACGCGGTGGCGGTCGGCGGCAATCACATCACCATGGATGTGGCGCGGGGGCTGACCATCCGGGTGTCGGACGCGGAGCGGCTGAAGACCTATTACGGCGCCTGCGCATTGGCGGCCTCTGACGACCGCGAGATATTGTCGATCGCCCAAGCCGGCGACGAGGCCGGGGAAACCCATCAAATCCCCAAGGCGCAGTTGATCCGCATCATTAAGCCGCGCGTCGAGGAGATTTTGGAGCTGGCGCGCGACCGCCTGAAGGCGGCGGGTTTCGCGCCGCATGCCGGGCGCAGGCTGGTGCTGACCGGCGGCGCCAGCCAGTTGACGGGCCTTTCCGAGGCGGCGCGGCGGATCATCTCGCCGCATGTGCGCATCGGCAGGCCGCTCGGCATCCAGGGTCTGCCGGAATCCGCGCGCAGCCCGGCTTTTGCAGCCTCCGTGGGCCTGCTTGTTTATCCGCAGGTCGCCTCCATCGAGCATTTCGAACCGCGCCGCGCCGGTGGCTTTCTTGCCACGGGAACGGACGGATACATCACCCGCGTCGGCCGGTGGCTGAGGGATAGTTTTTAACCCGGCGCCTTCCGGCGGGACGCGGCGGTCCCGGCGGCAAGGCGGCAATTTTGAACCCGGCGCCCGAATGCGCCCAAGACGAGAGGCCACACCATGACGATCAATCTCAAAGCCCCGGAACTCCGCGAGCTCAAGCCGCGCCTGATGGTGTTTGGCGTCGGCGGCGCCGGCTGCAACGCGGTCAACAATATGATCGTCTCGGGGCTGACGGGGGTGGATTTTATCGTCGCCAACACCGATGCGCAGGCGCTGACCGACTCCAAAGCCGACCGCATCATACAAATGGGGCTTCAGGTGACCGAGGGTCTCGGCGCGGGAGCGCAGCCGGAAATCGGCCGCGCCGCCGCCGAAGAGGCGATCGAGGAAATACGCGATCACCTCGCGGGCGCGCATATGTGTTTTGTCACCGCCGGCATGGGCGGCGGCACCGGCACGGGAGCGGCGCCGGTTGTGGCGCGCACCGCCCGCGAGATGGGCATTCTCACTGTCGGCGTCGTGACGAAGCCGTTCCAATTTGAAGGCGCGCGGCGCATGCGCGTCGCCGAGGCCGGCATTCTGGAGCTGACGCAAACCGTTGACACGCTGATCGTCATTCCCAATCAGAATCTGTTCCGGGTCGCCAATGAGCGCACCACGTTTGCCGACGCTTTCGCGATGGCCGACCAGGTGCTGCATTCCGGCGTCGCCTCGATCACCGATCTGATGGTCAAGAAGGGGCTGGTCAATCTCGACTTCGCCGATGTGCGCTCGGTCATGCGCGACATGGGCAAGGCGATGATGGGCACCGGCGAGGCCTCCGGCGACAAACGCGCCATTCAGGCGGCGGAGGCGGCCATCGCCAACCCGCTGCTCGACGAAGTCTCGATGAAAGGCGCGCGCGGCCTGCTGATTTCCATCACCGGCGGCAATGACATGACGCTTTACGAGGTGGACGAGGCCGCCAGCCGCATCCGCCAGGAGGTCGATGACGAGGCCAACATTATTCTGGGCG
>JANYFM010000075.1 GCA_025362655.1 Hyphomicrobiales bacterium | reverse complement strand
CCAGTTTGGCGACGGCATCGGCGACCCGGCCCGGCTCGCCCGCATCAAGCGGCGCCGGCAAGCCCGTGCGCACGTTGCAAAACGCGCAGGCGCGGGTGCAGGTGTCGCCCCTGATCATGAAAGTCGCGTGTTTCTTCTCCCAGCATTCGCCGATATTGGGGCAGCCCGCCTCCTCGCAAACGGTGACGAGGCCGTGCTGCTTGACGATGCGATGGGTCTCGGCCCAACGCGGCGAGCCGGGCGCTTTTACGCGAATCCACTCGGGTTTGCGCAGGATCGGGCTGTCCTGCCGCCCGGCTTTCTCGGGATGACGCGGTTTTTCCGCCGCGCCGGCTGCGATCCGCCGCGGGTCCATGTCGATATCAAAAACGACGGCCATGTCAGCTGTTCCCGCGCTCAGGCTTGGCGGGGATGCAGCATCTGCCAAATATAGATAATGACGCAGGAGCCGATCAGCGCCGCGACGAAATGCGCGATTGAGCCGCGCACCGCGACTCCGGCAACGTCCGCCAGCGACGAGCCCAGCCACGATCCCGCGATGCCAATGAGAATATTGGTGAAAATCCAGTGCCGCGTCCCCAGGATCATCCCGGCGATCCAGCCGGCGAGGCCGCCGACGATGATAAGCCCGAAGAAACCCATTCCGGGCGTGCCCATAATTCCGAGCGGCGTATTCATAATCTGTCCCCCAAAACGCGGGCGAGAACCCCCGCGAGATCATCATGGCAAAAGTTTGCGGCGGCGGGAAGGCTGAATTTTTCGGTGGGGAATCATTGTGCCGGCGCCCGGCTGGCCAGCCCGCGTCAGCGCGCTTTGCCCGCCCGCCCGGCCGGCTTCATCTCGGCCGCATCCGGAAACCGCCGCAGCAGGCGCTCGGCCCGCTCCGGCGCAACCCGCGCCTCGATTTCAGCGCTGCCATCGTCGGCGCCAGCCCGTCCCAAAACCTCGGTGTTCTCATACAGCCACGCCAGCCCCTGCCCGTCTTGAGCCTCAATCCGAACTCTATAGGCCGCATGGCCCTTCGACAGCCGCTCCTCGATGGCGCCCAGCAGCGCATCCAGCCCCTCGCCTGTGACGGCGGAGACGGCGAAGGGCCGCGACCGCCCGCGCCGCGATTTGGCGGAATTCAACACGCGTTCCCGATGGCCGGCATCCAGCGCGTCGATCTTGTTCCAGACTTCGATGATGCGGCTGTTGTCGCCGGGGTCGACGCCGAGGTCTTCGAGGATTTTCTTGACGTCGGCGCTCTGCTCCTCGGTATCCCCGCTGGTGATATCGCGCACGTGCAGGATCACGTCGGCCTCAATCACCTCCTCCAGCGTGGCGCGGAACGCCGATACCAGCATGGTCGGCAGGTCAGAGATGAAACCCACGGTGTCCGACAGCATGGCTTTGGCGCCGTGAGGCAGACGGATGCCCCGCAGCGTCGGGTCCAGCGTCGCAAACAGCATGTCCTGCGCCAGCACGTCCGCATGGGTCAGCCGGTTGAACAGGGTGGATTTGCCGGCATTGGTGTAGCCGACGATGGCGGCGACGGGATGCGGAACGTCCTGCCGGCTTTTGCGGTGGAGGCCGCGGGTTTTTTTCACACTCTCCAGATCGCGCTCGATGCGCATGATGCGCTCTTGAATGAGCCGCCGGTCGGTCTCAATCTGTGTCTCGCCGGGTCCGCCGAGAAAGCCAAAGCCGCCGCGCTGGCGCTCCAAGTGGGTCCACGAGCGCACGAGGCGCGATTTCTGGTAGTTCAGATGCGCGTGCTCAACCTGCAAAGCGCCTTCGCGGGTGCGGGCGCGCCGCCCGAAGATTTCGAGGATCAGCCCGGTGCGGTCGATGACTTTGGCGCCGAAGGCTTTTTCAAGATTGCGCTGCTGGCCCGGCGACAGCGCGCAATCCATCACCACAAGATCAATCTCCCCGTCTTTGACGAGCGCCGCGATCTCCTCCGCCTTGCCTTTGCCGATGTAGGTCGCGGGGGTGATTTTCGACAGCGGCGCCAAAAAAGTCTCAGCGAGATCGAGATCGATGGCGCGGGCCAAACCCGCCGCCTCTTCAAGGCGCGCCTCCGGCGAACGGACGGGAGGCGGCGCGGCGCCCTGCCCGGCTTTTTTGCGCTGCGTCAGATAGGGCCCCACAACCAGCGCATGGGTGTGCTGCGCCCGGCTGCGCTCCAGATCGAAGCCGGGGGAATGGGTGGTATCGGGGTTGCGGCCCTCGCGCGGCGGGCTCAGGGCTTGTCCTGAACCACGTCGTCGAGCGGCTCAAACATTTGCAGAGGAGTTCCCGGCATGATCGTGGAAATCGCGTGTTTATAGACCAGCTGGGAATGCCCGTCGCGGCGCAGCAGCACGCAGAAATTGTCAAACCAGGTGACAACGCCCTGCAGCTTGACGCCATTGATTAAAAAGATTGTCAGAGGGACTTTGTTTTTGCGGACATAATTGAGAAATGTGTCTTGCAGATTTTGCGCGCGTTCGGCCGGCATTTTCTTAATCCTTCATTGCCCGTGTTTTTCACGGATTGCGTATAGTTTTTTTGTCTGCGCGGCGCCGGCTTTCGGCCTTGACCACCTATGGATGATAACCACCCCGCTTGCGCTGTGAAGACGCAAATATGGGCATATGCCGGGCAAATACAAGCATGGTCTGGGCCATATCGCCGCACCATGCTTTAGTCGATGCCAAGCGACTTCAGCTTGCGGTGCAGCGCTGAGCGCTCCATGCCGATAAATTCCGCCGTGCGCGAAATATTGCCGCCGAACCGGCTGATCTGCGCGACGAGATACTCACGCTCAAAGACCTCGCGCGCCTCGCGCAGCGCCAAGCTAAGCAGTTTTGTCCCTCCGGCGCCGGGAGTCGCGGGCACCAGCGCGCCGATTTCCGCCGGCAGCATGTCGGCGCTGATCTCGGTGTCGGGAGCCCCGGCGGCCAGAATCATCACCCGCTCGACGTTGTTGCGCAATTGCCGGACATTGCCGGGCCAGTCATGCGATTGCAGCACAGCCATCGCGTCGGCGCCGATTTTGCGGCGGGGCATGCCGTGGATCAGACTTAGCTGATCCACGAAATAATCGACGAGCGCTGGAATGTCCTCGCGCCGCTCCGACAGGGAGGGAATGCGGATCGGCACCACGGACAAGCGGTGAAACAGATCCTCGCGGAAGCGCCCCTCGGCGATTTCAGCGGCGGGGTCGCGGCTGGTCGAGGAGATGATGCGCACATCGACGTGAACGCGGGTGGCGCCGCCGACACGCTGAAAATTCTGATCGACGAGCACGCGCAGAATTTTACCCTGCGTCTCGCGCGGCATATCCGCGACCTCATCGATATAGAGCGTTCCGCCATGCGCCTCCTCAAGGGCGCCAACCTTGCGCGTGCGCCCGTCGGGACCCTCCGCGCCGAACAGTTCGCTCTCGACCGATTCAGGCGTCAGCGTCGCCGCATTGATGACGATAAACGGGCCGCTGGAGCGGGCCGATGCCTCATGAATGGCCCTCGCGCCCAGCTCCTTGCCGGTGCCGGCGGCGCCGGTGATGAGCACGCGGGAATTGGCCGGCGCGACGCGCTCGACGATTTGGCGAAGCGCATTGACCGCGCCGGACGCGCCGATGATTTTGTTCGCGGCGCCGGTGCGGGCGCGCAATTCGCCGACTTCGCGCTTCAGCCGCGAAGCCTCGAGCGCGCGGTCCGCCACGAGCACGAGTCGGTCCGCCTTGAAAGGTTTTTCAATGAAATCATAGGCGCCAAGTTTGATCGCGGCGACGGCTGTTTCCACATTGCCGTGGCCGGAGATCATCACGACCGGCAGCGCCGGATGCTGCTGCTTGACGATTTCCAGAAGCTGGAGCCCGTCAAGGCGCGATGCCTGCATCCAGATATCGAGAAAGATCAAATTGGGCCGCCGCGCCTCAATCGCCGCCAGCGCCTCGTCGGCGTTCTTGGCGGTGCGCGTGTTATGCCCCTCGTCCGACAAAATGCCGGAGACACCCTCGCGGATGTCGGCCTCATCGTCGACAATCAGAATATCGCTTGCCATTTTTCCTGCCTGAGCTTTCAATTAAACGTTTTCGGCGGCGCGCGCCGGGAAATACAGGCGCACCCGCGCGCCATGCCCTTCGGGCGCGTCGAGCAAATCAACCCCGCCGCCGTGATCCTCAAGAATTTTCGCGACAATCGGCAGGCCGAGCCCGGTGCCTTCGCTGCGCGTTGTCACATAGGGCTCCAACAGGCTGGCGCGGTTTTCCGCCGGAAATCCCTTGCCGTTGTCAACGACATCGATCACAGCCATGCCCGCCGCGTCGAGCGAAAGATAGACATCGATGCGCGGCGGCTTCCCGCTTCCGCCGGCGCCCGCGCCGATGCCCTCGGCGGCGTTTTTCACCACATTGGTCAGCGCCTGCGACAGCAGCCGCCGGTCAAACAGCGCCCGAACCGTCTCCGCCGGCAAATGCTCATCCATGACGATATCGGCATGCCCGACGCGCATCAAAAACAACACCTGGCGCACGCAGGCGCTCAGATCGTCCTCCAGCAGCCGCGCCTTTGGCATCCTGGCGAACGAGGAGAATTCATCCACCATGCGTTTGATGTCCTCGACCTGGCGGACAATCGTGTCGGTGCACTGGTCGAAAATGTCGCGGTCCTCGACGATGACCCGGCCGTATTTGCGTTTCAGCCGCTCCGCCGAAAGCTGGATCGGGGTCAGAGGATTTTTGATCTCATGGGCGATGCGCCGCGCCACATCGGCCCAGGCGGAAGTGCGCTGGGCGCTGACAAGCTCGGTGATGTCATCCAGCGTGATGACGCAGCTCTGATCCTGCGCGCCTGGCTGGGAGGCGCTGACGCGGAGATTGAACATGCGCTCGCGCCCGCCGCGCATCAGCGTCGTCTGGCTCTGAAACAGCCGCGCCGGATTGGCCCTCGCCTCGGCCAGATGCGGCGCGAGTTCCGGAGCCGCTTCCAGCAGCAGGCGTCCGGCCTCCGCCAGCCCCTCGCCCTCCCTCGCCAGCAGCTTTTGCGCTGAAGGGTTGAGCACCGTGATCCGCGACTGCGCGTCAATGCCGATGACCGCGGCCGGCACGCCGGACAGAACCGCCTCGGTAAAAACCCGGCGTTCATCAATAAGCTGGCTGGCGGCAATCAGCCGGTTTTGCTGGAGCCGCAATTCCGAGGTCATCTTGTTAAAGGTGTCGCCGAGATGGCCCAGATCGCCGTCGGCGCGGTGCACGGGCACCTGCACGTAGAGATTGCCCGTGGATACCTGATCGGTCGCCGCGATGAGCCTGCGGATCGGCGTCACCAGCCGCGTCGCAAACCACAGGCCGATCCAAAAAGCCGAAAGGAGCATGATGAGGGCTATCAGCGCGTACATCGTGGTGAAAGCGAGCTGGATATTGCCGCGGTGCGCATCATAAGCGTCGTAAAGATTGATCAGCCCGGCCGCCTGCGCCGGGAACTCTATTGCGAAGGGATCAATCGGCCTCGACGCGTATATAAACAGCGCCTCCATGTCCGGCACTTCGCGCAAAGCGGCAAATGTCCGGCCATCGTTGAGAATGAGGCACGTCAGCTCGTTTTTGCGGGCATCCTCGAAATCGCTGGCGTCGGGCGTCGCCATCGGTTGCGGCGCCGCCTCGCCCGCCGGCTCACGCGCGCCGGACTTGGGTTCGGGCGTCGAATCCGCGCGCTCCAGTATCGCGCCGTCCGCTTTCACCAGCGCGGCGACAGAGAACCCTAAAAACCGCGCCCTGGAGCGAAAAAAATCATTAAAAACCGGGCGGTTTCCGTCAAAAAACTGGCGCGCTCCGGAGAGGTCCAGCGCCGTCAGGCGGGTCTCCTGAAGCAAGGATCGGCACTGTGACTCCCGAAACAGCCGCGCCGCCTCCGCCGTGTTGTAAACGAAGCCGCGGACATCCTGCAAAAACGCCGGGTTGAGGCTGCGCTCCAACGTGATCGATCCGACCACCGCTATGAGAATCGCGGGAGCCGCCGCGATGATCGAGAAAAGCCCGACGATACGGATATGCAGCCGCGCACCGGCGGCCTGCGCCCGGCGCGCGGCGATCAGCCGCCATATCTCAACCCCCATCAGGATGATCAGGATGAAAATAATCACGAGGTTGGCGATAAAGAGATTGATCACCACCGCGTTGGTCGGCGAGATCGGCGTGAATCCGGCAAACACGCTCAGCGTGAAAGACGCCAGAAGGATTGCAACGGTGACGATGATCGGCCCGACTGGCGACAAAAACCGCCGTTCGCCGGGTGTCGGCGCGAATTGCGGCCGGGCTGCGGTCTCGTTCATGGACGAAATAATCTCTGATTGCGCAGTCGTTTGGGCACACAGCCCCCGCCGTCCAAGGCGCGCCCGGACAGGCCTGACACGCGCAGCACGGTTCTAGGGCAAATCAAGCGTTGCATCAATACAACGCTGTTGCCTAATTGCGACATTTTTGAGAAGCGGTCGGGGCGAAACCAAGCATTCTCCTTGGCTATGCCGCGCCGGTCAGCGCGGCGGGCGCATCAGCCGCAAGTCGAGGTCGCGGACCTTTTTGCGCAGGGTGTTTCGATTAAGCCCAAGAAGTTCGGCGGCTTTGATCTGATTGCCGCGCGTGGAGGCCAGCGCGGCTGAAATGAGCGGATATTCCACTTCGCGCAGAATGCGGTGATAGAGGCCGGGCGGCGGCAACTGCGACCCATGCTCGCGAAAGACGCCGTTGAGATAGCGCTCAACCGAGAGAGACAGGCTGGAATCGTCGCCGTGGAGCGCGCCGGACAATGCCTGCGGGGCGGATGCCGGCGCGAGGGAACGCAGCCCCTCGCCGTCGGGAACCCGCAGTTCCACATCAATCAGCCCCTCGCCGATGATTTCCTGCGGATAGAGAGCGGCCAACCGGCGCACGAGGTTTTCCAGCTCGCGGATATTCCCCGGCCAGCGGTATTTCTGCGCCCGCGCGACGGCGGCAGAATCCATCTGCTTAAGCGGCAGCCCTTCTTTGGCGGCTTGTTTGAAGAAATGCCGGATGAGATCGGGAATATCCTCGACGCGCTCGCGCAAAGGCGGCAGGCGCAGCGGCACGACATTGAGGCGGAAAAACAGATCTTCCCGGAACAGCCCCTGTTGAATGAGAATGCGCAGGTCTTTGTTGGTGGCCGCGACGATCCGCACGTTGGTCTTGATGGCGGCGCGCCCGCCGACCGTGGTGTATTCGCCCTGCTGGAGGACCCGCAGCAACCGGGTCTGGGCCTCCATCGGCATGTCGCCGATTTCATCCAGAAACAGTGTGCCGCCCTCCGCCTGCTCGAAGCGACCGGTGGATCGCGCATTGGCGCCTGTGAAAGCCCCGCGCTCGTGGCCGAATAATTCGCTTTCAATGAGGTCGCGGGGAATGGCGGCCATATTGATGGCGACGAAGGGGCCCTTCGCGCGCTTGCCGTAGTCATGGAGGGCGCGCGCGACCAGTTCCTTGCCGGTGCCGGACTCGCCTGAAATCATGACCGTGAGATCGGTCTGCATCAACCGGGCCAGGGTGCGGTAAATCTCCTGCATGGCCGGGGACCTGCCAACCAGCGGCATCCCGTCCATTTCCTCGCCCTTGTCTTTCAAGGGCCGCGCCCGCGGCTCCGTCAGAGCGCGCCCGACGATGCCGACGAGCTCTTTGAGGTCAAACGGCTTGGGCAGATAATCGTAGGCGCCCCGCTCCGAGGCTTTGATGGCGGTCATGAACGTGTTCTGCGCGCTCATGACGATGATCGGCAAATCCGGCCGGATTTTCTTGATGCGCGGCAGCAGTTCGAAAGCATTTTCATCGGGCATGACAACGTCGGTGATGACGAGGTCGCCGTCGCCCGCCTGCACCCAGCGCCACAGGGTCGCCGCTGTGCCGGTCACCCGCACATCATAACCCGCCCGGCCGAGGGCCTGGCTCACCACCGTTCGGATTGCCGCGTCGTCGTCAGCAACGAGAATGTTTCCGGTCGCAGTCAAAATGTGCCCTCAATTTTCCACCGCCGCGCGGCCGTCCGTCGAAGCAAACATCGGCATCAACACACGAAACAAGGTTCGGCGGGCTTGGGTTTCGCATTCCACAATGCCCCCGTGATCGCCGATGATCTTCGCCACAAGTGCAAGACCAAGGCCAGTTCCGCTGGCTTTGTTGGTAACGAAAGGATCGAACAAATTGGTCAGCATGTCCGGGGGGATGCCGGGACCATTGTCGCGCACGCAGATTTCCAGCGGCAGGCTGATCGGCGCGTGCGAGGCGTTGGATTTCAGGCGCACACCGGCGCGAAACGCCGTGGTCAGCTCGATTTCCCCGTCAATCGCCTCGGTTCCAATGGCCTCGGCGGCGTTTTTTACCAGATTGAGAAACACTTGGATCAGTTGATCCGGGTTGGCAAACAACGGCGGCAGTGAGGGATCGTAGATTTCGGTGAAACGGATGTGGCGGGCAAATCCCGCCTGCGCCAGCTGTTTCACGCGAGCCAGCACCGTGTGGATATTGACGCTTTCACGGTCGATCGGCCGCTCGTCGGAAAATGCCTCCATGCGGTCAACGAGCTTCACAATACGGTCGGTTTCCTCGCAAATCAGCCTTGTCAGCACGCGGTCCTCGTCGCTGGCATCGGTCTCCAGCAATTGGGCCGCGCCGCGGATGCCGGAAAGCGGGTTCTTGATCTCGTGCGCCAGCATGGCGGCCAGCGCCGAAACTGAACGCGCCGCCCCCCGATGCGTCAATTGCCGATCCATCTTGTCAGCGATTGTGCGTTCCTGCAGCATAATGATTACATCTTGTGCAGAACCGGGCATGGGCGACGCATGAATATCGACGATTCTTTCGGCGCCGATCCTCGGCGTGCCCAGATCGACCCGGTACTCGTTGACCGTGGCGCCGCGCCGGCGCACCTGTTCCACGAGAGCCAGCAGCGGCGAGCCAAACGGCAGCATTTCCGCAAACCGCCGCCGTCGCATCGAGGCCCGGCTCATATCGAAAAAGGTTTCGGCGGCGGCATTGGCTTCGCGCACAAGGCCATTGGGCGCGATGGCCAGCACGGGATGCGGCAGCGCGTTAAAAAGCTCGCCTGGATCGACTGACGGGAAAGCAGCCTGGGTTTCAAGGTTCATGCCGCCTCCCGCTGGCCGATATCCTCGAACAGAACGCCAAGCAGCCGCCTGACTTCGCCCGCGTCTTCGCAGGTGACAAGCGCCAGCCGGTCGGAAGCGGCTCCCCGCGAAGGCGCCCTTGCGTGGTCAGCATAGGCGGCGAGGTGCTTGCGCGCGTGGCGCAGCCCAACGCGCGCGCCGAACAAGCCCAGCAGCGTCTCATAATGTTCCAGCGCGGCGTCGCGGCGCTGGCTTCCTGTCGGCGGCGCGATAGCCCTGCCCGCCAGCCCGGCGGAAATTTGTCCCGGCAGCCAAGGCCGCCCGACGGCAGCGCGGCCGATCATCACAGCGGCGGCGCCGGAGGCCGCCAGCATGGCCTTCGCATCCTCAAGGTTTGCACAATCGCCATTTGCCACCACCGGGATCGACACAGCCTCGCTGACGGCCCGAATAGCGCCCCAGTTGGCCCTGCCCTGATAGAATTGGCATCGGGTGCGCCCGTGGATCGTCAAAAGGGCGATCCCCGCCTGTTCCGCCCTCCGCCCCAGATACGCCGCGTTGAGAGAGTGATCATCCCAGCCAAGACGCATTTTGAGCGTCACTGGAATTTTTACGGCGGAAACCGTGGCTTCCACCAGCCGCAGGGCAAGCTCCGGGTCCCGCATCAGCGCCGAGCCCGCATAGCCGCCGGTAACCCTTTTGGCCGGGCATCCCATGTTGATATCGATGATGGCGGCCCCTGAGGCTTCCGCCAACCGCGCCGCCTCGGCCATCCAGCGCGGGTCGCATCCCGCGATTTGCACCACGTGCGGATCGACGCCGGCGCCTTCCGCTCGAATTCGGCTTTCCTGCGCGCCGCGCACGTAATCGTCGCTGGCGACCATTTCGGAAACGACCAGCGAGGCGCCAAAGCGCATGGCGATGCGGCGCATGCCGACGTCGGTCACCCCCGACATCGGCGCAAGGAAAGCCTGCCCGCCGATGACGACGTTGCCAAGGCGGATGGCATTAACGCCTAATTTGTGTGCATCAGAAAACATGCCCATATCATAGCCAATTGTGTGATTGGTGACAAGGACGGCCCGTACACCAGTATCATGCAGCCTGCCTTTCGTTGACCGCGCTTGCCAAAAAGGCGACAGAGGAAGCCCACCCAGTGGCGAGCTATGACCGGCCCCGAGCGAACCCAAGACCAGAACCAAGGCCAAGGCGCTGACTTCTCGGATGTCGCGATCCTTGTTGCCGCCGCAGGCATGGGCACAAGGTCCGGCTCCGGTCTGCCCAAACAATATCGACGCATCGCCGGACGCCCAGTCCTTGCCATTACCTTGGCCAGCCTTGCCAAGGCGGCCCCTGGCGCGAGCCTTGTGGTGGTTATCGATGCCGCCGCGGCGGAACTATATGAACAGAGCTTGGCCGACATTACCCCGGCGGTGCGCGCGGCGCTTATAGAGCCGGCTCTGGGCGGCGCAACCCGCCAAGCCAGCGTTCACAGTGGACTGGAAGCGCTGGCGAAATTTTCAAAATTGCCGAAAATTGTTTTAATTCATGATGCTGCACGGCCTTTCGCAAGTGAAACGCTCATTCGCCGCGCCGTTTTAGCCGCGCGAGAAGGCAATGCTTCTATACCGGCTCTGGCCATCGCCGACACGATTAAAGAGGTCGATGCCCGACAGCGCGTCATCGCCACACCCGATCGGGGGCCCTTGCGCGCCGTGCAGACACCCCAAGCCTTCGCCTTTGAACTCATTCTCGAAGCCCACCGCCGCGCCCGCGATGCCGGGATTTCGGGCTTGACCGACGATTCCGCCATCGCCGAATGGGCCGGCCATGCTGTCCATGTTTTCGAGGGCGAGGCTGAGAACTTCAAAATCACCACGCCCGCCGATCTCGTCCGGGCGGAAACACGTCTGCTGGCTGATCTGCCGGATATTCGCAGCGGCCAGGGCTTTGACGTTCACGCTTTTTGCGAGGGCGATCACGTGTGGCTGGGCGGCGTCAAAATCCCCCACGGGAAATCCCTGGCCGGCCATTCAGACGCGGACGTGCTGATGCACGCGGTCACCGACGCGATTTACGGCGCGTTGGCCGACGGAGACCTTGGCGCGCATTTTCCGCCTTCCGATCCGCAATGGCGCGGAGCGGCGTCGGAGATATTTTTGCGCCATGCCGCGGACCGCATTCGCGCCCGCGGCGGCATGATCGCGCATATCGACGCGACCGTGATTTGCGAATATCCAAAAGTTGGCCCGCACCGCGACGCCATCCGCGCCCGCCTCGCAGCCATTCTCGGCATCGCCGCGAGCCGCGTCGCCGTCAAGGCGACAACCACCGAGCGACTCGGCTTTGCCGGCCGGGGCGAGGGCGTTGCAGCGATGGCGGGCGCGACGATTCGCCTGCCCGCTGTCGGCGATGATGAATGCGCCGGCGGTTAGCGGCAGGTGCGCACGCGGTCTTTTTTGACGAAGTTGCCCGCGCGGTCGAACAAGTCGATCATCCGCATCTCGCAGCGGGGCTGGGAAACAACCTCCGCCTCTTCCTCTTCAACAACAACCGGCGCCGCGCGGCGCTGATTGTTCATCAGCATGGTGGCGCCCGCCGCACCGACTGCAACGCCCGCCACGCCGCCGAGCAAAGCCGCGCCGTTGCGGCCGTTCTCGGCCCTCGCGCCATGGGACATCGTGACAAGCGAAACAACCGCCGCGGCCGCAAACAGAATTTTCATCGAAATACCCTGACTGGCGCGCAAAGGCCGGGAGGCTTCCCGCGCGGAGATTGACCAGCCGCCGCTGTCATGAAGCGGCGGGCGCTAAACCCGACCGCGATAGAATCGCTTCAAATTGTTGCGAAGATGTTAACCGGGGAATCACTCTTCCCCGCCCGGGCCGCCCGCGATAAACTGCGCCATGAAGCCGCCAGCGAGCCTGCCCTCCCCCTTTGACGCGGAACTGCTGGCGCTCGCGACCGCGGTTGTTCATCGTTTTGCCGAGCTGGGAAGCAAACTGGCCACTGTGGAATCCTGCACAGGCGGATTGCTGGCGGGGTTGCTGACAGAGGTAGCCGGCTCTTCCGCTGTCGTTGAGCGCGGCTTCGTCACTTACTCGAATGAATCCAAGCACGAATTGGTCGGTGTGCCGCTGGAACTTATTGCGCTGCACGGCGCGGTGAGCGCCCAAGTGGCGCGCGCCATGGCGGAAGGCGGATTGGCGCGTTCGCGCGCTGACGTTTGCGTTTCCATCACCGGCATCGCCGGCCCCGGAGGAGGCACGGCGGAGAAGCCTGTCGGGCTTGTGCATTTCGCGCTTGCCCGAAATGGCGGCGATACAATGACGGCAGTGCAGCATTTTGGTCAAATAGGCCGCGCGGCCATACGGCGGCGAGCGCTTGATATCTCGATAAAATTTCTCGAAAATTCAATATAAATCAATGATTTAGATGGTTAAATTTCATCTGGCATTAAAGCGCTTGCTTATCGTGGGAAGCTCTGCTATTAACTTTTCAGTAGGGTTCGACGTTGATAGGTGTCTGTATGCGATCTTTAGTCTCTGTCATGCTTGCGTTTGCCTGCCTCGCCCCGTTGAGCGCCA
>JANYFM010000030.1 GCA_025362655.1 Hyphomicrobiales bacterium | reverse complement strand
ATTGACCGCCGCCGGCGCCACCCCAGCCTGCTGGAGGCGGACGGCGACGCTCCGCCCCGCATCAAACAACAGTTTCTGTCCGCCGGCCTCGACCAGCGTCGCCGGCCCCCAGCGATCGGGGTCAAGCGCCGGCGAGCCGGTGCCCAGCAAAGTAACGCGAAAGCTTTCCTGAGCCCGCGCCGCAACCGGCGCGGTCGCCAACAGGATTGCGGCGGCGATCCATTTTACCGGCACGGCGGTCCTCCCAAGGGCATCCCGCCCGTTGCGCGAATTGTCGCCCAGGGTTTCCGCAAACGCAAGCCGCGTCGCTTACAGCCGCGTCCGCTTAAGCGCGGCGCCCGCCGACATCCGGCAGAAAAACCGTCAGCAGGCCCAGCAAAGGCATGAAGGCGCAGATGCGATAGACCGTTTCGATGCTTGACACATCCGCCACCGCTCCGAGACCGACAGCCGCCACGCCGGAAAATCCAAAGGCAAGACCCAGAAACAACCCCGAGAGCATGCCCGTGCGCGCCGGCGCCAGTTCCATCGCAAACACAACGATCTGCGACATCGACGACGACATGATAAAGCCGATGATGACGCTCAGCACAATCGACCAGGGGAGATTGGCATAGGGCAGAACCAGCGTGAACGGCAGCGCGCCCAGAATGGAAAACCAAAGTATCGATTTGCGCCCGAAACGGTCGCCGATGGGGCCGCCGAAATAAACGCCCGCCGCCACCGCCGTCATGTAAACGAACAGGCACAGTTGCGCGTCGCGCATCGACAACTGGAATTTTTCGATCAGATAAAAAACATAAAACGTGTTGAGACTGGCGGTATAGACACTCTTGGAGAACATCAGCAGCAGCAAAATGCCGACCGCCGCCGCCACCTTGTTGCGCGCCAGCCCCGGCCCCGCCGAAGCCGCCGCCCGCTTGGCGCGGCGCGCGGCCGCCGCCAGATTGGCCGAATACCAGCGGCTGACATAGGACAGCAGCGCCACGGTGATCATCGCCACGCCGGCAAACCACCAAATGCCTTTGAGACCCAGCGGCACAATAACGAAGGCGGCGCTGAGCGGCCCGGAGGCCTGGCCGAAATTGCCGCCCACCTGAAACGTCGATTGCGCCGTGCCAAGCCTGCCGCCTGCCGCCATGCGCACCACGCGCGAGCCCTCGGGATGGAAAATTGACGATCCCGTGCCAACCAGCGCCGCCGCCAGCAAAAGCCCCGGATAGGTCGAGGCCGTGGCCAACAGCGCAAGGCCGATCATCGTCGCGAACAGGCCGCAGGGCAGCGCCCACGGCAGCGGGCGTTTGTCCGTGAACCAGCCGATGACCGGCTGAAGCAGCGAGGCCGTCAGCTGAAAGCAAAGCGCGATATAGCCGATCTGCGTGAAATCGAGATGGTATTGGTCTTTGAGAATGGGAAACACCGACGACAGCAGCGCCTGCAATGTATCGTGCAGAAAATGCGCAAGGCACATCAGCCAGAGGATCAGCGTCACCGGCCCGCTCTGCGCGCCCGATGGCGCCTGAACACGCGCCGCCTCCGCGGCCGGCGATTTAAAATCGGCATTGGCGCTCAAAACGTCACCCGGCAAACAAATAAGGCGGCGCAGGCCGCCGCCTTTGATTCCCATTATAGGTGCGCTTTGGCCGCTCCGCAACAAAGCCGGCGCGCCCCAGCCATGCGCCGCGCGCGCAGCTTCCTTACTGTTTCGACATGCTCGCGACCTCAGCCGCGAAATCCGGCTCGTCGCCCTTGTCGATGCCCTCGCCGAGGGCGTAGCGCGCGAAACCCGTCAGGACGACAGGCGCGCCGGCGGCTTTGGCGGCTTCCGCAACGATCTGACCGACGCTTTTGGAGGGATCGTGGATGAACGCCTGATCAAGGAGGCAGACCTCCTTGAAATAGGTCTTCATGCCGGATTCGACGATTTTTTCGAGCACATGGGCCGGCTTGCCGGCGTTTTTCTCGCGCAGCACGTTTTTCTCGCGCTCCAGCACCGCCGGATCAATGGCGGAGGCATCCAGCGCCAGCGGCGAGGCCGCCGCGACATGCATGGCGATCTTGCGGCCGAGATCGGCGAGCGCATCGGCGGCGCCGGTTGATTCCAGCGCCGTGATAACGCCGATTTTGCCTAAGCCGTCGGCAATCGAATTATGCATGTAATGACCGATGGCGCCATGCGCGGTTTTCAGCATGACGGCGCGGCGCAAAGTCATGTTCTCGCCGATGGTGGCGATGGAATTGGCAATGGCGTCCGCCACCGTGCCGCCGCCGGGATAATGATGGTTTTTCAGCTTCTCGACGTCGCTCTCGAGCGTCTCCAGCGCCACCGCCGCGATGGCGCGGGCCAGCGATTGGAACTCGCCGTTGCGGGCGACGAAATCGGTCTCGGAGTTGAGCTCGATCATCACCGCCCGCGTGCCCGACACAGAAAAAGCCACGAGGCCCTCCGCGGCGATGCGGCCGGATTTCTTGGCGGCTTTTGACAGGCCCTTCTTGCGCAGCCAATCGACGGCGGCCTCGATATCGCCATGGGTTTCCACCAGCGCGCCCTTGCAATCCATCATGCCGGCGCCGGTCTTCTCGCGCAGGTCCTTCACGAGCGCGGCGGTGATCGTCGTCATGGGAGCTTCCCGAAAGTTGAAGTCAGCAAAAATCCGCGCAAGGCGGGCGCGAAGGGCCGGCGCGGGTCCGGCCCTGGCGGGATCAGCCGGCCAGCAGGCCGCGGGCCTGCTCAACCCATTTGTCGCGGGTGATGCGGCCGCTCAGCTTCAATTGCGCGTCGATGGTTGTGGCATCCGCCGGCGTCATGGCGGCGACCTGCCAATAGTGGAATATGCCGCCGTCATTGAGCTTCTTGACGACCTGCGGGCCGACGCCCGTGAGCTTGGCGAGATCATCCGGCGCGCCGCGCGGCGCGGTGAGCATCTCGAACGCCTCGGCTGGCGCCTCAAACATTTCCGCGTGAATGACCGGAGCGGCGGGCTCGGCGAGAGCCGCCTCGGCCGGGGGAGCCTCCATCGCGCCAAGATCAGCGCCGCGGGCGCCTTGGCCGCGCGAGATGCCGTCGAGGGCGGCGCGCGCGAACAAATCGCAATAGAGCGCGATGGCGCGGCCCGCATCGTCGTTGCCGGGCACCGGGAAGGTGATTCCGTCCGGGTTGCAATTGGTATCGACAATCGCGGCGACGGGGATGTTGAGGCGGTTGGCCTCTTTGATGGCCAGCTGCTCTTTGTTGGTGTCGATGATGAAAATCAAATCGGGCGTGCCGCCCATGTCGCGGATGCCGCCGAGCGCCTTGTCAAGATTGTCGCGCTCCCGCGACATCATCAGGCGCTCTTTCTTGGTCAGGCCGGGGCCGCCGGCGCCCAGTTGCTCATCGAGCTTGCGCAGGCGGGTGATGGAGCCCGAAATCGTCTTCCAATTGGTCAGCATGCCGCCGAGCCAGCGCGAATTGACGTAATATTGCGCCGAGCGCTTGGCCGCCTCGGCGATCTGCTCGGAAGCCTGCCGCTTGGTGCCGACGAACAGCACGCGCCCGCCCTTGGCCACCGTGTCGGACACGGCCTTCAGCGCTTGGTGCAGCAAAGGCACGGTCTGCGCGAGATCGATGATATGGATGTTATTGCGGGCGCCAAAAATGAACGGCGCCATTTTCGGGTTCCAGCGGTGCGATTGATGGCCGAAATGAGCGCCCGCCTCAAGGAGGCTGCGCATGGAAAAGTCGGGCAGTGCCATTGTGTTCGTTCTCCGGTTCAACCTCGGCGGATCATGTGAGCGGGCAAATGCCAGCCACCGGAGCGGTCCTTGGATCAGGATCGCTTAAAAATCCGCCTGTGGAATGGCCGGGGCATACAGGAGCGCGCGGCGGGGCGCAAGGGCGGCCTGGCTGGTTGTCGAAAAGGTCTGTCCGGCAGCCACTTTCACGATAAGTTACATGTAACCCCAATGGAGACCGTTCCATGGCCCCGGCATCCCCCGCCAAGCCCTCGCGCGTCAAGGTGCGCGAATACCGCGAGCGCCTCCGCAAGCAGGGCCTGCGCCCCATTCAAATTTGGGCCCCGGACGTGCGCTCCCCCGCCTTCCGTTTGGAAGCAAGCCGCCAGTCCGCAGCCGTCGCGGCCATCGCTCGCGCACGCGATGATCGGGCCTTCATCGACGCCGTGTCCAGCGGGAGTTTTGATTGAGACGCGGCGAAATCTGGACTGTTGCGGGAGGCGGCGGCTACACGGGCAAGCCGCGCCCCGCGGTCATTGTTCAGGACGACAGCTTTGACTCAACCGGCTCGATTGCAATCTGCGC
>JANYFM010000001.1 GCA_025362655.1 Hyphomicrobiales bacterium | reverse complement strand
TTGCCGCCGTCTCTTGACGCAACGTTTTCTGGTTGGTTAAAGAATGTACCTACGGAAGCGAAACAAAGGCTCGCTCTCTTTGCCTATCTCGCCACGTCATGGGAACAGGATCAGTCTGGCGTACAGAACCCTGTCACTTATGGCCTACGAGTGATCCTATGGGCGGTAATAGCTGCGGCGAACAATGATGAGGCATCGAGTCGCGTTTCGCGTGACCTAGCTCAATTCATTGACCACCCTGTTTCGTGACCTTTTCCGCTGTCACGACGGCCATTCTCGCCGCTCGTATTCGCGATTTTGATGTGTTTTTGATTCGCGTCCGTGAGTCTCGTTTCCGAAATCTCCTGCCGTTTCGCGCGTGCCGCAGCATGTCGCCATCCTGCGTGTCCGCAAGGACAGCGGCCCTCATTTCGGCGACGGGCCTTTCCAGCAGGCGCTCCCAGGTTTGCCAAAGCCACGGGTTCATTTCGGGCTGCGCTTTCCAAAGCGCCATCAAGGCATGAACTTTGGCCTTGATGCCCGTGTCCCCCGCTTCCAGCCGGTCGAAGATTTCGGCGAGGTAGGCGTGGCGGTAAGAGGGGTGACCCAGGGAAGTCATTGCGCCCCGCCCCTACAGCGCCGTGCTCGCCGTCCCTTTCATCAGCACCGGCCCCGTCGGCCTGCCGATGGCCGAGCCGCCTTCCGGCTCCAGTGATATCTCGAACAACTGGTTGATGCCGGTTTTGGGAAGGCTGCCAAGCTGAAGCGGCATGCGCTGGGCGCGGCTGACAAGACCGATGGAAACCGGGCCCCGCGCGCGGTCCCACAGTGTCCAGACTTGCAGCGCGCGCCCGGCGGGCACGGCGATATCATCAAGCGGCACAAGTTCGGCTGTGCCGTCGGCTGAAACGTTCACCACGGCGGCGGCGCGATTGGCGTCCGTCATCAGCACCGCGATCATGACGGGCTTTTTCGCCTGTTCGCGCAGCGACGCGTTGAGGCCAAACGCCAGCACCAAAGCGGCGGCGGCGCCGGCAAAACCGGCGGAGCGCCAGAAACCCAAGTTCTCCCACAGGCCGGCAAACCACGAGGGTGTTGCGGGAGCGAGGGCGCGCGCGGCGGGCTGGGGAACGCGGGCGATATCCGCTTCGATGCGCGCCCAGAGAGCATCGGAGGGCGCTATGCGGGGCGCGCTTTCATCAAAGGCGCCAAAACGGCCCCGCCAATATTCAACGCGCGCCGTGAATTCAGTGTCCTGTCCCATCAGCTTTTCCGCCGTGCTGGCTTCCCCGCCTTCGAGAAGGCCCATGACGTGTTCGGCGGCAAGCCGGTCGATATCTCCAGAGATCATCCCATGCACTCCCGGAGCGAGACCAGACTGCGGCGGATCCAAGCCTTCACCGTGCCCAGCGGCACGCCCAGCCGCCCCGCAACCTCGCCGTGGGTGAGGCCGCTGACAAAAGCCAGCACGACGGCGTTGCGCCGGACCGGCTCCAAAGTCTCAAGACATTTCTTCAGGGATTTTTCATCCGAAAGGCGCGAAACCGCCGCCTCGGGGGACTCATCCTCGCTGGCAACGTCCATTTTTTCAAAATCCTCGACATAGTCGGTGCGCGCCTCGCCGCGCAGAATATTGAGCGCCCGGTGGCGCAGAATGGCGTAAATCCAGGTTTTCGCCTCGCCGCGCGAGGGGTCGAAACTGGCGGCGTATTGATAGATGCGCACGAATGCGTCCTGCACCGCCTCCTCAGCCAGTTCGCGCCGGCGCAGGATGCGCATGGCGACGCCGATCATGGCGGGCGCCTCGGAATCATAGATCGAGCGCAGGGCCGCGCGGTCGCCGCCCGCGCAGCGGCGCAGAGCCGCGGCTATGCCTGTGTCCGGTCTCGTCATGGTCGCGGCCAGCATCCCGAAGCTCCTTTCCCGAAGCCAATACCCGTCATCTTAGCCGGTGGACGCGGATCGGGACAATCTTTTCGGCCCGCTGCGTCCAGGCCATTTGGCCGGGGGTATCCGCTGTGTGCCGGGCAGTTCCGGTCTGTTCAGGGAGACCTCCAATGAAAAACTTCGCGCTCGCCGCCTTCGCCGCCTCGACCATCCTCGCCGGCCCCGCCGCCGCCCAATCTGTTGCCGCCCTTGTCGGCGATGATACGCTCGCCATCGTCGATGTCGGCATGAAAAAAGTCACCAAGTCGATGAAAATCACCGGCATCACCGGCAAGCTGCACGGCTTCGATGTGCGCCCCGCCGACGGCATGCTCTACGGCCTCGTCAGCGACGGCACGGTTGTGACCATCGACACCGCCACGGGCAAGGCGACCATGAAGTCGAAGCTCGACAATATGCTGGCCGCCGGCGTTACCGGCACCGTCGACTTCAATCCCGTCGCCGACCGCATGCGCATCATCGGCAGCGACGGCTCCAACCTGCGCGCCAATGTCGATGACGGCAAGGTCACAGTCGATATGAAACTGAAATTCGCCGAAACCGATATGCACAAAGGCGAGACGCCGAAAATCGTCGCCGCCGCCTACACCAATTCGGTGAAAGGCGCGAAGGAAACCGCGCTCTATGATGTGGATGCCACCATCGGCGCGCTGCTGAAGCAGGCCCCGCCGAACGACGGCGTGCTGAATGCCGTTGGCAAGTTCGGCGTCACCGCGACGAATTGGGCCTTCGATATTTCAACCGCCGGGGAGGCAAACACCGGCTGGCTGATGGGCGACAGCACCCTCTACAGCGTTGATCTGGCCACCGGCAAGGCGACGAGCGTCGGCAAAATCGAGGGCGTCACCGGCACCGTGCGCAAAATCTCGGTGCTGCCGAAAATGTGATCGCGAAAGCATTCCCGCCGGCGCAAGCCGACGGGTCTCCCGGGGCCGGTGCGTGAAAGCGCATCGGCCTTTGGTCTTGATTGCGGGGCGCCTGCGATGGTTTAATATCTTTGATGAAATTTCGGGAGGAAACCATGCGCGCCGTCCTGACCGCTGTCCTGCTGACCGCTTTCGCCCTGCCTTCCGCCGCCGCTGAACTCGGCGGAGTTTGGCTGCGCGACAGCGGCGCGTCCCGTGTGCGCGTCGCGCCCTGCGGCGACACCATGTGCGGCACGATTGTTTGGCTGAAGGACACATCCGGCCCGGCGAAAATCGGCCAGCGGGTCTTCTACAATATGAAGGCCAATGGCGCGAACGCCTGGACCGGCAATGCCTTCAATCCCGAGAATGGCAAAACCTATTCGGGCAAGATGACGCTTTCCGGCGACACGCTGACCACCAGCGGCTGCGTGCTGGGCGGGCTGATCTGCCAAAGCGTGAGCTGGTCACGCTTCAATTGAGGGGACGCGCAGCCGCGTCCCGCCGGCGGTTAAAGGCACGCCGGCTTTAGCGGCCTCCCGCGCGCGGTCCACGCGCAGCGATGCGAGGCCCTCGCTGCCGGCGGCGGAGCCGATCATCCCGACTTCGATTTCCCCGGCGCGCACGGGCGTTCCCGGGGCCGGGGCCGCGCCATCCGGCGCTCCCTCAAAATGCACGGGCACGATGCGCTTTCTGGCGGCGCCCCGGTGCTCGACGCGGGAAACAACCTCCTGGCCGACGTAGCAGCCCTTTTTGAAATCGACGCCGTGCAGAAGGTCGAGATTCGCCTCGTGCGGAAAGGCATCGCCATAGGCGAAGTCCAGCCCGCCCTGGGGAATGCCGAGACCAATGCGATGCGCTTGGTAAAGCGAAAGCGCGCTGACGCCGTGCGAGCGCTCCAGCGCGGCGCGTTCGCCAAGCACGCGCCCGCCGAGCCCGGCATTGCGGGGGTCGGCCTCCCCTTCGAAGTCCGCGCCCCAGCTTGCGGCGACGCCGTGGGCGGCGGAGATGTCGCTGACCTCAGCCCGCGCGCGCAGCTTGTAGAACCCGAGGCGTTTGGCCAGAGCCTCCGCCAGCGCCAGCGGGCAATCCAGAAAATACGCGCCATCAGCCTCGCTGATGATGAAATCAGCGGTGATTTTTCCCTGCGGCGTCAACAACGCGCCAAAGACGGGCCGGCCCGGCGCGGCCTTCGCCATATCGCAGGTGACGAGGCCCTGCAGGAACGAGCAGGCATCGGCGCCGGCGACGCGCACAACGCCGCGATCAGAGAGAAAAGTCCGGGGCATGGGCGGGTTCCGCATCCGGCGCTTGCAAGCCCGGTTCGCTCTAATTAAGCCGGTTCTGTCGCCGCGCAAGCGGCAAATGCGGGAAAAACGCGATGGCACGGACCTTTGATCTGATTTTGAAGGGCGGCACGCTCGTTAATCACGATGGCGAGGGTCTGCGCGATGTCGGCGTGACCGGCGGGCGAATTGACGAGATCGGCGATCTCTCGCGCGCCTCCGCCGGCGAGGTTATCGATTGCCGGGGTCTGCACATTCTCCCCGGCGTCATCGACAGCCAAGTGCATTTCCGCGAGCCAGGCCCAGTCCACAAAGAGGATTTGGAGACGGGGTCCCGCGCCGCGGTTCTCGGCGGCGTGACCGCGGTTTTCGAAATGCCCAACACCAACCCGCTGACGGTGAGCGCGGAGACGCTGGCGGACAAAGTGAAGCGCGGCCGTCACCGCATGCACTGCGATTTCGCTTTCTGGGCGGGGGGCACTCATGAAAACGCCAAGGATATCCCCGAGCTGGAGCGCCTGCCGGGGGCGGCGGGCATCAAAGTGTTTATGGGCTCGTCAACGGGCTCTCTGCTGGTGGAGGATGATCCCGGCGTCGCCGCCATTCTGGCGCAAACGCGGCGCCGCGCGGCGTTTCATTCCGAGGATGAATACCGCCTTGAGGAGCGAAAGCATCTGCGTGTCAAAGGCGATCCGCGCTCGCATCATGTCTGGCGCGATGTGACGACAGCGCTGCAATGCACGCAGCGTCTCGTGCGCATCGCGCGGGCGCAGCGCGCCAAGATTCACGTGCTGCATATTTCGACCGCCGAGGAGATGGTTTTTTTGAAGGACCACAAGGACGTGGCGAGCGTGGAGGTCACGCCGCATCATTTGACGCTCGATGCCTCGGCCTACGACGTCATTGGCGCGAAGCTGCAAATGAACCCGCCGGTGCGTGAGCTTCACCACCAAGCCGGCATCTGGCGCGGCGTTGAACAGGGCATCGCGGACATTCTGGGCTCCGATCACGCGCCGCACACGCTGGAGGAGAAGGCAAAACCCTATCCCGAAAGCCCTTCAGGCATGCCGGGCGTGCAGACGCTGACGCCGCTGATGCTCGATCACGTCCATGCCGGGCGCCTGACGCTGGCGCGGTTCGTCGATATGACGAGCGCCGGGCCGGCGCGGCTGTTTGGCATCGCCAACAAAGGGCGGATCGCCGCGGGTTATGACGCGGATTTCACCATCGTTGATTTGAAGCGCGTTGAAACGATCCGGGATTCATGGATCGCCTCGCGCTGCGGCTGGACGCCCTATGACGGAAAACGCGTCACCGGCTGGCCCGTGGGAACCTTCATCCGCGGCGCGCGCGTGATGTGGGACGGCGAACTCGTTTCGCCCGCGCGCGGGGAGGCCGTGCGGTTTCACGATGCGCTGTGACCATTGCCCGCCGCATCACGCGGATATGATGCGTGTGCCGCGCCGGCGCCTTAATCGCGCCCGCCTGACGGTGTCTGAGCTTGCGCGTTTCCGCTTAAATAGTTTGGAGCTTTTATGGCCGCGCTTTTGTCCATTGCCACCGCGGTGCCTCCGCATAGACTGCGGCAATCCGATATCCTCGCGGCGGCGACAAAGGTTTTTTCCCCGCGCTATCCAGGCTTTGAGCGAATGGCGCCGGTGTTCACCACCGCCGGCATTGAGTCCCGTTACGCCATCATGCCCTTGGAATGGTACACCGAGCCGCGCGGCTGGACCGAGCGCATGGATGCCTATGTCAGCGGAGCGTCCCGGCTTTTTGCAACGGCCGCCGCGCGCGCGCTCGAGGGAGCAAAACTTCGCGCGTCTGACATCGACGCCATCGTCACGGTGTCCTCCACCGGCATAGCCGCGCCAAGCTTGGAGGCCCGCGCGGCGCGCGCCCTTGGCTTTCGCCCCAATGTCCTGCGCACGCCGATTTTCGGGCTGGGATGCGCGGGCGGCGTCACCGGGCTCGCGACCGCGGACCGCCTGGCGGAGGCCGCGCCGGGCTCGAACGTGCTTTTCGTTGCTGTCGAAACCTGCACAACCGCCTTCAGGCTCGATCAAATGAGCAAGGCAAATATCGTGGCAACAGCGCTGTTCGGCGACGGGGCGGGCGCCTGCGTGGTGCGGGCGGGCCCGGGCGGCGCGGCGCGGATCGGAGCGGGCGCGGAGCACATGTGGCCCGATACCCTCGACATCATGGGATGGGGAATCGACGAAACCGGCTTCTCTGTTATTTTCGACCGCTCCATTCCTGATTTCGCCGCCTCCCGCCTCGCTCCGGCGGTTGACGCGTCGCTTATGGGCATGGGCCTTGAGCGGGCAAATATTGACCGCTTTATCTGCCATCCCGGGGGCGCCAAGGTTATCAGCGCGATTGAGGACGCATTGGATTTGCGCCGCGGCGCGCTCGACCATGAGCGCGCCGTGCTCGCTGAAAACGGCAACATGTCCGCGCCCACGGTGCTCTTCACTTTGCAGCGCATGCTGCGCGCGGGCCTGCCGCGCCGCAGCGTCCTGATGGCGCTCGGTCCGGGGTTCACGCTGAGCCTCCTCTCGCTGACGGCGGCGGCATGACCGCGGCCTCCGCAATTATCCTGCTGGTGGCGGCGGAGCGGCTTGCCGAGCTTGTCTGGGCGCGGCGCAACACGGCTTTGCTGCTGCAAAAGGGCGCGGTCGAGCATGGCGCGTCCCATTATCCCGCCATTGTGATTGTGCATGCGGCTTGGCTCGCCGGCCTCTGGCTGCTCGGACGCAACGCGGCGGTTGAACCCTTGTGGCTCGCGGTTTTCGCCGCGCTGCAAATCGCGCGTCTGTGGGTGCTGGCGAGCCTGCGCGGACGCTGGACAACGCGCATTCTTGTGCTCCCAGGAGAGCCGCGGGTGCGCTCGGGGCCATACCGCTTTTTCGCCCATCCCAATTATCTTGTGGTGGCGGGCGAGATTCTGGCGCTGCCGATGGCATTCGGCCTGACCGGGTTCGCGCTGATTTTCAGCGCGCTCAACGCGGGAATTTTGTTGGTGCGCATTCGCGCCGAAAACGCGGCGCTGAAGGCATGACATTCGCGCGGGGCAAAGCCGCGGACGCCGCCGTCTGGGCGGGCTTCCTCGCCATGTCGCTCGGCATGTTCATGGCGATCCTCGACATTCAGGTTGTCGTCACCTCTCTGCCGGAAATTCAGCGCGCGCTGGATATCGCGCCCGAAGACGTTAGCTGGGTGCAGACCGCCTACCTCATTGCCGAGATCATCGCGATAGCGCTGACGGGACTGCTGACCCGCGCGTTATCGATGCGCCGCCTGTTCGTCCTCGCGCTCGCGCTCTTCACCGCGGCCTCCATCGGCTGCGCGGCGAGCGGCGGTTTTGCCCCGCTCATCGCTTGGCGCGTGGTTCAGGGCTTTGCCGGCGGCGTCCTCATTCCCCTCGTTTTCTCCGCTGTTTTCCTGCTTTTCCCGTTCCGCCAACAGGGTTACGCCACAACCATCGCCGGCGTGCTCGCGGTGCTCGCGCCGACCTGCGGCCCGCTGGCGGGCGGCTGGATCACCCAAACCTTTTCCTGGCGCTGGCTGTTTCTTATCAATGTCGCGCCAGGCGTGGTTAGCATCCTCGTGGCGGGCTTTTTCCTGCGGCGCGAGGCGGCGCAGCTCCGTTTGCTGCGCGCTCTCGATGTTCCGGCGCTGCTGGCGCTGTGCGTCAGCCTCGCCAGCCTCGAAACCGCCCTGAAAGAAGCGCCCTCGCGCGGCTGGCTGACACCCCTGCCCGCCGGGCTGCTGGCGATGTCCGCCGCCGCGGCGGTCTTATTCGCGGCGCGGTCCCTCCGCCGCGCGCCGCCGATTGTCGATCTCACAGCCTTCCGCGACCGCAACTTCGCGATCGGCTGCGCTTTAAGTTTTATTCTTGGCATGGGCCTGTATGGCTCGGTTTATCTGATGCCGGTGTTTTTGGCTTTCGTTCGCGGCCACGGGCCGCTGGAGATCGGCTGGATCATGCTTGCGACGGGAGGGGCGCAATTGCTGACCGCGCCGGCATCGGTCGCGCTGGAACGGCGGCTCGACGCGCGCGCGCTCGCCTGCTTCGGCTTCGCGCTGTTTGCCTGCGGGCTCTCGGCGGGCGCGCTGGCCACACCAGCCACCGATCAGGCCGAAATGTTTTGGCCGCAGATCGCGCGCGGCTGCGCCATTATGTTCTGCCTGCTGCCGCCGACGCGGCTCGCGCTTGGACATTTCGCCGCCGGGCGTGTCGCCGATGCCAGCGCGCTGTTTAATCTTATGCGCAATCTCGGCGGCGCGATCGGCATCGCGCTCATCGATACGCTGCTGTATGGACGCGGGCCGATTCTGGGCGACCGAATTGAGGCAAAGATCGCGGCGGGCGATATGGCAGCCGCGGCGGCGGCCGGCGCTTCGCCGGAGCTTCTGACGCGGGCGCTGAGCGATGAGACCGCGCAAACAACCCTGCGCGAACTGATTGAGCGCGCGGCGCTTACGGAAGCCGTCAACGAGGCATGGCTGATGCTGGGGGCCATCACCGTGCTGGGGATGGTGATCGCGCCTTTCGCCCGGGCCTATCCGAAAGCCGACACGGCGGGCGGCATGGATCGATAGTCACCGCGATGATGGACTGCCACGCGCTGCAAAGCCGGCGCCTTGCGGTCAACCCGACCAAAAATAATGCCAGGTGCCGTCCGCGCCGATGCCGATCCGCTCTATCAAGGGAAGGCCAATGTCGTTGCGGGCGCCCAGATTGGCAAAGCGCACACAGGTCAGCATGACCAGCCGCTCCTCCGGCGCCGGATCGGGGCGCTGGCGCATCGCAAAGGCCGGCCAGACGTAGGTTGTGACGGGGCCGCGCCGCGTTATGACAAAGGGCTGCGCAAACACGGCTTTCAGAAGGCTCAGGATCTCATTGCCCTTGCCGTCGAAAGAGCGGCTTTTCAAAAATTCGATGGTTTGCGAGAAACCTTTGGGCGCGCCGCCGCCGCGCGCGAAGATCGGCGGCGTCTCGTTCCATTCGATGGCGGGCCGCAGCGCTTCGATATCGCGCGCCTCCGCCGCTTCAAGGATTTTCTCCCGCAGGGCGGCGACGCGCGGCGGCAGCGCGGCAATATCAATGAAGGCTTCGGATATGCGTTCAACAGTGGCGGGGGAAGTCTTTTGCGGCGGCTTGACCATGAGGCGAGCCTGCCCCGGGCGGCCTCACTCCTGCAAGGGGATTTTCGCTTCGCGCACAATGCGGCGGAAATTCTCGACCTCGCTTTCATAGAAATCCAAAAATTGTCCGGGGCCGGAAAAAACATTGTCGAGTGCGAAGGCATCGACGCGCGCCTGCATTTCCGGCGCCTCAAACGCCTTTTTAACCTCCGCCGCGATGCGCCTGACAACCGGCGCGGGCGTGCCGGCGGGCGCGAACAGGCCCTGCCATCCC
>JANYFM010000380.1 GCA_025362655.1 Hyphomicrobiales bacterium | reverse complement strand
CGCTGGCGCGGCGGGATTGGCGGCTGTGTTTTATGCGAGAGCATTGGACGGCGGCGGCCCTGTTTTGCCTCTACGCCGGCAGCGCGCTCGCGGTTTATCTGGAGTTCTGGAGCACCATGATGCCGGTGGCGCGGCTGCTTTATCTTCCGGTCCGCGCGCCGTTCAACGAAATGCTGGACGGCGGCCTTGCACTGCTGGCGGGAGAAGCGGCGCTGGCCGCCTTTCTGCTGGCGGGATCGCGGCCCCGCGCGCTGCTCGAGCCGCCCATCATAGCGACGGCGGCGGCCATCGCGGGTTTCCTCGCGGCGGCGCTGATACAGGGCAAGGGCTGGCCCTATCATTTCTACCCGGCGCTGGGCCTCATGGTTATTCTGCTGGCCGGCGCCGGCCTTGCGAAACCCCGCTCCGTCGTTGCGTTGGTTTGCGCGGGGGCTTTCGCGGCGCAGTTCTGGCTGTGGTTCAACAGCGGCCTCGATGCGCGCGCCCTCGAGGCGCCCTTGCGCGCGCTGAAGCAAAACCCGCGCGTCAGCGCTATCGCCGCGGACTTCGCGGCGGCGTTTCCCGCTGTGCGCGCGGTCGACGGCGTCTGGGTCAGCCGTTCGTTCAGCCGCTGGGTGCCCTTCCATGCGGCGGGGCTGGCGGGCGCGAAGGATTTCGACCGCCTGCTGCTGCCGGCCTATCGCGCGGCAGTGGAGAACGACCGGCGCGGGATGGCGCAGGACATTATCGCGGGACGGCCTGACATACTGATGATCGAAAGGCTGCCCTTTGATTTTCTTGGGTGGGCGAAGGAGGACGCGGAGACAGCGGCGCTGTTGACCTGTTACCGCGCGGCGGGTGTTCACCGCATCGGCAGGCCCGGCGAGGGCGCCGGCTTCGATATCGAGCTATACGCGCTGGACGGGCGCATTCCCTCGTCCGCCGGCTGCCAGGGTCAGTGACCGCGCGATGACTGTTCGCGAAGGGGAGGCGGCGCTAAGATGGCACGGACACAGCGGGAGGCGCCTCCATGCATGCACGCTCGCGCCGGCTCGCCGCCTGCCTTGCTCTGTTGTTTATTCCGGCGGGAGCGCGGGCGCAGGCGCCCGCCATCAGAGCCAGCGAGGCCAATGCGATGAAAGCCATTCCCGTGCCGCAGCCGGCGCCTTTTCAGGAGGGCATCGCGGCCCTGCCGGGCGGCGCGCGCCTCTATTACCGCGACAGCGGCGGCGCCGGGCCTGCCGTGATCTTCTCGCATCCCGCCACCGGCAGCGCGCTGGTCTGGCCCTATCAGCAACCGGTTTTCGCCAAAGCTGGATACCGCGTGATCACTTATTCGCGGCGCGGCCATTATCAATCAGCGCCCGCCGATCCCAAAAACCCCGGCAGCGCCTCCGGCGATCTGCATGAGCTTGCCGGATTTCTGCGCGTCGATAAATTTCACGCGGTGGCCTCCGCCGCCGGCGGCGCCGTTGTTGTTGATTATGCCTTGTCACATCCCGAAAAGCTGCTGACGCTGACGCTCTCCTCCAGCGTCGGCGGGGTGCGCGACGCGTCCTATCTGGCGCTCAGCGAGGGCCTGCGTCCCAAAGGCTTTGACGCGATGCCGCCGGAGTTCCGCGAAATCGGCCCGTCTTACCGCGCCGCCAATCCCGAGGGCGTGAAGGCATGGCTCGATCTCGAGCACAAGGCGCTTTCGGGCAACCGGCTCGGCCCGGCGCCGGTCAACGAGGTCACGTGGAAAGCGCTGGAGACGATGCGCGTGCCCACGCTGTTGATGACGGGCGATGCCGATTTGTGGCTGCCGCCCCCGCTGCTGGCGCTCTACGCGGCGCATATCCCCGACAATGAAATGCTGATCGTGCCGGAGGCCGGCCACGCGGTTTATTGGGAGACGCCGGAGATTTTCAACGCCGCGGTGCTGGAGTTTATTGCGCGGCGGGGAGCCTCTCTCACCGCGCGGTGATGGAGCTGCGCAGGCCGATGGGATCAGCGATATTTCGCAGGCTCTCAATGCTGGCGCCGGTGCCCTGGATCGTCACCGTGCCGTAGCCGAGCAGGCGGCCGAGCAGCGATTGCTCAACCAGCACGGTTTCGATCTTGTCCATGTTCATTTCCGCGGTGTGGCGCGAAATAAACCCGCGCTTGTAGATGACGCGGCGGTCGGTGACGCCGATCTCCTGGGTCCAGCGGTGAAAGGCGGTTTGCGCGGCAAAAGCCAGCGCGATCAGGCAGAGGCCCCCCGCGATGATCCAGAACGTCTCGGCGCCCGCCGCATTGGCCGGCTTAAAGTACGCAAAAACACCGGCCAAAATCAGCAGCGCCATCGCCCGCCAATAGCCGATCCAATGGGGCCTGCCGACGTGCAGGATTTTTTCGCCGGGCTGAAGGACGTGCGCGACGTAGGACATTGGGGATTTTCCTTATCCGGTACAGACTAGCGGCGCCGGGCGTTTGCCGCAACGCGCTCCGCCCCTTGCCCGCCGGACGCCGCGCCCTTAAACACGCGGCTTGCCTGTTGAAATGCGCCGCCAGGACCCATTCGCCATGTCCAATCCGCCTGACAAACCCGCGACCGTGAAAGCCCGCCTGCCGCGCGGCTTTGGCGACCGCGCGCGGGGCGACATCGCCGCCACCGATGAAATGCTGGCGAGGATACGCGGGGTTTATGAACTCTACGGTTTCGAGGCTTTGGAAACGCCGTTCGCCGAATATACGGAGACCCTCGGCAAGTTTTTGCCCGATCTCGACCGGCCCAACGAGGGCGTGTTTTCGTTTCAGGATGATGACGACCAGTGGCTGTCGCTGCGCTACGATCTCACCGCGCCGCTGGCGCGCTATGTCGCGGAGAATTTCGACAGGCTGCCGAAACCTTTCCGCAGTTTCCGCGCCGGGTGGGTGTTCCGCAACGAAAAGCCGGGCCCGGGGCGCTTCCGCCAGTTCATGCAGTTTGACGCTGATACCGTGGGCGCGGCGGGCGCCGCGGCGGATGCCGAAATCTGCATGATGGCGGCCGACACGCTGGAGGCGCTCGGCGTCAAGCGCGGCGACTATGTGATCAAAGTCAACAACCGCAAAGTGCTTGACGGCGTGATGGAGGCGGCCGGGCTGGGCGGCGATGAGAACGCGGGGCGCAGGCTGACGGTGCTACGGGCGATTGATAAGCTGGACAGGCTGGGTGTTGAGGGAGTGCGCCTGCTGTTGGGGCCGGGGCGGAAGGATGAGAGCGGGGATTTCACGAAGGGGGCGGGGCTTGGCGAAACTCAGGCTCACGAGGTTTTGACGCTACTTATGTCGCAAGCCGACGTGGTGGAGACTGGTACTCTTGAACAATGGGAGCGGGACGACTCGGTCTCAATTTCCGGGATGACGATCACAAATTCAGCGACGATAAAAAAACTCCGCGGGCACTTTTCAGGCTCCGATTTGATTTCGCAGGGATTGGATGAGTTGCAGCAATTAGCCGATTTTGCGAGCGCGGGGCGATACGGCACCCGCCGCATCATCATCGACCCCTCCGTCGTGCGCGGCCTCGAATATTACACCGGACCCGTCTTCGAGGCCGAGCTCACCTTTGAAGTCAAAGGCGAGGACGGCAAGCCCGTGCGCTTCGGCTCTGTCGGCGGCGGCGGGCGTTATGACGGGCTTGTGGCGCGGTTCCGCGGCGAACCTGTGCCGGCCACGGGATTTTCCATCGGCGTGTCGCGGCTCTATTCAGCGCTGAAAGCCGTGAACTCGCCCATCGTCGCGGGCGCAGGCGCGCGCGGACCCGTCGTCGTGCTGGCGATGGACCGCGAGCGCATCGCCGACTATCAGAAATTTGTCTCGGCGCTGCGCGGCGCGGGCATCGCCGCCGAAATGTATCTCGGCGCCGGCGGCATGAACGCGCAGCTTAAATACGCCGACAAGCGCGGCTCGCTCTGCGCCGTCATTCAAGGCTCGAACGAGCGCGAAAAAGGCGAGATCGTCATCAAAGACCTCGTGCTGGGCGCGCAAACCGGCGGCGCCGCGAAAGACCGCGCCGATTATCTGGAGCTGAAACAGAAAGCGCAGTTTTCCGTGCCGGAAAGCGGGCTCGTGGAAGCGGTGCGCGGCGTGCTGGCGCGGCACGGCTGAAAGCGGACGCCTTTGTGATTTTCCGCCCGGCGGTTATCATCCGGGCGCTCCGATTGGACGATCCGCATGGCCGTCTCCCGCAAATCCGAACCCCGCCTGAGCGCCGAGGCCTTCATGGCCTGGTATGACGCGCGGCCGGGCTCCGCGCGCTACGAGCTGCTCGACGGCATCGTTCACAAAATGCAGGCCGAACGTCTTGTTCATGCGGAGATCAAAGCCCGCGTGCTCGTGAGCTTCCGGCGCCAGACCGCCGGGCCGGGCTCCGGCTGTCAGGCTCTCGGCGACGGCATGGCCGTGCGCGTCGACGGCGAAACCGTGTTTGAACCCGACGCTCTCGTGCGCCGCGGCCCGCCGCTGCCGCCGTCCACGACGCTCCTCGAAGACCCTGTCATTGTGGTCGAGGTCGCCTCGCCCGCGACGCAGAAGCTCGACGCGACGCGCAAACTGCTGCGGTATTTCCGCAATCCCTCGATTCAGCACTATCTAATCGTCGTTCCGACCGAGCGGAACATCATCCATCATCGCCGCGCGGCAAGCGGCAAGATTGAATCGGCGGCCCATGAGCTTGGCGTGATCGCGCTCGATCCCCCCGGGCTGACGCTGGATCTCGGCGAAATTTTCGCGGGGATGTAGCCCCCTCCCCCGCCTCCTCCTCCCCCTTGCAATCGCGCGCCCGCAATGCCTCAATCCTCCCAACACACCGGGAGGAAACCATGCGCTTTGCAACGCTCATCGCCGCCGCCGCCGCGACAACGCTTTTGCCGCTCGCGGCGGCCGCGCAGACCGGCCCCGCGCCGTCGTTCCTGATGGATTACGTTGTCGGCTCGGCGCAGGCGCAGACAACGCCCGGCGCTCCGCAAATCAATTTCCGCGTCGAGCCGGATTTTCTCAAATTGCCCGATGATGTCTACATGGCCGAGGTCGTCGGCGCCGCTGTCAGCTCGAAGGGCAATGTGCTGGTCACGCACCGGGGAACGCGCAGCCTGCTGGAGTTCGACAAGGACGGCAAATTCCTGCGCTCGTTCGGCGACGGCCTGCCGATTTTTGAAGGGCCGCACAATGCCCGTTACGATGCGCAGGACAATCTCTGGTATGTCGACGCCGGCAACAACCTCATCGTCAAATTCGACAAAGACAAGCGCGTCCGCATGGTGCTTGGCCGGCGGCCCGAGGCATGGACGTGGAAGACCCACGTCATCGAGCGCGCCGCGCCCTCGCGCGAGAATTTCTATCAGCCGACGGATGTCATCGCCGGCCCGGACGGCTCGCTCTATGTGAGCGACGGCTACGGCAATTCGCGCATCGCCAAATACACCAAGGACGGGGTCTTCGTGAAAGACTGGGGCACCCGCGGCGCGCAGCCCGGCGATTTCAACACGCCGCATAATCTTGTTATGGACGCTCAAAACAATCTCTACGTGGCGGACCGCCAGAACGGCCGTGTGCAGGTGTTCGACACCGACGGCAAATTTCTGCGCGAATTCCGCCCGGGCGGCAATCCGTGGTCGCTGTGCATCACGCCTGGGCCGGACCAGGTTCTGTTCATCGGCAGCGTCGGGCGGATTTTCAAAGTCGCGCTAGACGGCAAAGTGCTGGGAACCATTGGGCGTTACGGCAAGACCCCTGGCACAATGGACTGGGTGCACGGCATCGCCTGCCCGGATGCGAAGACAGTGTTCGCGGCGCAGGAATTGAGCTGGCGTCTGGACAAACTGATTTTGGAATGAGGCGGGCGCGGAGCCGCCCCGCTCCGGCGGCGCCATTGCGCCCGCACAAATGCCTCTGCCCTTGACTCTCCCCGCGTTCGCTGGAATCTATAGAGAACAAACCACGAACTTTTAGAGAGCGGGCAGGCCGATGTCGCCGGGCGGCAGAGCGGAACGGATGGGCTTTTTGCGCGAGGCTGTCGCGCGCATCGGCGCGGGTTCGCCCGCCGCGGGCGGGCGGGCGGGCGGCGGGCTGTGCGAGGTGCTGCCCGCCGGGCCGGGAGACGCCCCGGCGGCGGCGGGTTTCGCGCTGGGGCTGGCTTTGCGCCGGGCGGGCGGCGCGGGCGGCCTCCTCTGGATCAGCGACGAGATGAGCCTGAAACAGAGCGGCGGGCTCTATGGGGCCGGCCTTGCCGCGCATATGGGGGGCGGGTCCGGCGCCGCCGGCATCATCCTCGTGCGCGCGGCCGATGCCCGCCAAGCCCTCTGGGCCATTGAGGAGGCCCTGCGCTCCCCCGCCCCCGCCGCCGTCATCGGCGAGGTCTGGGACGCCGCCCGCCATTGCGATCTCACGGCGACGCGGCGGTTTCTGCTGGCGGCGCGCTGCGGCGGGGGCCTCGGCGTGCTGCTGCACGGCGCGCCCGCCCCCTGCGGCCTCTCGACGGCGGCGCGGGAGCGTTACGAGGTGCGCGCCATGCCCGGGGTTTTCCGCGCTTCCGCCGGCGGGCGCCAGCCGATTTTCGGCGCGCCGGCTTTTCAGGCCCGGCAGTTGAAAGGCGTCCCCGCCACGGCGGCGGCCAGCCATGAAAGGGAGCCTGGCGGGGAAAGGGAGTTTTGCGGTGCCGCGTTATCTGAGCCTCCGCATTCGCGCGCGCGCGCCTGACGCGCCCGCCCTCACCCCGGCAAGCCTTGCCGACGGGTGCCGCCGCTTCACGCCGCTCGCCGCGCCCGACGCGCCCGACGGCGCAATGCTGGATATAGCGGGCTCCGCGCATCTGTTCGGCGGCGAGGCGGCGCTGGCGGATAATATCGAACAGCGCCTCGCGCGGCGCGGTTATCAGGCCCGCGCGGCGCTGGCGGACACGCCGGAGGCCGCTTGGGCGCTGGCGCGTTTCGGCGCAGCCCGCGCCGCGCCGCCCGGGGCGGACGAGAAGGCCCTGCGCCGCCTGTTCGGCCCCCTGCCCATCGCCGCCCTGCGGCTGGCGCCCGAAACCGTCTATGGCCTGTCGCAGACCGGGCTGAAGCGGATCGACGATTTGCTGATGCGCCCGCGCGCGCCCGTCGCGGCGCGGTTCGGGGCGGCGGTTTTCGCCCGTCTCGACGGCCTCATGGGCCGCGCCAAAAGCCCGATTTCGCCGCGTTTCGAGGCGCCGCCCTATCTGGTCGAGCGGCGCTTCGCCGAGCCGCTTTCCCAGCGCGACTCCATTGAGCGGGTGATCGGCGCGCTGGCCGGCGATCTGTCGCGCCTGCTGGAGCGGCACGGCGAGGGGGCGCGGCGGCTGGAAGCATGCCTGTTCCGCGTTGACGGGCTGACGCGCCGCATCGCCATCGCCGCCAGCCGGCCGCTGCGCGATCCCGCCGCCATAACCCGGCTGTTCCGCGAGCGCATCACGGCGCTGTCGGCCCAAAACGAAGACCCGCTCGAAAGCGCTTACGGCTTCGATCTCGTGCGGCTGGCGGCGACGGCGGCGGAGCGGCTGGACGCGGGGGCGCCGTGTCTGCCTGAAGCGCCAGCGGATGCGCGCGGCCCTTCATCCGCCCCTTCGGGGCGCCTTCTCCCGGCAAGGGGCGGAGAGAAGGGAAATCCGCCTAAAGACAATCCGCCTGAAGACATGGCGGCGCTTGTGGACAAGCTCGGCGCGCGGCTGGGTCTGCGGCGGGTGCTGCGGTTTCAGTTCAACGACACGCATATTCCCGAATTCGCGGTGACGGCGGTGGCGGCGGCGTCCCGCCTCTCCCCGCAAAAACGGGGCGGGGGGGAAGAAAGCCCCGCCCGCCCGCTGCGCCTGTTTGAGCGGCCGGAGCCCGTTGAGGCGCTGGCGGAGGTTCCCGACGGCCCGCCGCGGCGCTTCCGCTGGCGGCGCGTTATCCATGAGGTTGCCGCCATCGAAGGGCCCGAGCGCATCGCGCCGGAATGGTGGAAGGCCCATGCGGGCGCCCTCACCCGCGATTATTTCCGCGTCGAGGACGGCGAGGGCCGCCGGTTCTGGCTGTTCCGCGAGGGGCTGTACGAAACCGGGACGGCGCGCCCGCGATGGTTTCTGCACGGGCTGTTCGCATGAGGGCGCCATGATCCGCTTCGCCAAACCCGGCGCCGCGGCCCCCCGCTACGCGGAGCTTGCCTGCGCCACGAATTTCTCCTTTCTGCGCGGCGCCTCGCATCCCGGGGAGCTTGTGGCGCAAGCGATTGCGCTGGGCCTCGGCGGGCTTGGCATCGCCGACCGCAATTCGGTGGCCGGCGTGGTGCGCGCCCATGTTTATCTGCGCGACCACCGGGAAGAGGCGCCGGATTTCCGCCTTGTCAGCGGCGCGCGCCTCGTGTTCAGCGACGGCGCGCCGGATCTGCTCGCCTATCCGCAGGACCGCGCCGCCTGGGGGCGGCTGACGCGGCTGCTGACGGCCGGCAATCTGCGCGCCAAAAAAGGCGAATGCCTGCTGCGCTTTGAGGACCTCCAGGATTTTTCGCAAGGCCTGCGGTTTATCGTGATGCCGGGGGGCGACAGCTATTTCATCTCCCGCCTCGCGGCGCTCGCGCCGGGGCGCGTGTGGATCGGCGCCTGCGCCGCCTATGGCGCGGACACCCGCGCGGATATGGCCGCCAGCGCCGCGCTGGCGCGCGAAACAGGCCTGCCGCTGATCGCGGTGAACGATGTGCTCATGCACGCGCCGGAGCGCCGCCGCCTCGCCGATTGCGTCATCTGCATCCGCGGGGGCGTGGCCTTGGAGGCGGCGGGCACGCGGCTGCACGCCAACGCCGAGCGCCACCTGAAAACGCCGGCTGAAATGGCGCGGCTGTTCTGCGAGGCGCCGGAGGCGGTGGAGGAAAGCCTGCGTTTTCTGGAGGGCATCGAATTCAGCCTCGATGATCTGCGCTACGATTATCCCGATGAATTGCGCGAGGGCTTCGCCGGCCCGCAGGAGGCGCTGGAGGCTTTCACCCGCGCCGGCGCTGAGCGGCGCTACCCGCTGGGCGTCACGGAGCGCGTCGGCGGCATTCTGCGCCATGAGCTCGCGCTGGTGGCGGAGCTGAATTACGCCGCCTATTTTCTCACCGTCCACGATATCGTGCGCTTTGCCCGCGGGCGCGGCATTCTGTGCCAGGGCCGCGGCTCGGCGGCCAATTCCGCGGTGTGTTTTTGTCTCGGGATCACCGAGGTTGATCCGGTCAGGCACGATCTGCTGTTCGAGCGGTTTATCTCGGCGGAGCGCGGCGAGCCGCCGGATATTGATGTCGATTTCGAGCATGAGCGGCGCGAGGAGGTGATGCAATATATCTATACGCGCTTCGGGCGGGAGCGGGCCGGGCTCACGGCCGCTGTCAGTTCCTACCGCTCGCGCTCCTCCATCCGCGAAATCGCAAAAGTCTTCGGCTTTAACGAGGCGGAGCTTTCAGCGCTGTCGGACACGGCCGCCGGCTGGTGGTCGGGCGGGGCGGACCCGGAGGACTTGCGCAAAAAGGGCTTTGACCCGGAGGACCGCCGGCTGGTCCAGGCGCTGGAGCTGTCGCGGGAGATCGCCGGCTTTCCGCGCCATCTCTCGCAGCATTCGGGGGGCTTTGTCATCACGCGCTCGCGGCTCGACGAGGTCGTGCCGATCGCCAACGCGGCGATGGAGGACCGCACCATGATCGAATGGGACAAGGATGATCTCGACGCGCTCGGCATTCTGAAAATCGATGTGCTGGCGCTGGGCATGCTGTCGTGCCTGCGGCGCGGCCTCGATCTGCTGGATGAGCATTACGGCGAGCGGCTGGCGCTGGCGACAATCCCCTCCGAGGACGCGGCGGCCTACCGGATGATCCAGCGCGCCGACACGATCGGCGTGTTCCAGATTGAAAGCCGCGCGCAGATGTCGATGCTGCCGCGCCTCAAGCCGGCGAAATTCTACGATCTCGTCATCGAGGTCGCCATTGTGCGGCCCGGCCCCATCCAGGGCGATATGGTGCATCCCTATCTGCGGCGCAGGCAGGGGCTGGAGAAGGTCGTCTACCCCTCGGCCGAGCTTGAAAGCGTGCTGGGAAAAACGCTTGGCGTGCCGCTGTTTCAGGAGCAGGCGATGAAAATCGCCATCGTCGCGGCGGGGTTCACGCCGGGCGAGGCGGATAAACTGCGCCGGGCCATGGCGGCGTTCAAGCGTGTGGGAACGCTGCACAGTTTCCACGACAGGATGGTCAGCGGCATGACCGCGAGAGGCTATGACGCCGGCTTCGCCTCGCGGTGCTTCCGCCAGATCGAGGGGTTCGGCAGCTACGGTTTCCCCGAAAGCCACGCGGCCTCCTTCGCGCTGCTTGTCTATGCCTCGGCGTGGCTGAAATGCCGGTATCCCGATGTCTTCGCCTGCGCGCTGCTGAACTCGCAGCCGATGGGTTTTTACGCGCCCTCGCAAATCGTGAGAGACGCGCGCGAGCATGGCGTCGATGTGCGCGAAACCGATGTGAATTTCTCCGGCTGGGATTGCTCGCTTGAGGGCATGGGCCCTTCCTTCGTCCCATCCGTCCACCCCCGCCACGCGGAGCAGGCGCCGGACATCCTCGCGACGCGCGCCGTGCGTCTCGGCTTCCGCGAAATCACCGGCGCGCGCGAGGAGGACATGCGCCGCGTCGCGGAGCTGCGCGGGGGCGGCTATGATTCGCTGCGCGATCTGTGGCTGCGCACCGGGCTCTCCTCCGCCGTCCTTGAGCGTCTTGCGGCGGCGGACGCTTTTCGTTCGATCGGCCTCGACCGCCGCGAGGCGCTGTGGGCCGCGCGCGGCCTCAACCGCGCCGGCGACAAGGACGATCTGCCGCTGTTCGCGCGGGAGGGCGCGGCCGAAAGCGAGCCCGACGCGCATTTGCCGCCGATGCCGCTGGGCGAGCATGTGGTGGAGGATAACCGCCACCTCTCGCTGTCGCTGAAAGCCCATCCGGTGGCGTTTTTGCGCCGGCTGCTGAATGCGAAGGGGATCGTGAAAAGCGAAGCTTTGGACGGGCTTTCCCGGGTCCGCCCTGTTCCAGGGCAGCCGGGCGGCGGCGTCTCCCCCAATCCGCGCGTCACCGTCGCCGGCCTCGTGCTAGTGCGCCAGCGGCCGGGCACGGCCAAAGGCGTCATCTTTATGACGCTGGAGGACGAGACGGGCACGGCCAATGTCATCGTGTGGCCGAAGGTTTTCGAGCGCGAGCGCGCCAAAGTCCTCGGCGGAAAATTCATCGCCGTCACCGGCAGGGCGCAGAACGAGGCCGGCGTCATTCATGTCATCGCCGACCGCGTCGAGGATTTGACGGACATGCTGGGCCTGCTCTCCGGCGGCGGCGCGCATCTGACGGCGCTCGCCAACGCCGACGAGGTCCGCCGCCCGCGGGAGCGCGAAAAACAGCCGCGGGAAACGCCGGATTTATTTGCGCCGGCGCCGCCCGCCGGCGAAGGCTCGGCCAACGATAATTCGGCCGCCGCGCGGGAGACCGCGGCCGTCATGCCCAAAGGGCGGAATTTTCATTGAGGGAGTTATCGCCGGCGCGAACGGCGTCCCTGACATTTTCCGATTCACCGGATAGGCTGCGTTTCATCCAACGACGCAGGGCAGCCGATGAACGATAAAGTCCAGAGCGAAGACCTCCAATACAACCGCGACCCGCCCGCTCCCGGCGCGGCTGAGCGGGTGTCGCCGCTGGTGCGCCGCCTTGTCGCGCCCAATCCATCGCCGTTCACCTTCACCGGCACCTGCGGCTACATCGTCGGCAACGGCGCCGTCGCTTATATTGATCCGGGGCCGGAAAGCCCGGAGCATACCGCGGCAATTCTTGAGGCGATCAAAGGCGAGACGCTGACGCATATTCTGGTCACCCACACGCACCGCGACCATTCGCCGGGCGCGCGGGCGCTGAGCGCGGCGACGGGCGCGCCGATTTTTGGCTGCGCGCGGCATATCCCGGTTGGAAACGCGCCGTCGGGAAGGCTCGATGCCAGCCATGACCTCGAACATATTCCCGATCATGAAATGCGCGACGGCGAGGCGTTGGAGGGCGCGGGTTTCACGCTGGCGGCGGTTGCCGCCCCCGGCCATGCGTCCAACCATCTGTGCTTCGCGCTGAAGGAGGAGAACGCGCTGTTTTCAGGCGATCATGTGATGGCCTGGTCAACCAGCATAGTCGCGCCGCCGGACGGCAATATGCGCGACTATATGGCGTCGCTGGAAAAGCTGCGGGAGCGCGGCGAGAGTGTATATTGGCCCGGCCACGGCGGCGCGGTCAATGATCCCCGGCGCTTCGTGCGCGGCCTGCTGAGCCACCGGCGCATGCGCGAATCCACGATTGTCGGGGCGATTGAATCGGGCGTGCGCACGGTGCCCGCCATCGTCGACAGGCTTTATGCCGGGCTCGACGAAAAACTGAAGAAGGCGGCGGCGCTTTCCGTGCTCGCCCACCTTGAGGACCTTGCCGCGCGCGGCCGGATCGAAACCGCCGGGCCGGCGACGCTCGAAGCGGAATACACACCGGCCTGACCCCGTCAGCGCGCGTCGAGCTGCGCCTGCACTTCCTCGGCAAAGCGCTGGATGCGCGCCGCGTTGGCGCCGAAATCGTGCCGCCCGTAACGCGAGGCGGAGCGCGCGTCGACGCGCGTTTGCCCCGCCAGCGGGCGCACGCGGATCGTGACGTCGTCGGGGAACCCCATCAGCAGCGTGCGGTCGATGGCCTCGATGCGGCCGATGCCGGAGCGGCCGCCCGGGCGGGTCTGCTCGATGGTGCGCCAGCCGCGCGCCGCCACCGCTTTTTGAATGAGGGGCCAGGCCTCATCGGAATCCATGTCCAGCAGGATCGGCTGCACCAGCGGATAGGCGAGGCGCTGGGCGTCGCGGGAGGCCTCGGAAATCGGGCCATGAACGTCGGCGCCGCGCGCCGCGATGGCGCGCGACGAGCGGGCGAAATCAGGCGGATCAATCAAATCGGTCGAGACATCATTGAGGAGCGGCAGACGCGCCGCCTGAAGGGCAAGATAGCCGGGCCAGGCCAGCATCAGCGCCGCCAGCAAAAGCGCCGTCACCACGAGGCCGGCGCCGCGGCGGCCGGTGCGCCAGATGACAACCGCGCCCGCGAGCGCAAACAGCACGGCAAGGCAGGCGGTGACGATGGCGGCGCCCAGAACAGCAAGCGCCGCCGTGATATCGGCCGTCTGGCTGCGCGACACCGCGACGCCGACCAGCGCCGTCGCCAGCGCGAACAGAGCCAGCCGGCGGCTCCAGAGCGCGGCGGCGGAGACCGGCTCCTCAAGGATCAATCGTCTCATGGCTCCCGCCCGTTGCGGGCGCACTCATAACGCAATGCGCCCGCCATGCAATCGGGGCGGGAAACGCAATGCGCCCGCCATGCAATCGGGGCGGGAAAGGCATTGTTTTGCCGCATTGTGCGCGCCCGCCCGCGCGGCTAAGGTCCGCCCCGGTTTTCAGGAGTGGCATATGCACGTTCAAGTTGGAATCGCCGGGGCCGGGCCGGCCGGGCTGATGCTGGCGCGGCTGTTGCATTTGCAGGGCATTTCCTCGGTCATCCTCGAATCACGAACCCGGCCCTACGTGGAAACGCGCATTCGCGCGGGACTGCTGGAGCAGGGCTCGGTCGATCTTATCAACGAAACCGGCATGGGCGAGCGCATGCGGCGCGAATATCTGCCGCATGACGGGCTGGAATTTATTTTCGGCGGTAAGCGGCACCGCTTTGACATGCAGGAGCTGACGGGACGGCGCGTCTACATTTACGGCCAGCAGGAAGCGGTCAAGGATATGATCGCGGTCAATCTGGCGGCCGGCGTGCCGATCCATTTCGAGGCCAAAGTCTCCGCGTTCGAAGGGCTCGACACCGGCAAACCCTCAATCCGCTATATGCACGAGGGCTCGGAAAAAACCCTCACCTGCGACTATATCGCGGGGTGCGACGGTTTTCACGGCGTCAGCCGCGCGACGTTCGCCGCCGGCGACCGGCGCGATTATGACCGCGTCTATCCGTTCGGCTGGCTCGGCATCCTCGTTGATGCGCCGCCATCCCATCACGAATTGCTCTATTGCCACCATGAGCGCGGCTTCGCGCTGTTCACCCTGCGCTCTTCGACGGTGTCGCGGCTGTATCTCCAGGTCGAGCCCGATGAGGATGAAAAAAACTGGTCCGACGACCGCATCTGGAACGAATTGCGCGTCCGCCTCGGCAATATCGACGGCTTAAAGGTCAGCGAAGGCAAAATCACCCAGCGCACCATGGTGGAAATGCGCAGCTACGTCACCGAGCCGATGCGCCATGAGCGGTTGTTTCTGGCCGGCGACTCCGCCCACATCGTGCCGCCGACCGGCGCCAAGGGCATGAATCTGGCGATTTCCGATGTCTACGTTCTCTCGAAAGCCTTCACGGCATTTTATAAAACAGGGACAACGGCGCTGTTCGACGCTTATTCGGACACATGCCTGCGCCGCGTCTGGGGCGCGCAGCATTTCTCGTGGTGGATGACCTCCATGCTGCACACGATGCCGGACGCCAGCGCCTTCGATTTGAAGCGCCAGATCGCCGAATTGCAAACGGTCTGCGGCTCCCGCGCCGGACGCAAACTGCTGGCGGAGAATTACGCCGGGCTGCCGATTGAGATGTGAGCGGGGAAAAATCGCCGCCGCCGCCGGCAACTTTCGCGCTTGAACGGCGTTATCGTCCGGCGCAGACTGGCGGATCGCGCGAAGCCCCGGGGAAACGGAAAAGAAACATGGCCGTTCAGCCCCCGACGCGGAACAGCGCCAAAGGCGGAGGTATCGCGCCCCTCGCCGCGAAGCGCCGCCCCGCCGCCGATGACACGGATTACGCGCACCGCGATTTCATCAATTTGGCGGCGGCGGCGTTTCTCCTGTTGATCGCCATCGCGATAGTCTGGACGGTGCGCGCGCTGGAGGATTACGAAAAACTCCAGCGCTGCCTGAATTCCGGGCGGCGCGATTGCGTGCAGATCGGCGCGCCCGTCCATCCCGCCATCCGCATGCCCGGGCGCTGAACACTCCGCTCAATGCGCCGCGCCGGCCCGCCGCCGCCGCGATTTGATAAGCCAGGCGAGCGCCACGACGAACACCGCGCCGGCGGCGGGCGCGGCCAAATGCTCGAAAGACGCGGGCAGCGCGCCGACCGCGCTATGCCAGAACGGGTCCGAGGCGATCAATTCGCCGGCGACCCAGCCAAGCAGCGCCGCGCCCGCCCAGACGAGAACAGGATATTTCTGCAAAAGCGTGATGATCAGCGTCGCGCCGAAGACGATCAGCGGCACCGACAGAACGAGGCCGAAAACGATCAGCGCGAACGAGCCCTTGGCGGCGGCGGCGATGGCCACGACATTGTCGAGGGACATCACGAGGTCGGCGATGACGATGGTCTGCACAGCGCTCCAGACCGTGCTCGATTCCTTCACATCGGCCTCGTCGGTCTCGTCGACCAGCAGCTTGACCGCGATCCACAGCAGCAGCAGGCCGCCGATAAGCTTGAGATAGGGTATCTCCATCAGCCGCACGACGATCAGCGTGAAGAGGATGCGCAGCGCGACGGCGGCGCCGGCGCCCAAAATGACGCCCCATTTGCGCTGATGCGGCGACAGCGAGCGGCAGGCGAGAGCGATCACCACGGCATTGTCGCCGGACAGCAGGATATTGATCCAGATAATCTGGAGCACCTGCAAAACGAAGGACCAGTCAATATTCATCAGGCAATTTCCGCCGGTTTCCAATCGCGGCGGACCTTGCTTTTCCCAAGCCGGGGGGTCAAGGCCCGCGACGGCGGCAACGCGCCGCCAGCAGCACGATCACCGCCTCAACCCCCCGCGCCATTGCTGCAATGGACAGGCCCGGCGGGTTCAATGGCTGGCCGCCCCGCGCGGGTTTGGGCACGTGAATGAAACCGGCGGGAACATTTGTGGCGGCGAGCGTCAGGTAAAGCGCCTGATTGCAAAGGTAGTCCCCGGCGTCAATGGAAAGGCGGGCCGGCGCGCCGGCGGCGCGAATGGCCGCGCGGATGGGGTCCGCCGGCCAGCGCGCCTTGCGGATGGCCGGCCCGCCCGGCTCCACGATGGCATGGGCTGAAAACCGCCGGGCGGCGTCGGGCCGCAGCCGGCCAACGCGGTTGAGCGCCCGTGTTTCAACGCAAAGCGTCTTGCGCCGCGCGGCGAGGCCGAGGTGGATTATGGCTCGAGGGCCGGTTTCGACAATTACCGCGCTTAAGGCAGCCCCGAGGGCCGCGAACTCCACCCGCAGCACGCGCGTCTCGACGCGGATGCCCAGCAGCGCAAAGCGGCGGACGCGCGCGAGGCGGCGGACGATCTCAAGGGTCGGGTTGCTCCGCGCGCCGGGAAAAGCGCCGAAGCCGGTGACGAGAATGGTCACGGGCGGAGGAAGGCGGTTCATTGCCCGAGTTTACGGCGGAGAGACTTTGCAAAGCAATTTGGGAGCCGGCGGGCGCGGCCCGCCACAGCCGGAATTCGCCCGCCGGATAGAGCGGCGCGCGGCTTTGTGCCGTCCCTTCGCCGCCAACGCGGCTCGTCGATGACAGGAAATTCGGGAATTTTCACGCTCGGCAACCCGGCGGGGCGTCCAGACACGGGCGCAGGCAGCCGGCATCGGCCCGAATTTGCCAATATCCAAGCGTTGCGCCAGACTTGGCCTATATCGGCTGCCATATGGAAAATGTCGGCTAATCGCGCTTGCGCTTGTATCCTATGGCTTGGCCGAAGAGGCACACAGGCAAAACCTCGACAGAGCGGCAATGCCTCGGTTGATTGCACGGGGCCAAAGCAAAACGCATTCTTTAGCGCGCCGCGTAATTCGTGCCGACATT